>NZ_JBYVMF010000003.1:0-388430 GCF_058145095.1 Pseudomonas sp. MDV22-iso1
TATGGCGGCGGTCACGGCGGAAGCGGTGGTGGCAATGGTGGTGGTCACGGCGGAAGCGGTAGTGGCGGTGGGGGCGGTGGTGGCAGTCACAGCGGAAGCGGTGGTGGCGGCAACAGCGGCAGTGGTCACAGCGGCAGCGACCATGGCTCGGGCCATTCCGGCAACACCGCCTCATCCTCGTCCGGGCGCAGCGGCACCCACAACGAGCCGGGGGATGACCATGGGGTACATCGCGCTGGTGAAGTAGGTGATGACCACGGGGTACATCGTGCGGGTGAAGTCGGCGACGACCGCGGCGTTCATGCCAACGGAGAAGTCGGCGACGACCGCGGCGTTCATGCCAACGGAGAAGTCGGCGATGACCGTGGTGTGCATGTCGGCGGTGAGCCAGGCGATGACAAGAGGTCCTGACGGGCGCTGGTCACCCGAGCACCACACACATCTGTAGGAGCTGCCGCAGGCTGCGATCTTTTGATCTTGTTTTTTTCGAAGATCAAGACCAAAAGATCGCAGCCTGCGGCCCCTCCTACGAGGGTTCGTTATGTGCCTCAGACCTCGGTCTGATCCAGCCGCTCACGCAAGAATTCGATCAACGCCTGCACAGGCCTCGACCCCTGGCGATGTTGCGGGTACACCGCCGACAACGTCAGCGGCTCCGGCCGAAACTCATCCAGCACCGGCACCAGCCTGCCATCTTTCAAGGCCGCCCCGACAATAAACGTCGGCAGGTACGTAACCCCCATACCGGCAATCGCTGCGTCTTTGAGCAATTCACCGTTGTTGACCCGCATCCGCCCGGTGACCTGCACGGCCAGTGGTTTGCCCTGCCCTTCGAAACGCCATTGCACCTGACGGCCATGACCGTAAGGCAGGCAATCGTGGGCGATTAAATCTTCGGGTTTAAGCGGCGTGCCACGCTCCGCCAGATAAGCCGGGCTGGCGCAATACACACGCTCGATGGACGCGATGCGACGAGCAATCAGCGTCGAGTCTTCCAGCGTTCCGATGCGCAATGCCAGGTCATACCCCTCGCCAAGCAAATCCACCGGGCGATCACTCAGGTCGACTTCCACGGTGACATCGCGATAACGCTGCAGAAACAGCGGCAGCAAACACCCCAGATGAGCCAGGGCAAACGACAGCGGCGCACTCACCCGAATCGTGCCGCGCGGCTCCGTGGTCTGCCCGGCGATGCCCTGCTCCACTTGCTCGACTTCACCCAGCAGGCGCAAGGCTGACTCGTAATAACTCTGGCCCAGCGGCGTGACGTCCAGACGCCGGGTGGAACGGTTGAGCAGCCGCACCCCCAGACGCTCTTCGAGTTGCATCAAACGTCGGCTGACGAATTGCTTGGAAAGCCCCAGCTGATCGGCCGCCGCGGTGAAGCTTCCGGAGTCCATCACCTGACAAAAAATACGCATATCTTCAAAAGGGTTCATTGTCACGTCCTGGTTGACAGTCAAACACTTTATAGCGGCTTTTTCCTTTTCCGGCACCCTATTAATCTGTGTTCACCCCGCATGCTCCCGCCGGGACCTTCTTCTCACATTAAAAGGATTTGCCCACATGAACCTCGTCAAGAAAACCCTGACCGCCTCCCTCCTCGCCCTTTCCGTCAGCAGCGCGTTTGCGGCGGGCAGCCCCGGTGTCGAACACAACACCCAAGCCTTCCTCGAAGCCCTCGCCGCCGGCGGTGGCAAGCCCCTCGAGCAGTTGAGCCCGAAAGAGGCCCGTGCAGTACTGACCGGTGCGCAGAATTCAGTGAAGGTTGATCTGTCGGGAGTGGACGTCAGCGACCGCGCCATCAAGGTCGACGGGCAAACCATCAACCTGAAAATCGTTCGTCCGGCCAAGGTCAAAGGTGAATTGCCGGTGTTCATGTTCTTCCACGGTGGCGGTTGGGTGCTGGGCGATTACCCGACTCACCAGCGTCTGATCCACGACCTGGTCGTCGGCTCCGGTGCCGTCGCAGTGTACGTCGACTACACGCCTTCACCGGAAGCGCAGTACCCGACCGCAATCAACCAGGCCTACGCCGCCACCCGTTGGGTCGCCGAGCACGGCAAGGACATCGGCGTCGATGGCAAGCGCCTCGCGGTGGCCGGCAACAGCGTCGGTGGCAACATGGCGGCGGTCGTGGCGTTAATGGCCAAGGAACAGAAAACCCCGGCATTGCGCTTCCAGTTGCTGATGTGGCCGGTGACTGACGCCCGGTTCGACACCGGGTCGTATCAGCAGTTTGCCGAGGGCCATTTCTTGACCAAGGGCATGATGAGCTGGTTCTGGGACAACTACACCACTGACGCCGGCGAACGCGCGCAGGTCCATGCGTCGCCGTTGCAAGCCAGCGCCGAACAGCTCAAAGGCCTGCCAGCCGCGCTGGTGCAGACGGCGGAGTTCGACGTGCTGCGTGATGAAGGCGAGGCCTACGCCCGGCATCTGGATGCGGCCGGTGTGCCGGTCACGGCAGTTCGCTACAACGGCATGATTCACGACTTCGGGTTGCTGAATCCGCTGAGCCAGATTCCTGAAGTGAAAGCGGCGGTGCGTCAGGCGGCGCTGGAACTGAAGACGCATTTGAACTGAGTTCCTTGCGACCTCGCGAGGCTGCGAGGCTGCACCGATCCCCTGTAGCAGCTGTCGAGCCTGCGAGGCTGCGTCCGGCTGCGCAGCAGTCGTAAAATCAGTCGATGTGGTCGTTCAGGAAGACCGCGTGTACAGGATTTGCGACTGCTGCGCAGCCGGACGCAGCCTCGCAGGCTCGACAGCTGCTACAGAGTCCGTATTGTCCTGACAAGTTCGACAGCTGCTACAGAGTCCGAATTGTCCTGACAGGCTTAACAGCGGCTACATCGAACGCATAACATTCTCCCTGGAGCGTCCCCCCATGTCCTTCCTCCTCGCCCACCTGCTCTCCTTGAGCGCCCTGCTGCTGGTGATCGACACGGTGCTCTGGCACCTCGCGCCGTTCAAACACCGCGTCGTTCGCGTGGGTGTGCGCCTGGCGCTGTTTCTGGTGTTCAGCGCGCTCATCATCAACGCTGGCGTCAGCCCGTTGCAGGCACCGCTGTTTGCCGATGATTCCGTGGCGCAAACAGGGGCCACGGCGCTGGGGATTCTCTGGTGGTTGTACGCGGCACGGGTGCTCACCGAGGTCATCGGCCTGATCCTGATGAGGCGCATCGGTCACAGCGGTCGGTTGCTGCAGGACGTCATCGGCGCGCTGGTGTTTCTGATCGCCATCGTCGCCGCGGCCGGTTATGTGCTGGAGCTGCCGGTCAAGGGATTGCTCGCGACTTCAGGCGTGGTGGCGATCGTCGTCGGTCTGGCGCTGCAAAGCACCTTGAGCGATGTGTTTTCCGGCATCGTACTCAACACCACCAAGCCTTATCAGGTGGATGACTGGATCGTGATCGACGGCGTGGAAGGCAAGGTACTCGACATCGACTGGCGCGCCACGCACCTCCTCACCAGTGCCGGCAGTACGGCAGTGGTGCCGAACTCGGTGGCGGCCAAAGCAAAAATCGTCAACCTCAGTCGGCCGAGCAACATGCACGGCGTCTCGATCAGCATTCAAGTGCCCAACCACATCCGCCCACGCCGAGTGCTCGACGCACTGGATCGCACGCTTCAAGGCAGCAGCAGCCTGTTGTTGAATCCGGCGCCGAAAGCCGTGCTCAAGGAGGCCGGCGAAACCATGTCCGAATACGTGGCCAGCGGCTTCATTACCGAGCTGGGCAAGAAAAGCGAAGTGCGTAATCAGCTGTTCGACCTGGCGCATCGGCATCTCGAAGCGGCGGGTATTTCCCGGCAGCTCGATGGCGTGATCGAACCCTCCACCCGCGCCCGTGCCTTGCTGGACGAAGTGAAAATTTTCCGCTCCCTGAGCGAAAACGAACGCGATGAAATGGCACGGTCCATGGTCCCGCAGCAGTACGCGGCAGGCCAGGTTGTGCTGGAATTGGGCGAGGTACCGGACAACCTGATGGTCATTGCCACGGGCGTGGCCAGCGCGACCGTTCCCGACGGTGACGGACACACCGAAGCCGGACGCATGGGGCCGAGCGAGGTCATGGGCGAACAGAGCATCCTGACCGACACGCCATCGATGGCCACGTTCACCACGTTGACCTCGTGCATCATCTACCGGATCGACAAGTCATTGACCCGAAACTGCATGGAGCAGCGCAGCGAGGTGGGTCTGGCGTTGAACAAATTGCAGGCCGTGCGGCAGCAGAACAGCCGTTTGGCGTTGATGGCCAAACCGGTGCACATCAAGAAAAACGGCTTTTTGAGTTGGCTGCAAAAACGCCAGAATGTATGAGCAGACCTGTAGATATGGAGCTGGCCACATAAGAAATGACGCGCATTGGCGTAATGCTGTAGGCATACATTTGTGGCGAGGGGATTTAGCGAAACGTCGCACCGCCCCGTTCGGCTGCGAAGCGGCCCCAAAACCTGCAACCGAGGTGTATCAGGTACACCGCGTGTGATGGTTTTGCGCCTGCTTCGCAGCCGGACGGGGATAAATCCCCTCGCCACAGTATCGTGATTGCCTGAAACTATTACTGGTGCTCGCTTATTTGGAAGTCAGCACCGAATAGCTGTTCATCAGGTTGCGATAGTTCGGGATGCGCGGCGACAGCAGGTTTGCCAGGCCTTCCATGTCGTTGCGCCAGTCACCCTGCAGCTCGCAAGCCACCGAGAACCAGTTCACCAGTTGTGCACCGGCTGCAGCCATGCGCGCCCAGGCGGCTTGCTGCACGGTTTCGTTGAAGGTGCCGGAAGCATCCGTCACCACGAACACTTCAAACCCTTCAGCCAGTGCCGACAACGTCGGGAAGGTCACGCACACGTCGGTCACCACACCGGCAATGATCAACTGCTTACGGCCAGTGGCCTTGACCGCCTTGACGAAATCTTCGTTGTCCCAGGCATTGATCTGGCCTGGACGTGGAATGTACGGCGCGTCCGGGAACTGCTCTTTCAACTCTGGAACCATCGGGCCGTTCGGGCCATTTTCGAAGCTGGTGGTGAGAATGGTCGGCAGCTTGAAGAACTTGGCGACATCGCCCAAGGCCAGCACGTTGTTCTTGAATTCGTTCGGCGAGAAATCCTGAACCAGCGAGATCAGGCCCGTCTGGTGGTCGACCAGCAGGACAACCGCGTCGTCTTTGTTCAAGCGTTTGTAAGGCACATTGCTCATGTAAAACTCCTCGATGGATGGGTGTTACAGACAGCGTCGACGCAATCGGTCGACGCTTTTTTGTGAGTGTCAGAAGGCAAAACACGAGCAGCCGAAAGCGCCCCAGAACCCGGCGAAATCGCTGACTGGCGCGTTCGATAACCGTGCCCGGTCGTGGCTGTGGGCGTGTACGCCGCAGGGGCCGCTGCAATGGTGAACCTGCGCCTGCATCGGCGAGGTCGGGCGCCAGTGGCCAGGGACTTTCACCACGGGCGACCAGTCCGGCAGCACCGGGACGCTGGCCGGCCCGAGTTTTTCGAAGTCACCGGCGGCATACACCACTTTGCCGCCCACCACGGTCAACACCGATTCGATCCACTTGATGGCTTCTTCATCGACGCTGAAAAAGTCTGCGCTGAGCGCCGCGACGTCAGCCAGCTGGCCGACTTTGATCATGCCCTTCTTGCCCTGTTCGGAAGAGAACCAGGCGCTGCCGTGGGTAAACAGTTCCAGCGCGGTCTGCCGGGAAAGGCCCTCGCTATGCAGCTCCAGACCACCGACGGTGCGACCGCTGACCATCCAGTACAGGGAAGTCCACGGGTTGTAGCTCGACACCCGCGTGGCGTCGGTGCCCGCGCCCACCGGCACGCCCTCGGCCAGCATGCGCTTGATCGGCGGCGTCGCTTCGGCGGCTTTGGCGCCGTAACGCTCGACAAAATATTCGCCCTGAAAAGCCATGCGATCCTGAATCGCAATGCCACCGCCCAGCGCCCTCACCCGCTCGATGTTGTGCGGGGTGATGGTTTCGGCGTGATCGAAAAACCACGGCAAGCCATTAAACGGAATGTCGCGATTGACCTTCTCGAAGACGTCGAGCATGCGACTGATGGATTCGTTGTAGGTGGCGTGCAGGCGGAACGGCCAGCGCTGTTCAACGAGATGGCGGACCACCGGTTCCAGTTCGTCTTCCATGGTTTGCGGCAGGTCTGGACGCGGTTCAAGGAAGTCCTCGAAATCCGCCGCCGAGAACACCAGCATTTCCCCGGCGCCGTTGTGCCGCAAAAAGTCATCGCCCTGATGCAGGGTCACGCTGCTGGTCCAGTTCTTGAAGTCGGCCAATTCTTCCTTGGGCTTCTGGGTAAACAGGTTGTAGGCGATGCGAATGGTCAGTTGCTGGTCTTTGGCCAACTGCTCGATCACCTGGTAATCGTCCGGGTAATTCTGGAAACCGCCACCGGCATCGATGGCACTGGTCAGCCCGAGACGGTTGAGTTCACGCATGAACTGGCGCGTCGAGTTGACCTGATACTCCAGCGGCAACTTCGGGCCCTTGGCCAGCGTCGAGTACAGAATCATCGCGTTGGGACGCGCCACCAGCATGCCGGTCGGATCGCCGTTGGCATCGCGGACAATCTCGCCACCCGGCGGATTCGGCGTGTTGCGGGTGTAACCGGCCACGCGCAACGCCGCACGGTTGAGCAACGCACGGTCATACAGGTGCAGCACGAACACCGGTGTGTCCGGCGCCGCCTGGTTGAGTTCTTCGAGGGTCGGCATGCGTTTTTCGGCAAACTGGAATTCGTTCCAGCCACCCACTACCCGCACCCATTGCGGCGTCGGCGTGCGATCAGCCTGTTCCTTGAGCATGCGCAGCGCATCGGCCACGGACGGCACACCTTCCCAGCGCAGTTCCAGGTTGTAGTTCAAACCGCCGCGGATCAGGTGCAAGTGTGAATCGTTGAGACCGGGGATCACACAACGTCCCTTGAGGTCGATCACCTGGGTATTTGCACCCCGCAACGCCATGGCCTGCGCATCGGTCCCGACCGCGACGAAACGGCCTTCGCTGATGGCCACGGCGCTGGCGAGCGGGTTTTCCCGGTCAACGGTATGGAATTGGCCATTGAACAGAATCAGATCGGCGTTCATCGCGTTTCCTTAGGCGTAGTGGAAGAGGACAGCCAGGGCGCGAACAGGCGCGTCGCCATCGGCATAAACAGATAAACCACCGACACCACGATGGTCAGGGTGATCAGGAAAGTCGCGACGAAGTAGCTGGAGAGAAAGGCATTGAGGCGCAGCACCGGCCCCCAGATCAGCGGCACCAGCAAGGTGTGCGGCAGAATCACCAACAGTGTCACCACGGCCTGCTTCCAGCGTGGCGGCGGCGTCGAAGCGTCGACCTGCGGCGCGAACCAGAACTCGTTGACCGGGTTGACTTCGGTCTGGTCGCCGTCGGCAAGCATCGGTGTGGCTTCGTTCACCAACGCCAGCCGTTGCGGCGAGTCGAGCCAGCGCTGCATCGCCTCCGTAGAGCAAAAGCGCAGCACGCACGTGTAGAAATCCAGGCCGGCGCTCTTGCCCCGAACCACGTCCACGCCCAAGTGCCCTTCCTGTTGTCCGGCAATGGCAACGATGTTGCGCAACCAGGCTTCATACGGCACTTCAAAACCGGCCTTGACCCGGTGTTTGACCACCAGCGTCACGACCTCCTCAAAACCCTTTGCAGGCGTGTCGAGTGAGTTTGATTCAGGCATAACGCAAGGCTCCGGAAAAACGCACAAACCCCCGACATGCAAGTCGGGACATGAGTGGATAGTGCCGGTACGGGTGCGGGGGAAATTGGATGTGTGTGCTGTTTTCGTGTCAGGTGTAAAAGCACCATGGCTGGAGTAAGTCTGTTCGCAGCCCGGTGTAGGTGGTGCCTGGGCCACCGCAATCGCTAGCAGGCTAGCTCGCACTGTTTAGACAGGGGTACATCCGTGGGCATCAGGTTTGGAGGCAGGCCGCCATCGCTGGCAAGCCGGCTCCCACAGGATCGAGTACAGCCGCATGAATCGCGGTCGGCTGACAGGCCGTCATCGCGAGCAGGCTCGCTCCTACAGTTTGATCGGGTACATCCGCGTGAATCAGGTCGGTCAATCGGACGCTATGGTCGGAATGCCGCCCAGAGCAAACTGTGCTCCTACAGAAGATCCCCCCCCACCGCCATTGCCCTTCACCACTCAAGGCCGAGCGTTAGCTCGCCTGCAAGCTTTTGATTTTGATCCACCCGCCCCGTCGGGAGGCCGAGTGGAGGTGTTCATCTGGGGGGCAGGCGCGAAGCGCCGTGCGGCGAAGCCGCACACATCGAGAGGAGGTCGTCGCGAAGCAGACCGTAGGCGATGCCCCCAGATGGACACCGGAGCGAGGGAACACCGAGCTTTAGCGAGGTGCCGTACGCTTGGGGCGAGCCTTTTTTTGCTTACTTTTTTTTGGCGTTTGAAAAAAAAGTGAGTCGCCGTAAGGGCGAAACCCTAAGTGGCCGTTACCGCAGCAATGGATATGTACACCTGCAAAAAATGGGTCGGCGGTCAGACCGCCATCGCAGGCAAGCCAGCTCCCACAGGAACGAGTACAGCCGCGTGAATCGGGTAGGCTGCCAGACCGCCATCGCGAGCAGGCTCACTCCTACAAGGGGATCGGGTACAGATCCAAGAGCCTGGGAGCCCCGAAAACCAACTCGTCACGACAAAACAGGCAACGGCCTGGACATGAAATCACTGATCCGCGACCGCAACCAGCGCTCCGCCGGATCGTTATCATGCACCCCACTCCACGCCATCGACAGCTGCGCCGCCTCAATCGGAAAAGGCGGATCCTCAGCACGCAACGCACACCCCTCAACCAACGCACACGCCGCATAATCCGGCACCGTAGCGATCATCTCGGTGCCCGCCAGCAACGCCCGCAACCCACTGAACTGCGGCACCCCCAACACCACCCGCCGGCAACGCCCGATCTTCGCCAGATCCAGATCGATGTTGCCACTCAGATCGCCCGAAAACGACACCATCGCATGCGGTCGCTCACAGTATTCATCCAGCGTCAGCGGGCCCGGCCGTTTATCACCGCGCAAAATCTTGCAGGGAATGTCGCGCAACGTCTTGCGCTTGGCATTGGCCGGCAGGTCCGTGGTGTAACTCACCCCGACGGAAATCTCCCCCGATGCCAACAACGCCGGCATCAACAAAAAATTCGCCCGTCGCACCACCACAATGATCCCCGGGGCTTCCTCGCGCAGGTGCGTTAACAACGGCGGAAACAGACCGAACTCGGCATCGTCCGACAGCCCGATGCGAAACACATCGCTACTGGTCGTCGGATCGAACTCCTTGGCCCGGCTGACGGCGCCCGAGATGGTGTCCATCGCCGGCTGCAGCTCCTTGAGAATCGCCAGCGCCCTCGCCGTCGGCTCCATGCCACGGCCGTTGCGCAGCAGCAACGGATCGTCAAACAGGTCCCGTAACCGACCCAACGCCGCACTCACCGCCGGTTGCCCCATGAAGAGTTTTTCGGCGACACGGGTCAGGTTTTTTTCGAACATCAAGGCCTCGAAAATGACCAGCAGGTTCATGTCGACGCGGCGTAGATCATTACGGTTCATTGGCACGGTTCCTTAGGTGTTCAGCCAGGCGCGAGGAGGATGATTGTGTCTGAGTTTGCTTGAGAGCGCCCGGCATAAAAGTGAAATTAACAACGATTAACTCGCCAGCCAGACCCCTGCGAACAAGAATGAGTTTCACCGACACGGACCTCTGCCATGGCTCACTTTCAGCAAAACACCGCCCGCGCGGCAGTCACTGAAACGCGAAAGAAAAACACCGGTGGTTTGACTCCGTGGCGCGAACAACTGGCCAAGCAACTGATTCTCGAGCGCCTGGGTGAAACCGTGGAAGTGACTGAACTGGCGCGCGCCTGCGCCCTCTCGCGCAGTCATTTTTCCCGCGCCTTCAAGTGCAGTACCGGGCTCTCGCCCCAGGACTGGATTCGTCACCAGCGCATCGCCCGTGCCAAGCAACTGATCCAGAGCACCGACCTGTCCCTGACGCAAATCAGCCTGGAGTGCGGTTTCTGCGACCAGGCACATTTCTGCCACATCTTCACCCGCAGTGAAGGCATCAATCCGTTTGCATGGCGCTGCCGGACTGTGCGCAGCCAGCCCGTGTCCTGCGCCTACACATCTCAACTTCACGCTCGATAGTCCCGACGAAGCCTGAACGTCCAAACCTCGCGCCCAATTCCCTGACAACGCCAAACCTGTAGCAGCTGCCGAGCCTGCGAGGCTGCGTCCGGCTGCGAAGCAGTCGTAAACCCGGTAAACGCGGTCTGTCTGAAACACCGTGTCGTCAGGTTTTACGACTGCTGCGCAGCCGGACGCAGCCTCGCAGGCTCGGCAGCTGCTACAGGTATTCGGCGCAGCCTGATGCTGCCGGCGCGGATGCAGGCCTGCGTCGTTGTGCGTCAATCATTCAGGAATGCCAGCAGATCAATTCAATGGACGGGCCATGCGTTCGGCGAGGCGCGCCACGCGCTCGCCCAGATGCGCGGCGGTGCAGCGATCTTCAGGCGGTGGCGCCTGTTCGGGGGGTTGCTCGACGTTGGACTGGGCCATGGCGCCCAGCGAGCTGCCGAGGCGATTCATTTGCCCGTCGAACACCCCGGTGCCGGAGCGCGCGGGCAACAGGTCGAGGCCGACCCAGATCATCGAATGCTGCGCAGCGAAGACCGCCATCTGCAGCAAGGTGTTGAGTTTGTCGCCGCACAGGCTGCCGGAATTGGTGAAGCCGGCGGCAAGTTTGTCGCGCCAGGGTTGGGCCAGGTAGAACGCGGCCGTGGCGTCCATGAAGGCCTTGAAGGGCGCCGAGGCGCTGCCCATGTAAGTCGGGGCGCCGAAGATGATCGCATCGGCGCGGTGCAGACGGTCCCAGTGATCGTCCACCTCCTCCACCGGAACCAACTGGCAGGTACTGCCCAAATGCCGCTCCACGCCCAGCGCCACGGCTTCGGCCATGACCCGGGTGTGCCCGTAGCCGCTGTGATAGACCACCACCACATTGCTCATTCCGAGATTGCTCCAGACGCGTTGAATTCCTTTTCAGGCTGTGGGGTTGCTGGACGGTATCGGGCTGCCAAAGCCGTCACCGCAAAACCTGCAGGAGCCAAAATGATGCGCATCCGTAAACCGCAAAACCGCAGCCTCGCTGCCCACTCAGATCAGAGTTTTGGCCCTGTCACTCGCCGCGACGAGTTAAACGTTGTTAATTTTCAATCGCGCGCCAAACATCTGGACGCGCCGCTGACCACCGCTACGCTGAGTCAATACGGCGCCTGCGACAATTACGTGAAGGCGCCGGTCACGACGAACACCCGGGAGTCATCCAGCCCGCTCGTTGCACTGGCGACCAAACCTGAGGAATATGCTCGGAAACCGCGTACTAGACGGATGCAAGCAGGAGTGTCGCGTTGACCCTTTCCCCCACACAGGCCATCCATTTCGGCCCTTACCGGATCTACCCTGGACGACGTCTGGTGCTTGAGGCCGACCAGCCTCTGCGCCTGGGTCGGCGTGCCATGGATATTCTGTTGATTCTGCTGGAGCACGCAGGACAGGTGGTCAGCAAACAGGACCTGATCGCCGGGGTGTGGCCCAAAAGCGTCGTGGAAGACATCAACCTGCGGGTGCACATGGCGGCCCTGCGAAAAGCCCTTGGTGACGGTCAGGCCGGCCAGCGCTACATCATCACCATTGCCCAGCGCGGGTACAGTTTTGTCGCGCCATTTTCCCTGGAGCAGGTCGAACCCCATCCCGTCGGTGAAGCGGTCGAACCCAGCCGCCATAACCTGCCCATCCGTAACACCCGCCTGATCGGCCGCCAGACACTGGTCGACAGCCTGATGACGCAACTCGCGCGCCAGCGTTTCATTACCCTGGTCGGCCCGGGTGGTATCGGCAAGACGACCGTGGCCCTGCGCGTTGCCGAACAACTGATCGGGCGTTACCGCGACGGGATACGCCTGCTGGACCTGGCCCCGATCAACGATCCGCTGATGATTACCGCGCACCTGGCCACGCTGCTCGATTTGTCCCTGCACGATGCCGAGCCGATGAGCGGCCTCGTGACGTTCCTGCGCGAGCGGCAAATGCTGCTGGTGATCGACAATTGCGAACACCTGATCGACGCTGTCGCACTGCTCTGCGAAGACATTCTGCGCGGCGCGCCTCAGGTGCACATCCTGGCCACCAGCCGGGAAGGTTTGCGGGCCGAGGGCGAGTTCGTTCAACGCCTGGAATCCCTGGATTGCCCGCCGCCGATTGCGGTGCTTGATCGAGACCAGGCGCTGACGTTTTCGGCCCTGCAATTGTTTGTCGAACGGGCCATGGCCAGCCACGACAGCTTCGAACTGACGGACGCCGACCTGCCGCTGTTGATCGACATCTGCCATCGCCTGGACGGCATTCCGTTCGCGATCGAACTGGCGGCGGCGCAAGTGGGTCGCTTCGGCCTGAGCGGTTTGCTGACCCAACTGCAGAGCAGTTTTCGCCTGCTGACTCAAGGCTCTCACCTGAGTCTGGCGCGCCATCAAACCTTGCGGGCGACCCTGGATTGGGGTTTCGAACTGCTCAGCCCCTGCGAGCAAACCTGCCTGCGTCGCCTCGGTGTGTTCAGGGGCGGTTTTACCCTGGAATCCGCGGCGGCCGTGATCGTCGGCGGACAGATCGAACCGTGCGAAGTGTTCGGCTCGATCACGCAACTGGTGGCCAAGTCCCTGCTGAATGTGGAGGTCGGTGACGAAGAGGTGTTCTACCGCCTGCTCGACACCACCCGGGGCTATGCGCTGGAAAAACTCGACCAGGCCCATGACTTGCCGGATACCCGCAAACGCCATGCCGAACGCTGTCTGGCGCTGATGAGCCAGGCCGCGCGAGACTGGGAGTTGGTCCCGACAAACCTGTGGATCGAGCGCTACGCCCGAAGCCTGGCGGACATCCGCGCCGCCCTCGACTGGGGCCTTAACGCCGAGGGGCCCCAGGCGCTGGCCATCCAATTGACGGCGACCTCCACGCCGCTCTGGCAGGAACTGTCGCTGCTCAAGGAACACGGCACTTATGTGCGTAAGGCCCTGGCCCTGCTCGACGCTACGTCAGCGCCCTCCCCGCTGTTGCAGATGACCCTCAAGCTCGCGCTCGGCAGTTCCTGCTACCACAGTCAGGGCGGTACGACCGAAACCATCGAAGCGTTCGTCAGCGCTCGATCCCTGGCCAGACAGTGCAACGATGTGGCCGGCGAATTGCGGGCGGTGTCCGGGTACATGGCGGTCAACCTCAGCTGCGGCCACTATCAGATGGCGCTGGAGCAAAGTCAGCAATTCGACCGGTTGGGACTGCACGGCGAAGAAGTGTTGTCCCTGAGCACGCACCGTTTGCGCGTGCTGGCCCTGCACTTCGCCGGTAATCAGCGACTGGCGCGGGTAAACGCTGAACAGGTGATCCAGCGCATGGCCCAGAGCGGCCACCTCAACCGATTCACCCACGGCTTTGGCGTGCAATACGACCAGAGCGTGGCCTCGCTGACGATTCTGGCGCGCATCCTCTGGCTGCAAGGCCAGCCGGAACAAGCCTGGCGCACGGCCCGGCAGGCACTGGACATCGCGCTCCAGATCAATCACGGCACGTCCATCTGCTACACCCTGGCGCTGGCGGGCTGTCTGATCGCGCAGTACAACGGCGACACCGGCACTGCTCGCGAACTGTTGCGCTTACTGCTGGAGCAAGCCCAGAAGCATTCGGTCCAGCTGTTCTACAACTGGGCGCAACACTATGCGCAGGTGATCGGTGGTACCGGGGTCAAGGTCGTCCCATTGCCCGGTGCCGGGCTGATCAACGAAATCATGGTGACGCTGGACACCGGGTGTGTGGATGAGGCGTTGGTGCTGAGGGCGAACACGGGGGCGGCCGGTTGGAGTACGGCGGAGATTTTAAGGGCCAGGGCGTTGGCGTTGATGGCGGAGGATCAACCGACCGAAGCCGCCGCCTGCAGCAGGGTTGAGACGGCCGAGACTATCTTGATCAGGGCGTTGAACGTGGCGCGCAGTCAGGGTGCGCTGGCGTGGGAACTGCGAAGCGCGACGGCCTTGGCACAGCTGTGGCAACGCCAGGGAAAACGGCTGCAAGCACATGAATTGCTGTCGCCGATTTATGAGCGTTTCAGCGAAGGGTTTGCCACGCCGGACCTGGTCAACGTCCGGCAATTACTCGACGAGCTCCAGGGGCACTTGCACGCCTGACACCCAGCTCGCCCTGCTCACGTAACGGGCGTAACGCGCCTCGAACAGACGCAGTTCGCCGCTGTGTTCGAGCTTCTCCAGGGCATAAGTGCGCGTGGTATTGAGGAAGCGATAGCGCCCGGTGCCGTTGGTCCGCTCCAGAGACAGCAGCGATTGGGCGACAAGCCGGTCCATCAGCGCCTTCAAGCGGACGGGGTTCAGCACCTCGCAACTGATCACGCCGATGGCCGCATCGAGGGTGAACGACAGGTTGAACACGGCCAGGCGTTGCAACACGGTTTGCTCCGTCTGACTCAACCGTTCATAACTCCAGTCCAGCGCAGCTTTGAGGGTTTGATGCCGTGGCACGGCGGTGCGCCGCCCTTGGGTCAGCAGCTGGAAACAGTTATCCAGCTGAGCCTGCAACCCGACCAACGCCAGCGCATCGATTTGCGCCGCCGCCAGCTCGATGGCCAGCGGCAGCCCATCGAGACGCCGACAGATTTCACGGACCGCCTTGAGGTCCTGTTCACGCAGCACAAAGCCTTGCTGACGGGCGCGGGCCCGGCTGACGAACAGCTGCACCGCCGAATAGCCCATGACCTCGGCAACGCTGTGCATCGCCGAGGCCGGTGGGACGGCCAGGGGTGGCAGGCGCTGGACGGTCTCCCCTGCCGCCAGCAAAGGTTCGCGGCTGGTGACCAGAATCGACAGTCGAGGCGCCGCCTGCAGCAAATCATCGACCAGCGTCCGGCAACGCTCCAGCAGGTGCTCGCAATTGTCGAACACCAGCAAGGCATGACGCTGGGCCAGGACATCCAGGGTTGTTCCGACTGGCAATTCAAGACTTTGCGTCAACTGATCGACCACACGCGCCGGGTCATCGATCACCGAGAAATCCACCCGCCAGACCCCATCTCGATAGTGCTGCAACAGCAGTTCGGCGACCCGCAAGGCCACGGTGGTCTTGCCGATACCTCCCGGGCCGACCAGGGTCATGAGACGCCGAACCGGCAACTGCCTGACCAGACTGCCAACAATCGAATCCCGCCCCGTCACCGGTGTAAGGCGCGCGGGCAAATTGTGCTGGGGGTTTTGCGCCGTCTCGAGCGAGACCAGCGCCTCCACACTCTCGGCCTGCACAGTGGCAACGAAGCTATAGCCGCGCTGAGGTACGTTGACGATGTAGCGGTGGCCGTTCTGTCCGTCGCCCAGCGCCCGACGCAACGCCGCGATGTGCACGCGCAGGCTGATTTCTTCGACCACGGAAGTCGGCCATACCCGGGCGATCAGCTCGTCTTTGCTGACCACGGTGCCGGCATGTTCGACCAGCACCTGTAAGATATCCAGCGCCCGACCGCCCATGCGCAAAGGCCGATCACCTTCCAGGATCAGCCGTTGTTGCAGGTGAAAGGCGTACGGGCCGAATCGCAGCACCGTATCGCTGTTCAAATCTCTGAGACTGTTCATGCACTTCACGTGCTGAAATCTGGTCCGGCGCGCCCATTGCACGCCTATCTAGATTCCCGCACCTCCATTGCAATTGGTTCTCATCTATCTTGGCAGGCATCGGTGACAGCACAACTGCGCAGATGGGAGCGTCACGGCCATCTCGGTGCGCACAACGGACAATTGCCCCTAGCTGAACTGCTCGCGGTACTGGGACGGGGTCAAACCGAGCTTTTCACTGAACAGGAAACGCATGTGCCGAACGCTGCCGAAGCCGCTTTTGAAAGCAATGGTCTTGAGCGGCAACTCACTGGTTTCCAACAGGTTTCTGGCATTGTCGATGCGTGCGCTCTGAAGGAATTCCATGGGCGTCATGTTTACGTCCCGGGCAAAGACCCTGGCGAAATGCCGTGGGCTCATGGCTGCCAGACTGGCCATGCAATCGATGCTGAAGGGCTTATCGAGGTGCTCAAGCACATGGTTCTGGACCCGTGTGATGGCAGTTTCGTGGGGAGCCACCGCCGCCATCAAGGGGCTGAACTGCGCCTGGCCTCCTTGGCGTTTCATCACCACCAACAGCACTTTCGCCACGTCCTGGGCGACTTTCTTGCCGTGATCTTCGGCCACCACAGCCAGTGCGAGATCAATGCCGGCGGTAACGCCTCCGGACGTGATGAGGTTGCGGTCTTGCACGTAGATCTGATCGGTCTCGACGGTTGCCTTGGGGAAGCCCTTGATCAGCCGTTCGGTGTAATGCCAGTGAGTGGTCACGCGATACCCGTCGAGCAAGCCGGCGTGCCCGAGCACGAAGGCACCGGTGCAGATCGATCCGTATCGACCGGCTCGATGGCTCGCGCCTCGAAGCCAGTCGAGCAACGGTGGGTGTTTTTCGTTGTAAGCGCCCGGCCCACCGGGGACCAACAGCAGGTCATAGCGGTCGCTCGCTTGATCGATGTGCACATCCGCCGTGATGTTGACGCCGTTGGAAGCCCGCAGTGCGCCATGCTCGGTGCCGATGGTCGCCAGTTCATAACGTTGATCTTGCGCCAGGTATCGGTTGGCGATGGAAAACACCTCCATCGGGCCGGCCATGTCGAGCAGGAGAAAGTCGGGGAACAGCACCATTGCCACTGTTTTCATGGGATGGATTTCTTTGAGGTCGATAAAAAGGAACGGGTATTACGCCGCCCCCTGAAGGAGCTTGAACGAGCGCTTGTCATTATGGCCAAGTGCGGCGCAGACGTTGGATAAGAATAGGTGATGCACCGCACATTACTGTCAACCTCAACGGGACAGTGTTTCAATTTTCGTCTACTTATTGCATCCACCAGTAACCATTAACCTTCTCCTCACTCGGACGAATCAACGTCCACACAGGAGAATTCATCATGCTGACCCTTCGCAAAGCTTCCGATCGCGGCTTGGCCAATCACGGTTGGTTGAAGTCCTTCCACACCTTTTCCTTTGCCAACTACCGCAACCCCAAAGAGCAGGGTTTTTCCGACCTGCTGGTGATCAACGATGACCGTGTGGCGGCCGGTAAAGGCTTTGGCCAGCACCCCCATCGCGACATGGAAATTTTCTCCTATGTGCTCGAAGGTGCGCTGGAACACAAGGACACCCTGGGCACCGGTTCGGTGATTCGCCCTGGCGATGTGCAGTTGATGAGTGCCGGCAACGGCGTCGCCCACAGTGAATACAACCACTCGGCGACACGCCCGGTGCACTTCCTGCAAATCTGGATCGTGCCGGACGTCAGCGGCGCCAAACCGCGTTATCAGCAGGAGCATTTCAGCACGCAGAAAAAACGCGGACGCTTGCAGCTGATCATTTCGCCGGATGGGAGCAACGGCTCGCTGAAGGTGCGTCAGGATGCACGGGTGTACGCCGCGCTGATCGACGGCAAGGAGAGCGCCACCCTCGAGTTGGCCGCCAATCGATACGCCTATGTGCATGTAGCCAGTGGCAGTGTCGAGCTCAACGGCATGCCGTTGCAGGAAGGCGATGGCGTGCGGGTTCGCAATGAGCAGGTGTTGACGTTGAGCAATGGCGTGGATGCCGAAGTACTGGTGTTTGATTTGCGGCCGCAGGAATTACCTGAAATGCCGTAAGAACAATCCCGAACCCTAGCGACTGGCGTCCGCAGTTGTGGCGAGGGGATTCAGCGAAACGTCGCACCGCCCCGTTGGGTTGCGAAGCGACCCCAGGATTTTCTACCAGCGCTACGCACTGGAACGGGGATAAATCCCCTCGCCACAACTGCCTCGGCAGCTGCTACAGGGATTTGGGGATTTGTTTGTTACTCACCACTCCCGGAAAAACCCGCAACCACTTCTTCGATGACCGCACGCACCCGTGCGGTATGTCGCAGATCCGCATGGGTGACCAGCCACACGTCGTAGGGCACCGGTCGTGTGCGCTCCGGCCACACCCGCACCAGCCCGTCCCGCTCCCCCATGTACACCGGAATTTCCCCCAGCCCGATTCCCGCGGCAATGGAACGGCGCACCAACAGGCCGGAACTCAGGCTTGAGACGATGCGCCCGCGGGTCACCGGTTCAGACACCAGCGTCATGTCCTTGTTGCCCTGCAAATACGGCTGGTACACCACCAGGTCATGCCCCTCGAACGCCGAACCCGGTTGCGGCAGGCCATGGGTATCGACATAGGCTTGCGACGCAAATAGCCCCACCGGCCACCGGGCAATTCGCCGGGCAATCAGGTCCGGGTTCTCCGGCCGGGTGTTACGCACAGCGATGTCGGCCTCGCGCTTGGCCAAACTTAGAATCTGCGTGGAAGCGTCCAGTTGCACCCGCACATCGGGGTGCAGGGCGTGCAACCGGGCAATCGCCGGGATCAGAAAGTCGATGGCCAGAGAGTCGGTGGTGCTGACCCGGACTGTGCCCGTCAGCCGGTCATCCAGGCCTTGAATCTGACGTTGCAGTTGCAGCGCGGAATGCTCCATTTTTTCCACGGCCTGCAACGCCGCTTCGCCAACTGCCGTCAGCACGTATCCCTCTGAGGTGCGCAAAAACAACGTTGCGCTCAAGGACTTTTCCAGCGACGTAATGCGACGGCCGACGGTGGCCTGATCGACCCCCAATACCCGCGCCGCGCCCCTGAGCGTCAACTCCCGGCACACCGCGAGGAACACCCGCGCGTCATCCCAATTCATAACCACTCCCCCGTTGATGCATCGATGCATCACGATAACGCAGAATCGCTGCGTTATTGCATCAAAGATCCGGGATAGGCTGAAGGCCGGAAGAACCTCTCAGGACATTTGCCATGCACAATTCATCGAGTCACCCGCCGAGTGCGATCTGGCTGCCGATCTTCGCCGGTCTCTGCGCCAGCCTGGTCAGCATCGGCCTGGCGCGGTTTGCCTATACGCCGTTGATTCCTTCGTTGATTGAGGCGCACTGGTTTTCGGCCAGTGACGTGGTTTACCTCGGTGCCGCCAACCTCGTGGGCTACTTGATCGGCGCGCTGATCGGCCGACCGCTGGCCCATCGCACGTCCAACAAAAGCGCGCTGCGGCTGATGATGCTTATCGTCACCCTGTCGTTTTTCGCCTGTGGTTTCCCGTTGTCAGTGAGCTGGTTCTTCGGCTGGCGCCTGCTGTCGGGCGTTGCCGGTGGCGCGATCATGGTGCTGGTGGCCGCGACTGTGTTGCCGCACGTACCGGCAGCCCGTCGCGGACTGGCCAGCGGGGCGATTTTTCTGGGCATCGGCTTGGGCATTGCGGGTTCCGGGACCCTTGTGCCGCCGCTGCTGAGCCTGGGTTTGCAGCAAACCTGGTTCGGCCTTGGCGCGTTGGCCCTGGTGCTGACGGCAGCAAGCTGGTTTGGCTGGCCGTCGGATACTCACGCAGCAAGCGTATTGCCCTCGGTCAACGAGACGAGGCACCCGACGGATAGGGGCGTGTACCTGTTGTTTGCCCAGTACGCCTTCATGGCCGCAGGGCTGGTGCCGGCGATGGTGTTCCTGGTCGACTACGTGGCTCGCGGGCTGGGTGCCGGACCGCATGTGGGTGCGCTGATCTGGGTCATGTACGGCCTCGGCGCGATCATCGGCCCGGTGAGCTATGGTTTTCTCGCGGATCAATTGGGGGCGAAGATGAGTATTCGCCTGGTGCTGGTGGTGCAGGCGATTGCTGTGGGGCTGCTGTCGATCTCCAGCTCGTTCACGACCCTCGCGGTACTGGCGGTGATTCTCGGTTCATTCCCGCCAGGCATTGTTCCACTGGCGCTGGCCCGGGTGCATGAGTTGATCCCGAGCCATCATCAACAGCAGGTTGCCTGGAGTCGCGCAACGGTGTCATTCGCAACGTTCCAGGCGATTGCAGGGTTTGCGTACTCGGCGTTGTTCAATGTGAGCGGCGGCCATCACGCGGTGTTGTTCGAGATTGCGGCGGGGGCCATTGTGGTGGCGTTGTTGCTGGAGGTTTTAACGATCAAAAGATCGCAGCCTCGTTTCGCTCGACATTTCCTGCAGGATGACGCCAATTCCTGCCGTCCCTTGTAAGCCTGTACGCCTGTAGGTGCTGTCGAGCGAAACAAGGCTGCGATCTTTTGACCTCCCTCCCAAATACACGGTCCCATCTATTGGAACCCTTCAAATCAGGACAGCAAAAATGACCTTGCCCCAGACCATGACCTTGATCGAAATCACCGAACCAGGCGGCCCGGAGGTATTGAAACCTCGGCAGGAACCCGTGCCGACCGCCGGTGCCGGTGAAGTGCTGATTCGCGTACACGCGGCCGGCGTCAACCGTCCTGACGTGATTCAGCGTGCGGGCAAATACCCGATGAAGCCCGGCATGAGCCCGATCCCGGGCCTGGAAGTGGCCGGCGAAGTGGTAGCCATCGGCGCGGGCGTCAGTGAGTTCATCGTCGGCGATAAGGTCTGTGCGCTGACCAATGGCGGCGGTTATGCGCAATTCTGCGTCGCACCGGCCAGCCAGACACTGCCGATTCCTCAGGGCATGGATTGGGTCCACGCGGCGGCGGTGCCGGAAACGTTCTTCACGGTGTGGGCCAACCTGTTCGACATCGGCGGTGCCAGCAAAGGCCAGCGCGCTTTGGTCCATGGCGGCACCAGCGGTATTGGCACGACTGCATTGATGCTGTGTCGCGAATTCGGCGTCAAGGCGTTCGCCACGGCGGGCAGTGAAGAAAAGTGTGCGGCAATCCGCACGTTGGGGGCCGAGGCGATCAACTACCGCGACCAGGATTTCGTCCAGGTCGTGCAGGACAAAACCGCTGGCAAGGGCGTCAACGTGATCCTCGACATTATGGGCGGCTCGTACCTGAATCAGAACATCGCGGCACTGGGCATGGAGGGTCGACTGGTGATGCTGGGTTTTCTGGGGGGTGCCCATGCCAAGGACGTCGATCTCATGGCCATTTTGGGCAAGCGCGCGACCATCACCGGCTCCCTGATGCGCTCGCGTACCCGCGAAGAAAAAGCCTCGATTGCCGAACAGCTGCGCGAATACGTCTGGCCTGTTCTGGCTGCTGGACGCTGCCTGCCCATAATCGACAAGGTCTACCCGCTGGCCGACGCCGCTCAGGCCCATGCGCGAATGGAAGCCGGTGATCACATCGGCAAGATTGTGTTGCAGGTGCAGTAATCGCGCGCCCTGTAGCAGCTGCCGAGGCACGAGGCTGCGTCGGGCTGCGCTGCGGCCCCCGGGGGCGGTCCTGCGGACACGCAACGCAGCCTCGTGCCTCGGCAGCTGCTACAGGGTGGGTGCCACGGTCTGTCGATAATTTCCCCGTCTGCGCCGCGCTTCTGTTAAAAACCGAACTTCAGATGGCTTGCCGGTGACTGATACACATGACCTCTTCCCTCCTCGCTCTTCTGCGCCGACGCTGGCTGTCGCTGTCGTGCATGGCCGTGCTGATTGTCGGCCTGCCGGCGAGTTGCGGGGTGCTTGAGCACAAAGAGCGCGAATTGCTGTTTCGCATCGAGCCTGGCACCGCCCGCTGGTATCGCGGTTTGCCGCAAGACGTTCAGGAGTTCGACATCAAACCCGCCAGCTTCAAGGCAGGTCAGAGCCTGCACGCCTGGTGGTGGCCGGCCGCGCGTCGCGATGCGCCGTCGATCCTGTATCTGCACGGCGTACGCTGGAACCTGACCGGCCAGGCGTTTCGCATTGAGCAACTGCGTGCCATGGGTTATTCGGTGCTGGCCATCGACTACCGCGGCTTCGGTCAAAGCAAGGGGGATTTGCCGTCTGAAGCCAGTGTCTACGAGGATGCACGAGCGGCCTGGGAGCGTTTCACGGCCATGCAGCCGGATGCCAACAAGCGCCTGATCTATGGTCATTCCCTTGGGGGCGCAGTGGCCATCGACCTTGCTGCAGACCTGGCAGCCCAGGCAAAAAAAGACCACGGCCCGGTCCCCGTCCGCGGCCTGGTGATCGAGTCCACCTTCACTTCGCTGGGTGATGCAGTGGCGCAGGTGGCCGACAATAATCTGCCGGTGAAATGGCTGCCGGTGCGCTGGCTGCTGTCACAGAAGTTCGACTCCATCGACAAGATCGTCGACATCGACATGCCCTTGCTGGTGGTCCATGGCCTGGCCGATCAGTTCATGCCATCGCGCTTCAGTCAGCAACTGTTCAACGCCGCCAACGAGCCCAAGCGCCTGTTACTGGTGCCCGGCGGTACGCACAACAACAGCATGAGCCTGGGTGGTGCGCAGTACCGGCAGGCCCTCGACGGCTTGATGAAAGCCAGGCCGCCGCAGGTCGCCGGGCCAACGACCGCTCACGGCGGTCACGATTCCTGAGGGTTATCGATAGCCCTGCGCCTGCAAGTGAAACAGCTGCGCATAGCGCCCTCCGGTGGCGACCAGACTGTCGTGATCACCGCGCTCCAAAATCGTGCCCTGGTCCAGCACCAGGATGTGGTCGGCATTGCGCACGCTGGAAAAACGGTGGGAAATCAGCAACGTCATGCGCCCCTCGGTGTGCTGGCTGAAATGCTCGAACACCGCCGCTTCCGCCGCCGGATCCAGGGCCGAAGTCGGTTCGTCGAGAATCAGGATGTCGGCGTCGCGGCGCATGTAGGCGCGGGACAAGGCGACTTTCTGCCACTGCCCGCCCGACAGTTCCTGCCCCCCGGCAAACCACCGTCCCAGCTGCGTGGCATAGCCTCGGTTCAGCCCCTTGATAAAGGGCGCCGCCATGCCTTCAGTGGCAGCTTCGTGCCAACGGGTTTCATCGCTGAACGCCTGCGTATCGCCAACCCCGATATTTTCACCGACGGTGAATTGATAACGAATGTAGTCCTGGAAAATCACGCCGATGCGCCGCCGCAACGCTTCTTCCTGCCACGTATTCAGGTCGCTGCCGTCCAGCAGAATACGGCCTTGATCGGGGCGATACAGGCGAGTCAGCAACTTGATCAGCGTGGTCTTGCCTGAACCGTTTTCCCCGACCAGCGCGACGCTGTGGCCAGGCACCAAGTGCAAATCGATGCCTTCAAGGGCCGCGCGACTCGCCCCCGGATAACGGAAACCGACGTTCTCGAAACGCAAGCCATCGCCCGGTACCGCGCCCACGGTCAAGTGCCCGGTATCGACGATCACCGGCTCGGCCAGGTATTCATACAGGCTCGACAGATACAGACCGTCCTCGTACAGCCCACTGATAGCACTCAGGCTGCTGCTCACCGCCGTTTGCCCCTGCTTGAACAGCACCAGGTACATGGTCATCTGACCGAGGGTGATGTTGCCATGGACGGTGTCGACCACGACCCAGGCGTAAGCCAGGTAAAACGCCCCCGTGCCGAGTAATCCGAGGACAAAACCCCAACCATCCCGGCGCAAGGTCAGCCGGCGGTCTTCGGCATACAGACGCGTGAAGGTATCGCGGTAGCGCTGCAACAACAGGGGCGCAATGCCGAACAGCTTGACCTCTTTGATGTAGGCCTCGTGGGAGAGCAGCGTCTCGATGTAATTCTGCTGCCGGCTTTCCGGCGCACGGCGGGTAAACAAGCGAAAGGCATCGCCGGAAAAATGCGCTTCGGCGAAGAACACCGGCAACGCTCCGACCACCAGCAACACCAGCGCCCAAGGCGAAAAATGCACCAGCAACACGCCGAAGCTGATCAGTACGATCAGGTTCTGGATCAACCCCAGGGACTTCATCACCAATGCCAACGGTCGGGTCGACGCCTCGCGCCGCACCCGGACCAGTTTGTCGTAGAACTCGGAATTCTCGAATTGCACGAGCGACAGCGTCTGGGCCTTCTCCAGAATCATCGTGTTGACCTTCTGCCCCAACTGCACCCGCAACAGCGATTGCTGAACGGACAATGCCCGCTGAGTCCCGGACAACAACGCCAACACACCAGCCTCGAACAACACGTAACGCACCACCGGCCACAATGGCGCACTGCCCTGCTGGGCATGCAGTTGCATGGCGAACACCACGGCATCGACGATGCGCTGGCCCAACCACGCCGCCAGCGCCGGCAGAACACCGGCCACCAGCGTGGCCAACACCAGGCCGAGAAACAGTGCACGCGAGGTGCCCCAGACCAGCAGCAAGGCGCGTCGAGCCTGATCCAGCAAGGTGGTGAAGCGGTTAAGAGCAACTGGCATACGGCACTGGACCCGGCGTGGTGATGGCGTCAAGACGCCATGGTACTTCAGCCAGCGTTCGGGGCGGGTGTTGCAGCGGCGGCGACCTTGGGTTTAGCGACTGGACAGACGTCAACGCCCACCAGACTGGCTCGAGGTACAAACTGCACGGCTTTGGAGTCGGTCTTCCACAACCTCACATAATAGGTACCGTCTGCTTCGGCGATGACGCGCAACGGACGACTGAAACCAGGTCTGTCGGGATCCGTGATCGGCTCGAGTCCTTTGCTCTCGGGGCCGAAATTCAGGATCGTGCAGTTACGGGCGCCGGATGCGGAAACCTGAAAGGCGAAGCCGCCCAGTTTCGCGCCGGAGGCCGGATACATGCCCACGACGATAACCAGCACCATGACCGCACACACCACCAGGGCAACCGGGTTTCGATGGCTGCGCGTTTTCACCACGAGCAGAGCGCACAGGAGCTGGATGATCCAGACCACCAGCGACTCCACCAGCACCAGCGGAAATATCCACCATAAGCTGCTGACGTAGTGGCCCGCGATGTCGATGGCGATGATCATGAAGTTTAGAATCACGCTCATCTGGGCGAACGCGGACATGAGGCAGGCAAAACGAAAATCCATCGACATCGGGCCTTCGACACCCAGCGTCATCAGCCAGTAGTAAGCGGCCATTGTCAGCACCGCGCCCATCGCCCCCGCGAGGCTCCAGTACCAGGTGCTCGGGACTTGAGAGCCGATAGCACTCAGCGATGCACAAAAAAGCCCGAGGACAAACAGGCTAGCGGCCCAGCGGCCCAACATGCGCCGATGGCGCTTCAGTTGCTCCGGGGAAGCTTGCCCCAAGGTGAACTCGTCGCTCAACCGCCGACCCGTATCATTCAACCGATGGAACAGCACGAAGATCGGCAGCACGACGAATGCCGCCAGAATCGAAACGATGGACACGAGTATCGCCGACATGACCGGTAAGGCAGTCACAACGGCCGACGAAGTGATACTCAACGGGATCTGTTCCGCCTGAATGTATTGGTATAAGTACAACCCTGCCGTCACCAGAATACCCACAGTCAATGGCCAGGCGCGTTCATTGAGCCACAACAGCCATTGGCTGATCTGACTGAAGATATTGGGTATCGGGGATGCGGTTAACGGGGGAATGTTTTCAATATCGGTCACGTCGACGAACTCCAGTTCCTTGGGGTCAGCGTCCTTGTCACAACGGCGTTGAACAGAGACTAAGGCCCGAGACTGTACAGCCCGAAACGGATGAAATCACCGGGGTCGCGCTCAATCAGTCGCGTCTGTCAGACGTTTCGCCAATCCCATCCTGAAACCGCGCCCGATACTTCCCCGGACTCTCCCCCGTCCATTTCTTGAACGCCCGATGAAATGCACTCGGTTCCTGAAACCCCAGGCGTTCAGCAATGTCGCCGATGCTCGCGTTGCTCTGGCGCAGCTGCTCAAACGCCACGCCGCGCCGCACTTCGTCCTTGATCTCCTGATACGAACAGCCTTCTCGCTCGAGTTTTCGCCGGAAGGTGCTGGGGCTCAGGTGCTGTTCCAGGGCGAAGGCTTGCAGGGTCGGCCACTCGCTGTAGCGACTGTTGCGCAAGCGCTGATGCACCTGTGACGCCAGGCCATGCTGATTGCGGAATCGGATCACCAGCCATTGCGGTGCCGTGCGCAGGAATACTTTTAGCGACGCCAGGTCCTGGACCACCGGCAGGCGCAGGTAATGACTGGCGAATTCGATCTCGGTGCGTTCGGCGCCGAAGGTCAGGTTCGGCCCCCAGAGCAGACGGTCGTCGCTCAAGGGCAGGCGTTCATGACGAAAATCGGCGCGATCGATGGGGATGCGGCGCCCGCCCAGCCAGCACAGCAGGCTGATCATCAGGACCAGAAACGTCTCTTCGCCAAAACGGCTGACGTCGTCGCTTCTGGCCTGTGATTCCAGGCTGATGACCGCGCGTTTGCCACGCACGGCCAGCGTGCCGCGAAAGTCCCGCAGGAACAGGGAGAAGTTGGCCAGGCATTGGCGCATGGCTTTGTGCAGGTCGGGCTCCTGAATCAGCGCCCGGCAGATCAGCGCGAAGGCGCCCGGTGGCATGCCATGGGAGTCGAGCCCGAAGAACTCATCATCGAGCTCGCGGATCTGAATCAGCCACAGCGCTGCAAAGGCACTCGCCGGCACGCGTGCCGTGGGCTGCCTGATCAGTGCCGGGTCGATGCCAGCCTCTTGCAGCACCGCTTCCAGACGCTGTGGATGCGCGCCCAGTTCATGAATCATGGCCTGCACAAAGTAGACGGCGACCGAGTCCTTTTCCCGCATGTGAACGTTTCACTCCCCAGTGTCCGCATGGCAAAAAACGCCAGTGCCGTTGAACAGTTTTGGCATAGGACAACGGCCCTGCCAGCTCTAGACTCGCGGCCAATAGTACGCTTTCGGCTGCCACGGCGGCCAAGGTATCGCACGGTTTGATCGCAAGGACTGGAACATGAATCTGCAAAACATTGGCGTGATCGGCGCAGGCACCATGGGTAACGGCATCGCCCAGGTCTGCGCCCAGGCCGGTTTCAACGTAACCTTGCTCGACATCTCCGAGAGCGCGCTGCAAAAAGCGCTCGCAACGGTCGGCAAGAACCTTGATCGCCAGGTCGCCAAGGACACCCTGACCGAAGCGCAAAAACTCGCCATTCTTGAACGCATCGGCACCAGCACCGATTACAGCCGCTTGCAGGACGTGCAACTGGTCATCGAAGCAGCCACCGAAAAACTCGACCTGAAACTGCGCGTGCTGCAACAGATTGCCGCACAGGTCAGTACCGAATGCGTGATCGCCTCCAACACATCCTCGCTGTCCATCACTCAACTGGCCGCCAGCGTCAACCATCCTGAGCGTTTCATCGGCCTGCACTTCTTCAACCCGGTGCCGGTGATGGGGCTGATCGAAGTGATTCGGGGCCTGCAAACCAGCGACGCGACCCACGCCCTGGCGCTGGACATGGCCACCACGCTTGGCAAAACCGCGATCACCGCCGGCAACCGTCCGGGCTTCGTGGTGAACCGGATTCTGGTGCCCATGATCAACGAAGCGATTCTGGTGTTCCAGGAAGGCCTGGCCAGCGTCGACGACATCGACGCCGGCATGCGCCTGGGCTGCAACCAGCCCATTGGTCCGTTGGCACTGGCAGACCTGATTGGCCTGGACACCGTGCTGGCCATTCTCGAAGCGTTCTACGACGGATTCAACGACAGCAAATACCGCCCTGCTCCACTGCTCAAGGAAATGGTCGCCGCCGGCTACCTGGGACGCAAAACGGGGCGTGGCTTCCATGCCTATGCCTGAGCGTTGCTCGCGCTTCGCCGAATACCGGGACAAGGTGCTGGAGCTGTTTGCCTGCAAGGGTTTCGGTCAGGTCGGCATGCGCGAGCTCGCGACGTGCCTGGGGCTCGCGCCAGGCTCGCTGTATCACCATTTCCCCAGCAAGCAGCACTTGCTCCTCGACCTGATCGAGGAGTTTTACGAAGAGCTGCTGGCGACCCTGGGACGCATCGAACAGAAGGCGCCGGCCAAACGTGATCGGCTCCATGGCCTCATTCGCGCCCACCTGAATCTGCATCAGGAAATGCCCTGGCACTTCCGTCTGGCAGAGCGCGACAGCGGCTGCCTGAATGACGAACAGCAAGCGCGGGTTCGGCAATTGCGCGAACAGTACGAGCGTAAATTGCTGAAGATGCTCGGTGTTCGATCACGCTTCAGCGCCGAGGGTCTGGTGGCCGCCGGTCATGCCATTGCGTCGATACTCAACAGCGCGCCGACCTGGTTGACGCACTCTCCATTGGAGGAATCCGAGCGCGATGAAATGCTCGAGAACCTGGTCAGTGGCGCCATCGAACGCTTGCTGGCACCGCGACGTTCGAACGAAGCAATAAGCCTGGCCTCTTCCATAGAAAAAACATCTAAAAAAACCTCAGCACTCGCTGCGATTTAGGGCTTTGCTACCCGGGTCGATGTCCATCGCAATTGGCTGACGAACCTGTCGTCAAAACCGGTGTAATCCCTTCAATGACCGGGAGCTGAAACATGAAAATCAATCCCTATCTGATCTTCAACGGCGACTGCAAAGCCGCCTTCACTTTTTACGCCCAGGCGCTGCAAGGTCAGATCGAAATGATGATGACCTTCGGTGAAAGCCCCGCCCGCGAACATGTTCCGGCGGATCTGCATAACCTGATCATGCACACCCGGCTGCTGGTGGGTGATCAGGCGATCATGGGCTCTGATACGACACCGGATCGGCCCACCGATGACATGGCCGGGTGTTCGATCTCGCTGAATGTCGACAGCATTGCCGAGGCGGAGCGGGTCTTTAATGCGCTGAAAGAGGATGGCAGCGTGCAGATGCCTCTTGAAAAGACGTTCTGGGCGGCGCGGTTTGGCATGTTGAACGATCGGTTTGGTGTGGCGTGGATGGTGAATTGCGAGAAGGATGAGTGATAGAGGCGTTCACTGTAGGAGCAAGGCTTGCTCCCGACGGCGGTCTGATAGCCGATGAGTATTTTCCTGATGCAGCTGGATCAAACTGTGGGAGCTGGCTTGCCGGCGATGGAGGTCTGACAGGCTATGAGGTTTGTAGGGTGTACATATCCGTTCCTGCAGTCACGGCCGCTATGGGTTTCGCTTTTACAGCGAGTCACTTTTGAAAGAGCGCAAAAGTAACCCAAACGCTCTTGCCCCACCACTTGGCACCTCGCCTAGGCTCGGTGTGCCCTCACTCCGGCATTGCTCCGCGGGCCGCCGCGATGGGCCATCCCTGGCCCAGCGCGGCTAAACCGGCATCCTTGCCGGTTTACCCGCTGCGCAATACCTGCGTTCGGCCAGCGTGGTTTAACGGGGCGCCTGAGATCAAAATCAAAAGCAAAGCGAGGCGGCCTGACAGCCGACCTGACGCTTGAAGCCTGCGCGTTTCCCTGTGGGAGCAGAGCTTGCTCGCGATGGACGTTAACGATGACGCCATGTCATTGGGAAAACTTCGCTATGCAGGAGCTGTCGAGTGAAACGAGGTTGCGATCTTAAAACCCATAGCAGCCGTTACCGCAGGAATGGATATGTACACCCGCTAGAATCTCACCGCCGATCAGGCCGCCATCGCCGGCAGGCCAGCTCCCACAGTTTGATTTGGGTGCACCCGCCAGAAATGAGCGACTGTCAGGCCGCTATCGCGAGCAAGCTCAGCTCCCACAGGGAAACGCGCAGGCTTCAAGCGTCAGGTCGGCTGGCAGGCCGCCTCGCTTTGGCTTTTGATCTGCTTTTGATCTGCTTGCCCCATCGGCAGGCCGAGCGCAGGTGCTGCGCAGTGGGCAACCCGGCATGGATGCCGGGTTAGCCGCGCACGGCCATGGATGGCCGATCGCGGCGGGCCCACGGAGCAGGACCGGAGCGAGGGTATGCCGAGCCCAGGCGAGGCACCGTACGAAAGGGGCAAGAGCGTTTGGTTACTTGGCGCTCTTCCAAGTGACTCGCCGTAAGGGCGAAACCAATAGCAGCCGTGACCGCAGGAATGGATATGTACACCAGCAAGAATCGCACCGCCGATCAGGCCGCTATCGCCGGCAGGCCAGCTCCTACAATTTGATCCGGGTACATCCGAAAAGAAAATGGTCAGCTGTCAGACCGCCATCGCCGGCAGGCCAGCTCCCACAGTTTGATTTGATTACACCCGCCAGAAATCAGCGACTGTCAGGACGCCATCGCGAGCAAGCTTTGCTCTTACAAGGGGTATGGCGTGACTGCAGAAACGGATCTATAGACCCACACAAAACCGGCACCCCCTCACAGCCCTTTTCTGGAAACTCCCCGGCCGCCTGCTAACGTCAACAATCAACCCGCAGCAACGGATTTCGAAACCATCGAGGGTCACAAGCTCAAAGGCACCGTTATCAGATACCGATAAAGCGAGGCTGATCACAACTTGGCAATCGACACCTCGGTGGATTTGACGAAGGCAATCACTTCGCTGCCGACCTTCAACTCCAGGTCACGCACCGAGCGCGTGGTGATCACCGAGGTGACGATGCCGGAGGCGGTTTGCACGTCGATTTCGGACACCACTTCGCCTTCGACGATTTCCTTGATGACGCCCTTGAACTGGTTGCGGACGTTGATCGCTTTGATGGTCATATTGAGGCTTCCTGGCTGATGTCGTGGTTATTCGCACGGATGTGCAGGCCCCCAAAGTGCACCGACCGAACCAACATTAAAAGGAATATATAATTATCTATTTATGCCTTTAAGGAATATTAGATTTATCCAACCGCTCAATCACTGGCACCCGCAACGGAGAACGACATGAAGACGCTTAAAGCGCTGCTCATTGCGCCACTGCTCGTCGCAGGCCTCCTCACCCCTGTCGGGGTTGCCCACGCCGAAGACCTCCTCGAAAAAGGTGTCCGTCACGACCATCGGGAAATTGACAAAGGTGTCGATCACGATGCCGACGAGATCGATAACGGTGTGAAGCATGACGAAGACGTCATCGACAAAGAGGACACGCACCTCGATAAAGAACGTCACAAGGACGACAAACATCTCGATAAAGAGTTTAAGAAAGATTTATGAAGGCGGCGCTGTAACGGTGGCGAAGGCATTCACGCCCTCGCCACACAGGTCAACAGTCCTGCATGATTACTTGGCGGCAAACTTCGTCCCCTGCGGACTATCAAGTTTAGCCTGTAACAATTGCCATTCACGTTGAATAATCGAATAGGGAATAAAAACACTGATCCGCTGCGCGCCTTTTACACCGGGATGCGCGCTGACATCGTTTAACGTCGTGGAATAGAACCCCATATTAATACCGACGACGCTGCCATCGTTGGCAATTACGGGGCCACCGGACATCCCCTTTACCAGCGGAGCATCGTGGATGGCATAGAGGTCGCCACTGTGTTCATCGGTATTGAGAAAAGGCGCCTGGTACACCTTGCCCTTGCCGGTAGCGGTGGCCATGTACGGGCTCGACCCAACGGCCGTAATGTCCTCGCCCACCCGCGGTGCGCGCCACGAAGGGTAGCGGCCGTTGGCTTTGTGGCGAATGAAGACGAGGTCACAGCCGGTACTGCAGCTGTATTGCACGTTGGGAATCAGCGGCGTATGCCGGGTTGTGACGGCGTAATCCTCATTCCATTGCACGGCCGACGCCATGTACATATACGGAAGAGGAAAGCCTGAGAAAATCGTGAAGTAGGAATCGTTGGCAGCCCCCGAAAAATCGGGTTTTACCATGCCGTTGCATCCTGCGAGTACAGCTCCTATTAAAAAGCAGGCCATGATCTTGATCATGATTAATCACCGACTTAATAGGGAGGATATGACTGTTTTTTGTCGTCAAAATAATTGTTTTTTTAGGGTTGTCGTAGTCCTTGCCGAAGAGCGTGATGGCACTTTGTTATTTATGGCTGAGGTTCTGAAAGTTGGAGTAAATGAATTGTGCTAAAGACAATCGCTTTTGGTTACATAAACTAGCAATAAAAATTGACGCCGATATAAAGTCATATTAAGGCGTACAAAAAGCTTTCTTCTATGACGGGGGTGAAACGTTTTTAAAGATGAGTTTGCAAAGTTGACCTAAGCTTCGGTTATCGGCTTGAACATGCCGATCATCGGGTCAATGGAGGCTGCGCCACTTTTCTGACCATGACTGGCTCAAGGATTGCAAAGGACGCAGATAGCTGGCCCAGAACAACGGAATTCTGACGCGACGGCATTCAAATCAACAATCAAGGACGCCAGCGCTAGGCTAGGTCAGTCACCGGGAGACGGAACGTGTCAACTCTCAATGAAATCGCAGCGAACCACGCGAGAATGGCTAAGGCATTGGCCGATGAAGCAGCCACTTTGGGGGAGCGAGAGGTGCAAATAGTGGGTGGGTTTGAAATCGTGTGCATGGAAGTCGAATGCATGCCATTGCATCTGATGGTTGCGTCGCAGGAATCCCAGTCAGGGCAAGTTCTGGGCTACGCGCTCTGACTTTGCACCACCAAATTCGAGAGCCTCAGGTTACTCAGCACGAGACCAGACAAATAAAAACGCCGCTCAATTGAGCGGCGTTTTTTATCGACGAACGGAGCACTGAACGAGGCTCACCGGTATGTCGGGAGCCTCAGGCGTTTCAGTTCCAGGGACGATCTCCATTCTCGTCCTTGATGCGCGTCGGCAGGCCCATGACATCCAGGGCCTTGAGGAACGGCTCAGCCGGCAACTCTTCAACGTTGACCATGCGCTGCACATCCCACTCGCCACGGGCGACCAGCAGCGCTGCGGCGACAGGTGGCACGCCAGCGGTGTAGGAAATGCCCTGGCTGTCGGTTTCTGCGTAGGCTTCCTCGTGATCGGCCACGTTGTAGATGAACACCTCGCGCGGCTTGCCATCCTTGGTGCCCTTTACCAGGTCGCCAATGCAGGTCTTGCCGGTGTAGCCAGGCGCCAGCGAACCCGGATCAGGCAGTACGGCCTTGACCAGTTTGAGCGGCACCACTTCCAGGCCTTCAGCGGTCTTGACCGGTTGCTCGGAGAGCAGGCCAAGGTTTTTCAGCACGGTGAACACGTTGATGTAGTGCTCGCCGAAGCTCATCCAGAAACGCACGTTCGGCACGTCGAGGTTTTTCGACAGGGAGTGCACTTCATCGTGACCTGTCAGGTACAGGTTCTGCTCTCCGACGACCGGCAGATCGTCGGTGCGTTTGACTTCGAACATCGTGTTGCTGGTCCACTGGCTGTTCTGCCAGCTCCACACTTGTCCGGTGAACTCACGGAAATTGATTTCCGGGTCAAAATTGGTGGCGAAATATTTGCCATGTGAACCGGCATTGACGTCGAGAATATCGATCGAATCAATGCGGTCGAAATACGTTTGCTGTGCCAGTGCGGCATAAGCGTTGACCACACCCGGATCGAAGCCCACACCGAGGATCGCAGTGATGTTCTTCTCTTTGCATTCTTCGAGGTGATTCCACTCGTAGTTGCCGTACCAGGGCGGTGTTTCACAGACTTTGCCCGGTTCTTCGTGGATGGCGGTGTCCAGGTAGGCCACGCCGGTATCGATGCAGGCACGCAGCACCGACATGTTGAGGAACGCGGAGCCGACGTTGATCACGATCTGCGATTCGGTCTCGCGGATCAGTGCCTTGGTCGCTTCGACATCCAGAGCGTTCAGCGAGAAGGCCTTGATGTCGGCGGGAACTTTGAGGCTACCCTTGGCCTTGATGCTGTCGATGATGGCCTGGCATTTGGAGATGTTGCGCGACGCGATAGCGATACGACCGAGTTCGTCGTTGTGCTGCGCGCACTTGTGGGCCACCACCTTGGCGACACCTCCTGCACCAATGATAAGAACGTTCTTTTTCAATTGCTTTATCACTCCTTATCTGTCCGCTTTACGAAAGGCTGGACAGGTAGTCTTCGTAACCAAATTCACGAACCACTTCGACTGTACCGTCGAGTTGTTTCACTACGATGGACGGCATTTTCAGGCCGTTGAACCAGTTTTTCTTGACCATGGTGTAGCCTGCCGTGTCGATGAACGACAGTCGATCGCCGATGGTCAGCGGACGATCAAATTGGTATTCGCCGAAGATGTCCCCGGCCAGGCACGACTTGCCGCATACCATGTAGGTGTGATCACCCTCGCTCGGCGCCAGCTTGGCGTTGAGGCGATAGATCAGCAGGTCAAGCAGATGCGCTTCGATGGAGCTGTCCACCACCGCCAGGTGCTTGCCGTTGTAAAGGGTGTCGAGCACGGTGACTTCCAGCGAGGCGCTGTTGGTGATCGCCGCTTCGCCCGGTTCCAGGTAGACCTGCACGTCGTACTTTTGCGAAAACGCCTTGAGCCGCGCGCAGAAAGCGTCCAGCGCATAGCCTTCACCGGTGAAGTGAATGCCGCCGCCGAGGCTGACCCAGCTGACCTTGTGCAGCAGCTCGCCGAAACGTTCTTCGATGGTGCAGAGCATTTGGTCGAACAGGCTGAAGTCGCCGTTCTCGCAGTTGTTGTGGAACATGAAACCGGAGATCTGGTCGATGACGCCTTCGATCTTCACCGGGTCCCATTCGCCCAGACGGCTGAACGGACGCGCCGGGTCGGCCAGCAGGTAATCGGAGCTGCTCACTTGCGGGTTGACGCGCAGGCCGCGGGTCTTGCCTTCGGAGCGCTCGGCAAAGCGTTGCAGCTGGCTGATGGAGTTGAAGATGATCTTGTCGCAGTTATCGAGCATCTCCTCGATCTCATCATCGGCCCAGGCCACGCTGTACGCGTGCGCTTCACCTTCGAACTTCTGGCGACCGAGCTTGAGCTCGTAGAGCGACGACGACGTGGTGCCGTCCATGTATTGCTGCATCAGGTCGAACACCGACCAGGTGGCGAAGCACTTGAGTGCCAGTAAGGCCTTGGCCCCGGACTGTTCGCGCACGTAGGCGATCTTCTGCATGTTGACCAGAAGCTTCTGCTTGTCGATGAGGTAGTACGGCGTTTTGATCATTTCGAGGCATCCGGCAAGGTTAGCCAAAAAAGGATGCGCATTGTGCCCGCACAGACAACATATCGAAAGAGCAGAAATAACAGCTTGCTGGCATTTAGCTGTGACTGGCGGTTCGGTTATTAAAGGGGCGTCAGTGCAAGGTGCCCTTTCAAACGTCGCGCCAGCAGGCCGGTGAAGGCCAGTACCGGGATCACGGCGCAGCCGGCCGCCACCCACAACAACGTGTTGAACCCCTGGCCGACCAGTTGTCCGGCCAGGGCCGGTCCCGCCATGGAGCTCAGAGCAAACGCCCCGGGTATCAGCATGATCGAGCGACCGCTGCTGTCCAGACGGGCAATGGCCGCTGTCTGGTAGACGCAACCCCAGGTGAATCCCACTTCCCAGATCCAGGCGCCGGCCGCATACGTCAGGAAGCCCTCGGCGTTGCCCAGCAACAACAGGCCTGTACCCAGTACTGCCAGCACGACGACATGCGGCACGCGTACACCCAGGCGATCTCCCACCACCGCCAGGGCAAGCGCTGCAGCACCGCCGAGTAACTTCAACACTGCGAATACGATGCCCAGCTCTGTCGGTTGCAGCGCCAGGCCATGGCCCAGGCGCTCGAGAAACGCCCAGAGACCGATCTGCCCGGTACCGAACAGGAAGAAAAACCCTAATGCGGCATACGCTGCAGGCGGCAACTGAAAGCGAGAGAGCACCGATCCTCCACTCACCTGCGCTTTTTCACCCATGAAATCCTGACGCTTGGGCAGCACCAGTGCGCTGACGCTCAGCAACATAATGATCGCGGCCAGCGACAAGGCCGCACCGGCGTAATGGAAATAAGCGATCACCAGTGATGGCAGGGCGAACAGCACCGCGGCGACCACCCCCAGTTCGATGCCCAGACGAATACCCAAGGCGCGTTCCTTGTTGGCCATTTCGCCCATGATGCGCATGCCCAGGCAGGTCATCAGCGCGGCAAAAAAGCCAATCACCGCCCACAACGGCAACTGCGCCGTGGCGGGTAGCCAGGACGACATTCCATACGCTGCCGCTGCCCCCGCCGCACACCCCAGCGTCAGCCAGCGCCAGTTCAAGCGGTCGATCAGCACCACGGCCACCAGCGTGCCGAGCAGGTAGCCGGCAAAACACACCGCCCCCAGCAACCCGACCTGTTGAACACTGAACCCAAGGCTGTCGACCATTGAGCCGAGCAGGATCGGCAAGGTATTGAACGGCAAACCGCCAATCGTCGAGGCGAAGCTGGCAGCCAGGATGATCGCCAGTGTTTTACGGCCACTCATGTTCATTGTGCGTTCCTGCCCGGCGGCGTTATCAAGGGGGTTATCAGCGCTGGCCGACGGTGATGATTTCGCGACGCTCGGCCATGGATGCAGGCACGCTGGCTTCGTCCATGAAGAACTGCTCGTACCACTCGCGCAGCTGGTAGACCGGGCCGTCACCTTCCGCCAGGACCGGGTTGTTGACCCGAATCTTGTGCGCCCAGATGTCCACGTCCTGATAGAACGACTCGCGATTGCGCAGCACATAATCCTGCGCCAGCGCCCTACTCTGCTCCTCGCTCCAGCCGTCGATCTTTTTCACCATGCAACCAAAGCGCAGCTCGAAACGGTTGGCGCTGATCGGTACGTGGCAGTTGAGCAGGATCGAGTGGATTTCCATGCCCTCGAACACGGCACGCATGCGGGTGAAATGGGTCGCGGGCCCGTAGTACGCCGATTCGGCTACCAGGTCGCCGCCCAGCCGCTCCGAGTCACCATGGAAAATCTGCTGGGCAATATGACCTTCGAAGACGTTGGCGAAGTATTTGGTCGGTGTGCCATGAACCGGCCCGAAGTGCTGGGCGTCCGCCAGGTTATCGACCAGTTCCCGTGGGTTGGTCTCGATAATCAGCTTGTCCGTGTGCCAGTCGTGCAGCCATTCGTCGCTGTCCTGCTCCGGCAGATGCGGGATCACCACGTCGTCTGCGGGGGCCTTGCCTTCCGGGTTATTCCAGACGAATAGCAGCTTGTTCTCTTCACAGGTCAGCCAGCTGCGGGTCTTGGCTTTCGGCGGGATGCGCTTGCAGTACGGAATCTCGACGCACTTGCCGCTCGCGTCGTATTGCCAGTGGTGAAAGGGGCAGACCACCCGATCGTTTTCCAGTGTGCCTCGCGACAGGTCGGCGCCCATGTGCGGGCAATGCGCATCAATGACGCTGATCTGACCGCTGGACGTGGCAAACGCGAGCAAGCGTGTGCCGAAAATATCCAGGGTGTGCAGTTGGCCATCACGGTAGTCGGCCGCTTCACCCAGGCAGTGCCAGCCTCGACCAAAGCGAGGGGCCAGAGCAGTTTCGACATTGATTGCTGCGAGCTTGGTCATTGTTATTGTTCCTCGTGTGGAAATCCCCGGTAACTTGCCCGGTAATCTTCACCGAGCAGACGCCGGTGCTCATCCTCCGCATGGACTAGATGAGCACTACACGAGTGCTTCTGCGCCAAGGGGTCAGCGCCAGTCAGCGACGATGCCGTGTTCCAGGGCGAAAGGTTGGGCGGCAATCGTACGACGCTGAAAGTCCACTGCTTGCTCGGCAGTGGCTAACCACACCATGACCTCGGCCGGCACATGAGGCGGCGCGGTACCGATGCGCATGGCCAACAAGCCGTTTTCGCCAATCGTGGCTTTCAATGCGTCGGTGGTGACCACTCCGGGATTGAGCGTAAAGGCGCGAATCCCCTGGCCGCCCAGCTCGGCGGCAAGCACCCCGGACACCCTCGACACCGCCGCCTTGCCCGCCCCATAGGCATACCCCCAGCCACCGTCAGCGGCAGCAACCGGTGGGTCGCCTTCGCCGGCGCCGGAGGTGACGTTGATCACCACGCCCTCGCCCTGTTCGAGCATGGACGCCAGCACAGTCTGGGTCAGCAACAACGGCGCCAGCACATAGCCTTTGAACACCCGCTCCATGGTCTGCGGCTGCAGCGTCATGAACGCGGCGTTCAAATCGTTGCCCTGGTAGATGGCGTTATTGACCAGCACATCGATGCGCCCGAACGCTGCCAGTACGGCCTGACCCGCCGCCACGACCGAGGCACTGTCGAGCAGGTCCATGGGCACCACCAACACTTCGCGCCCCAGAGCGCGGATGGCGGCGGCGGTGCTGTTGAGGCTGCCCGACAAAGGCGCACCCTGGGCATCGCACAGTCGATGGGCGGTGTGCTCGCCCTCCTCCAGCGTGCGTGCACTGATTGCCACATCGAAACCGGCACGGGCGAAGGCCAGCGCCGTCTCCCGGCCGATGCCACGGCTGGCGCCGGTCACAAAAGCCACCTGGGTCATGGTTGTTCTCACTGGAGCGAAGGTTAGAAATGTGCGGGGCGAACCATGGCATCCATCCCGCCATCGACAAACATCACGCTGCCATGGACGAAACTGGCCTGCGCGGATTGCAGGAATGCCACCACCTGAGCGATTTCCTCAGGATGACCGGGGCGCCCCAACGGTGCGACGAATTCGCGAACGGCCTTGGCGAAACGCGGGTCGTCCAGGGACGCTTGATGCAATGGCGTTTCCACCGCTCCCGGCGCCACTACATTCAGGCGAATGCCCTGTTTGGCCCAGCTAACCGCTTTGCTGCGGGCGTTACAGGTCACTGCGTATTTGGAGCTGGCATAGGCCACGTGGGACAGCGCCAAGGCGTTGGCGTGTTCCAGCGCGAGGGCTTGGTTGCCGGCAAGCATGGCTGCAACCATCGGCTGCTGATCCGGCTTGGCATGGGTGGCGGCAATCGAACCGATCACCACGGCAGCCGGTTTGTCGCCCTTGGCCAAGGCATCGGCCAGACCGTCGAGCAGCTCGGTGACGCCAAAGTAGTTGACCGACACAATGGTGTCGGACATCGCGCTGGAGCCCACTCCGGCGCAGCAGACCAGTCCGTCGAGCACCCCTGCGCTTTGCTCAAGCACCGCACGAATGGCTGCCTGGCGTCCGTCTGCGCTGGACAGGTCGGCAATAACCTCGGCGTTCGCCCGATCGATACCGATGATGCGGTGCCCTGCGGCGCGTAGCGCCTGGCAGACTGCCGCGCCAATACCGGATGCAGAACCGCTGACCGCTGTAACTGGCATAACGTCTTCCTCGTTCAATAAAGGTGCTGGCTAGTATTGGTGCCGCCTGAACCCGACAACATCGTCCGCACGGACTAAAACGCCCCGGCCTTGCAAGCAAGACCAGGGCGTTGGGGGACAGAAACCACACTCAGGCGCGGTTGCGCACCGGTTGCGCCAGCTTCAATACTGGCGTTTCCAGCTTATCGGTGGCCAGCATGGCCAACTTTGGCTTTCCCAGCGCAACCACGCTGTTGAGGATGATGCGCACCAACTCCGTCTGGCGGCGCACGCCGGTCTTCGAGAAGATCGAGCGCAAATGCGCCCGGGCAGTGTTACGGCGCACATTCAACACTTCGGCGGCTTCTTCGAGCGACAGACCGTTCGCCAGCTCCATCGCCAGGGCGGTTTCGGCCCGCGTCAGGTTGAACAGTTGCTTGGTCACCGTTTCGCTGGCCATGGAGCGACCGACCGCGTCGCGGATATACACCACCACCACCGGTTTGCTCTTGCCCTCGGCCCAGTCCTGGGTCGGAATGGCTTCGACGACGACGCCCAGGTTGATCTGTCCCGAAGGCCTGGACACCGACATCGCTTCCGCCGCCGTGCTGACCGCCTCACTGTTAACGTCGCGGGCAAAGGCGTTGCGCACCAGGCGCTGCAATTCACGGTTATCGGTGGGGTAAGTGGCCTCAAGACGGCCGCCGACCAGCTTGAGGCCATCGGCGTGGCTCAGCAGTTCGCTGGCCACGGAATTCAGGCGCAGCACGCTGCCATTCTGATCGAGGACGATGGTCGCCACTGACAAGCGGCTGATGGCCTGGGAGTACAACTCACTGATCGATTCGCTGCGGTCGAGCAGGTTGTGCACGTGCATTGCACGGCGCAAATGCGGCAACAACATTTCGCACAGCGTGCGCTCGGAAGACGTGAATTTTGGCGCAGCTTTCGGCCGGGTAATGCGAAAGCGCAGTTTGCCGCCATCAGGCGTAGAAATATCGGCACCCATGATGTGGTAAGTGTCGTGGAGGGTGCCATACGTCTTGAAGTAGACCGAATTGGCCCACTCGGACTCGGTCATCAGGTCGTCTACGGTGAACACCCGGTCCATCGGTGGATTGTTGAACGGCGTGACCGCTTGCGGGTAGGCCCAGTAACTCACCTCACCGTCGCCTTCGATGTCGCCGACGACGATCATCAGGCCCAGGTCCGGCTGTTCAGGCACCCGCAGGATCAAGGTGACATAGTTGGCCTGATAAACGCTGCGGACATGGCGCAGGGTCTTGGCCATCAACTTGTGATCCAGCGCACCGTCGTAGAACTCGCCGATGAGCCTGTCGTAGTCAGCCAGTTCCAGGCCCATGTCTGCCAAGGCCTGAACACTCAAACTGGAATTTTCCATCGCCCGTCTCCTCGCGGGACACAGCCCAGGCCATGCCCGTTTTTATTGTTATGATTTGATCATTTGCGCATGCGATGTGCGGCCTGTTCCGGCCGCCACCAGTGGTTTGCCCTGGTTGAACCAGGCAGCCAAAGCCGGTAGCAGGAAAATCGCCCCGAGTACATTGACCAGAAACATAAACGATAGCAACACCCCCATGTCGGCCTGAAACTTCAGGGGTGCGAAGGCCCAGGTGCAGACCCCGATCGACATGGTCAGGGCAGTGAAAACCGCTGCCGTTCCGCGCTGGCACATCGCTCGATAGAACGCGGTGCGCAGGTCGGCGCCGTCGACCATTTCGTGCTGGATACGCTCATACAGGTAAATGCCATAGTCCACCCCGACCCCGACGCCGAGCGCCATCACCGGCAATGTCGCCACCTTCAGGCCGATGCCGAGCATGGCCATCAACGCATTGCACAACACTGCAACAATCGCCAGCGGCACCAGGATGCACAGCACCGCGCGCAATGAGCCAAACGTCAGCCAGCAGAACAGCAGCACCGAACCAAACAACGCCACCAGCATCAGGACCTCGGCGCGCTTGACCGCGTCGTTGGAGGCCGCCATCACCCCGACGTTGCCGCCGCCCAGCAGGAACTTGATTTCCGGAACCTGGACCTCGTCAATGATCCGCTTGGCCTCCTTGACCACATGCGACACCGTGGCGCCGTCATGATCGGAGAGGAACACCAGAATCTGCATTTGCTGGCAGCCGTCGGTCACCAGGCCGTCATCGGGCATGTAGGCTCGGGCGCCCTGACTCAGTCCCCGGGACGATCCCGGAATGGCCGCCCAGCGTGGGTTGCCTTCGTTATTGCCGGCAATCACCGTCTTGCCGAAGCCGGCCACGCTCTGCACCGACTGCACACCCGTGACGCTGCGCATCTTGAAATCAAAGGCTTCGACCGCACGCATCACCGACGGGGACAGACAGGCCTCTTCCAGGCCCTGGGCCTGAACGAACACCGCCAGCACATCGAGGCCGATTGAATAGCTGCCAACGATCTTCGCGTTGTCCTGGTTGTAGCGCGACTCTGCACGCAACTCCGGCGCACCAGCACCAATGTCACCGACCTCCAGTTGTCGCGCCTTGAGCACCGCCACGCTGAGCAGCATCAGGCTGACTACCAGCACCGCCAGCGCCGGACGCGGTTCTGCCAGTGCCGACAGCCGCCACCACAGCGGGTGCTTGCCCTGCTGCTGGACGCGTCCTTTGGCCAGCACGCTGCGCTCCAGGCGCAAATGGGAAATGATGATCGGCAGCATCATCTTGTTGGTGATGATCATCAACATCACACCAATGCACGCCGTCACGCCCAGTTCATGAACAATCGGGATGTCGATCAGCATGATCACGGCAAAACCCAGGGCGTTCATCAGCAGCGCCAGGGAACCGGGAATGAAGATGTTGCAGAACGCCAGGCGCGCGGCCTGAACCGAATCCTTGCCGGCGAGTACTTCCTGTTTCCAGGCATTGGTCATCTGCACCGCGTGGGAGACACCGATGGAGAAGATCAGGAACGGCACCAGAATCGACATCGGATCAATACCCAGGCCCATCAGCGGCAGCAGACCCAACAGCCAGACCACCGGCAGCAACGCTACCAGCAACGCCACCACGGTCAGGCGTAACGATCGTGAATAAAGCCACAGCAACAGCCCTGTAATGAGGAAGGCGACGACGAAAAAGCCGATCACAGTCATCAAACCTTCAACCACATCGCCCACCAGTTTGGCGAAGCCGACGATGTTGATTTCGACTTGATCGCTGCTGTATTTGGCGCGGATGTCTTCGAGGCGTTTGGAGACATCAACGTAACTCACGGCCTTGCCCGTCTGCGGATCGACGTCCTGAAGGTCGGCACGCACCATGGCCGATTTCAAGTCGTTGGCCACCAGCCGTCCGACCTGTCCGGAGCGGGCCGCGTTGCTGCGTACCTGGGCCAGGTCCTCGGCCGTTCCGGTAAAGCGTGGCGGTACCACGACGTCGCCGAAAAAGCCTTCTTCAGTGATTTCGATGTAGCGCACGTTGGCGGTGAACAACGAGGTGACGCTGGCGCGGCTGACCCCGTTGATGAAGAACACGTCGTCCGTGACCTTGCGCAGCGTGTCGAGGAATTGCGGGTTGTAGATATCACCCTCGCCCTTCCATTTCACGCTGACCAGAAAACGGTTGGCGCCGGTGAAGTACTGACTGAAACCCAGGAAGTTGAGCATGTACTCATGCCGCACCGGAATCTGCTTGTTGAAGCCAGGGTCCAGCTGAGTGTGCGTGGCGCTGTAGCCGAGGCCCAAGGTCACCAGGACGAACACCGAGAGCAGCAGTTTGCGTTGCGCCAGCAACAGGTCGGCACAGCGCTCGACCATTCGATCAACCCAGGATTTACCGTGTTTCATGACGCTGCTCTCCTTTGCCCAGGGCGGCAACGCTGTTGCCGCTCCCTTGATACACACCCCGTTCACCCGCCACGAGCACCTGATCGCCGCCAACCACAATGGCTGACGTCAATGTCCCAAGGCCGGGTTGCCGGCTGGTGCCGAGCAAACGTCCCTGGCCATCCAGACGCACCATCGAACTACCAGCGCCGACAATCAGCACCCCGGCGTTGTCCGGTAGCAGCACATGACCGTAGAGGGGTTGCGTGTTGCCCACGTCGATGGCCTGCCACTGCTCACCGAAGTTATCCGTGACGAAAACATGGCCACGCATGCCATAGGTCACCCAACGCTGGGCCGTCAGGCGGATCACGCCAAACAAGGAGCCGTTGTAGAACGTCGGCAACTGTTGCCAGTGCTGGCCGTTGTCGGCGCTGCGCATGACCAGGCCCTGCTCGCCGACCAGCATGCGCCGGCCATCACTGCCGCCGGCCATTGCATTGAGGTGCGAGCGATCAACCTCCAGCACCACATCGCGCCAGCGCTGACCGGCGTCGTCGGACTGGTAAAACTTGCCGTAGCTGCCGAATACAAAGACCTGTTCAGCACTGGCTGCCCACACACCCAACAAGGGCTCACCGGCATCGGGTTCGTAGTGAACTTCCTGCCAGCTGCTGGCGCCGTCACTGGAACGCAGGATCAAACCGTCCTGGCCAACGGCAATCAACTGTTCGGTATTCAATGCCGTGAGGGCGGTCAGGGAGATCTGGCGTTGTGGCTCTACGTTCGCCTGTTGCCAGGTTTGCCCGCGGTCATCGCTGATCAGGATGGTCCCGCGCTCGCCCACCGCCACCTGGCGCTTGCCCAGGTTGAGCAGGCCGTTGATTTGCATGCGATCGGTGTTCAACGCGGTATCGGCAGCGTTCATGACCCCGCGCGGGGTAAACGCCAGCGCGACGATGGCGGCGACTGCAATGCACACCCCATAAGCGATCAACTGGCGCATGGACGACTCCTTGCAGCAACATCCAGGCGCTCGACAATAGACATACGGCCCACCTTCTTATTCTTGTCGGATCGAATCGCTGAACCACCGAGGCGCAGCGCTTGCAACCGCTCTTGACTGAGGTGTGTAGATAGTCCGTCTGCCCGGCCCCCGGGGCATCGTCCAAATGGCCTACCCGGGTGCCGAACGACGAAATCGGTGATTAAGGGAGTTCGAACAGGCCCGCCGCGCCCATGCCACCGCCAATGCACATGGCCACGACCACGTAGCGCACGCCGCGACGGCGCCCTTCAAGCAGGGCGTGACCGACCATGCGTGCACCGGACATGCCGAACGGGTGACCGATTGAAATGGCCCCGCCATTCACGTTCAGGCGCTCTGGGGGAATGCCCAGGGCGTCGCGGCAATGCAACACCTGGCAGGCAAACGCCTCGTTGATTTCCCACAAGCCGATGTCGGCCACTTTCAGGCCAAAGCGCTTGAGCAGTTTGGGTACCGCGACCACTGGCCCGATCCCCATCTCTTCCGGCGCGCAGCCGGCCACCGCGATGCCGCGATAGATGCCCAGCGGCTGCAGGCCCAGCTCGGCCGCCTGCCCACGATTCATCAGCAAGCTGGCCGAGGCGCCGTCGGAAAACTGCGAGGCGTTGCCGGCCGTAATGAATTCACCTTGCTCGACCCACTGACCGTTCTTCCACACCGGTTTCAGGGCAGCCAGGTCTTCAAGCCGGGTCGAGGGGCGGTTGCACTCGTCACGATCGGCGAGCACCTGTTCATGGCCATTTGGCTGACCTTCCTTGTCGAAAAGTTGTTTACGCGCTTGCAACGGCACGATCTCCGCGTCGAACAACCCATCACGCTGGGCGGCTGCCGTGCGTTGCTGACTTTGCAGCGAATAGTCGTCCTGTGCAGCACGGCTGATGCCGTAGCGTCGCGCGACAATCTCGGCGGTTTCGATCATCGGGATGTAGGCACTCGGCATGCAGGCAAGCACCGCCTCCGACTGATTGCGGTAGGTGTTCTTGTGTTTGTTCTGGGTCAGCGACAGCGACTCGACGCCGCCGGCGATGGCGATGTTCATTTCGCCGGCCAGAATGTTTTTCGCGGCCATGCCGATGCTGATCAGACCGGACGCACACATCCGGTCCAGGGCCATGCCCGGCACACTGTCCGGCAGGCCGCCGGTGTAAGCACAGAGCCTGCCGATGTTGTAGCCCTGGGTGCCCTGCTGCACCGCTGCCCCCATGATCACATCGTCCACCGACCCCGGTTCGATACCGGCGCGCTCCGCCACGGCCCGCACTACATGGCCGCCGAGCACCGGAGCTTCGGTGTCGTTGAACGACCCTCGAAAGGATTTGGTCAGCGCGGTCCGCGCGGTCGCAACGATCACAACGTCATTCTTGTCCATGAACAGGCTCACTCGGTAAGGGGATTGAAGGTGTAACGACTGATGGTATCGACCACGCAGCCAGGGCGGTCGGCGCCTTCGATTTCAACGCTGATGCGCACCACCAGCTGCACAGCACTGCCGATCAATTCGGTGCTGATGACCTGGCCTCGGCCTCGTACCCGAGAACCGACTTTCACCGCCGCGGGAAAGCGCACGCGGTCGGTGCCGTAGTTCACCCCCATGGCCATGTTGTCGATGGTCATCAGTTGCGGCATGAACAGGTTGGCCAGCGCCAGGGTCAGGTAGCCGTGGGCGATGCATGCCCCGAACGGGCCGCTGGCAGCGCGCTCGGGATCAACGTGTATCCACTGCTGGTCGCCGGTCGCTTCGGCGAACAAATTGATCCGCTCCTGGGTCAGTTGCAGCCAGTCGGTGACGCCCAGGTCCAGGCCCTGGGCCTTGAGCATTTGCTCGGCACTGCTGAATCGTGTGGTCATGGGTGATCCTCAAGCCTGTTGTGAACTGACCGACAGGACTTCGCCGACCATGTAGGAGGCGTAGTCGCTGGCCAGGAAGATCATGACGTTGGCGACTTCCCATACCTCTGCGGCGCGGCCGAAGGCTTCACGGTCGGCAAGCTTTGCCAGCAGCTCTTCACTGGAGGCTTTCTTGAGAAATTCGTGCAAGGCAATCGAGGGCGATACCGCGTTGATGCGCACGCCGTGTTCGGCGGCTTCCAGTGCACTGCAACGGGTCAATGCCATGACGCCGGCCTTGGCGGCGGCGTAGTGCGCCTGCTCTTTCTGCGCACGCCAACCAAGCACCGAAGCGTTGTTGACGATGGCACCGCTCCCTCGACGCTCCATGTGCGGCAACATGGCGCGGGTCATGCGGAAGGTGCCGGTGAGCGTCACATCGATGACCCGCAGCCACTCTTCGTCGCTCATTTCGGTCACCCGCTTCGAGCCACCGAGGCCGGCGTTGTTGATCAGCACATCGACGCCGCCGAGGGCCTGCTCCGCCGCTGCGACCAGCGCCTGCACTTCGGCTTCGACGGTGACGTTGCACAACTGACCATACACCGCCTGCAAACCGGTCTCGGCCTTGAGCTGCTCAACTGCCTGCTCGAGGCGACGGGGATGAACATCGGAAATCATCAGGGCGCGACAGCCCTCTTCGGCACAGCGCCTGGCCGCGGCGAAACCGATGCCGGCGCCTGCGGCGGCAGTGATGAGAACGGATTTGCCAGCCAGTAATTGGTGGCCAGGAACATAAGGAGGGGCTTGTTTCACGACGTATACCTCTGACAGAAAACAGGTTGTCGACAGGTATAAAGCCCGCAGGGATCGGGCACATCGTCAAAACGGACGGGGTCAGTAAAGGCAGCGGGAATGGCAATGGCAATGGCAACATACCCGTGGCGAGGGAGCTTGCTCCCGCTGGCCTGCGCAGCAGGCCCTTGGTTTGCAGGTATTTAAAAGGGCCTGCTTCGCAGGCCAGCGGGAGCAAGCTCCCTCGCCACAGGGACTTGCCTCAGTTCTGGATTTTAGTTAAGCCAGCCTCAAGTACCCCAGACCTTCTGCGCCTTGGGCGCTTCGGCGAGTATCCCGTCGACCGCCTCGCCCACTTCCGCTACTAGCCAGCGCGCACCCTTGTCGCGGGTGACGCCCGTGCGCCAACCGTCGCCAAGGGAAATCCGTCCGCCCTGGCTTTCGAACAAGTGGCCGCTGACATGCCCGGACGCTTCGCTGCCCAGCCACACCACCAAAGGCGCAACGTTCTCCGCTGCCCAGCCATCGAAGCTGTCGTCTTCAGGTTTCTTGACCATGTCCGGCATGGCGCTTTCGGTCATCGCCGTGCGCGCCGCCGGAGCCAACGCGTTGGCCGTGACGCCATAGCGTGCCAGCTCCGCCGCCTGCACCAAGGTCAAGGAAGCGATGCCCCCTTTGGCCGCCGCGTAGTTGGATTGCCCGATCGAGCCCTGCAGGCCGGCCCCGGAGCTGGTATTGATAATGCGCGCCGCCACCGGTGTCCCGGCCTTGGCCAAATCACGCCAGCGCCGACCGAGAATATTGGCCAGGCAGAAATGCCCCTTGAGGTGGACGCGCATCACCATGTCCCAGTCCTCCTCCGAGAGGCTGATGAACATCCGGTCACGCAGGACCCCGGCGTTGTTGACCAGTACATGGACTTCACCGAACGCCGCGAGCGCTGCATCGACGATGCCTTGAGCGCTGCTCAGGGTGGTGATATCGCCATCGTTGGCGATCGCCTGGCCACCGCTCGAGCAGATCTCGTCGACCACGGCCTCGGCCGCCTCACGCCGGATATCATTGACCACCACGTTAGCGCCTTCGGCAGCGAACGCCAGTGCATAAGCGCGGCCCAACCCGCCACCGGCACCGGTGATTATCACATTACGACCTGCACTGATTCCCATAGGGTGTTGTCCTGTTCTAGAGTGTGGGCGGCTTCAGAGCCGTTCGATAATGCTGACGTTGGCCTGGCCGCCGCCTTCGCACATGGTTTGCAGCCCATAACGCCCGCCCGTGCGCTCCAGCGAGTGCAGCAGGGTGGTCATCAATCGCGCACCGGTGGCCCCCAGTGGATGCCCAAGAGCAATGGCGCCGCCATTGACGTTGGTACTGGCCGGGTCGTAATCGAGCTCCTTGGCCCAGGCCATAACCACTGAGGCGAAGGCTTCGTTGATTTCCACCAGGTCGATGTCAGCCATGCGCATGCCGGCCTTATTCAGCGCCGCACGGGTCGCCGCAATCGGTGCCGTGAGGTGCCAGATCGGATCATCACCGAGCACCGACAAATGATGAATGCGCGCCCGGGGTGTCAGGTTGTAGCGTTTGAGCGCCGCTTCCGAAACCACCAGCAACGCCGCCGAGGCGTCACAAGTCTGGCTCGATACGGCCGCGGTGATCGACGGAAATTCCGCGCTCACCGGCTCCAGGCTGGCCATTTTTTCCAGGCTGCTGATGCGCGGCGTCTCATCAAAATCCAGGCCTTCGCAGGCCACGATCTCGCTGGCGAAGTAACCGGCATCAGCGGCCGCGAGAGCACGTCGATGGCTTTCCAGCGCGAACACTTCCATGTCCGCGCGGCTGATTTTCCAGTGATCGGCGATGCGCTGTGCGGCGTAGAACTGATTCACCGGCTGATTGCCGAAACGCGCCTGCCAGCCTTTGCTGCCGGAAAACGGGTCGCTGAAACCCAGGGGCTGACCCGCGAGCATCGCCGATGAAATCGGTATCCGGGTCATGGTCTGCACACCGCCGACCGCCACCACATCCTGCATGCCACTCATGACCGCCTGGGCTGCAAAGTGCAGCGCCTGCTGGGACGAGCCGCACTGACGGTCAACGGTGGTGCCCGGCACATTCAACGGCAGGCCGGCGGCTAGCCAACTGGTGCGGGCAATGTCGCCTGCTTGCGATCCGATGGCGTCGACACACCCGAAAATGACGTCGTCATAGTCTTCGGCGGGAATGCCATTGCGTTCGACCAGCGCTTTCAACACATGGGCGCCCAGATCGATGGCATGCACATGGGCCAGACCGCCCTTGCGCTTGCCCGTGGGACTGCGCAGGGCATCGACTATATAAGCTTGGGGCATGGCTCAGTCCTCGAAAGTGGCACCCGGCCCAAGCCGGGCTTCGTCGCTGAACACATAGGCAGCGACGCGGGATTTGTGGGTGGCGCGGTCGCCCCAGGACGGGTCCAGGGACCAGGCACGTTTCATGAACATCTGCAGATCGACTTCCCAGGTGTAACCCATGGCGCCATGCACCTGAATGCCATGCCGCGCCGCCAGCCAACTGGCGTCGCAGCAGGCCAGCCGGGCTTGCGAGACATAGACGTCGACATTGCGCTCGCCCCTGGCCAGTGCGTGGGCCGCGCGATAGAGCACGGGCTTGGCGAACTCGATCTTGCTGGCGACATCCGCAAGGTGGTGCTTGACCGCCTGGAAACTGCCGATCGGCTTGCCGAATTGTTTACGCTGAGCCACGTAGTCCACCGACAGATCGAGGATGCGTTGAGCCAGTCCCAACAGTTGACCGGCCACCGACAAGGCGCCTCGATTCAAGGTGTCGGCCCACACCGCACGCCCCTGCTCGCCGTCGATCAACAAGGTGTCGCGGCCAGGCTGCCAGGTCACCCGACCAAGGCGGCGGGACGCATCGATACTGGCATTAGCCTGCACATCGACCTGCGCCCGCGGCACCGCATGCACTTCATCGCCGTGGGCCAGGATCAGCCACTCGGCCAGGGCCGCGTCGGCCACCAGCGGGTTGATCGGATGCCCGATGGCCACGCGCACGCTGCCATCGGCGATGCGCGGCAACAGACTGGCCTTCACCGGGTTGTCAGCCGGAAGGCCATTGAGCAGGCCGGTCACCACATAGGCGGTATCGGCCAGCGAGTCGGGGATGGCGTAGTAACCCAGTTCCTGGGTCATCAACGACCAAGCCACATCGTCCATGCCCAAGCCGCCGAACTGCTCGGGCACCGACAACGCTGTCAGGCCTTGCTCGGCGATCTTGCCGCGCAATTCCGCCGAGCGCCCGACGTCGGTTTCCCAGATTTCGCGCAGCATCTCGGGGGCAGCCTCGGTCATCAGGAAACGACTGATGGCCTCACGAAACGTGAGCTGATCATCGGTAAAGGTAAAGTCCATGGCCGGCTCCTATTTCGGCAGACCGAGCATTCGCTCGGCGATGATGTTGCGCTGGATTTCGTTGGTGCCGGCGTAGATCGGCCCGGCTTGCGCGAACAGGAAACCGTCAAGCCAGGCACCGCCCGGCGCTTGCGGCGCGCTGTTCAACAACTCGCCGTGCGCGCCGAGGATGCGCATGGCGGTGTCATGCATCTTCAGGTCGAGTTCCGACCAGATGATTTTGTTGATGCTCGACTCGGCGCCGATCTGCGCACCACGACTCATGCGTCCGACGGTGTGATAGGACGACAGCGCATAACCTTCGGCGCCGAGCCAGGCATCGACGACCGCCTCGCGAATGCTCGGGTCGCGATCGGCGCTCTCGCGGTGGGCCTTGTAAAGCTCCACCAACTTGCGCGCCGTGGCCTGGAAACGTGCGGGCGAGCGCAACAGCAAACCCCGCTCAAAACCGGCGGTGGCCATTGCCACATGCCAACCCTGGCCTTCGGCGCCGATGCAGTTCTCGACCGGTACGCGCACATCGTCGAAGAACACTTCAGCGAAGGTATTCTTGCCGTTGAGTGCCCGGATCGGTCGAATGGTCACTCCAGGTGTATCGAGCGGCACCATTAAGAACGACAAACCGTTGTGCCGGGTCGAGGTCGGGTCGCTGCGAAACAGGCCGAACAGCCAGTCGGCAAACAAGGCGCGGCTGGACCAGGTTTTCTGGCCGTTGAGCACATAGTGATCGCCATCGCGAATAGCCTTGCTGGTGATCGCGGCCATGTCTGAGCCGGCATTCGGTTCTGACCAGCCCTGGGCCCACATGTCGACACTGGACGCCATGCGCGGCAAAAAGCGCTGCTTCTGTGCCGTGGTGCCGAATTCCATCAGGGTCGGTCCGAGCAGCAACTGGCCGTTCTGGTTGATGCGCATCGGCGCATCGGCACCGTAGTACTCCTCTTCGAAAATCAGCCACTCGATCAGGTCGCAACCACGGCCGCCATATTCCTTGGGCCACATGACCATCGACAGGCGTTGTTCGAACAACTTCGCCTCCCAGGCGCGATGCTGCTCGAACCCTTCACGGGTGTCGTAGTTGGCCAGGGGCGTCGTCGGCTGATTGGCCGCCAGCCACTCGCGGACCTCCTGACGGAAGGCCTTTTGCTTCGGGGTATAAGCTAGTTCCATGGCAGCCTCTCAGAACTTCGCGTCGCGTTTTTCGACGAAGGCGCGGCGGGTTTCAGCAGAATCCGGACTGGTGTAGGCCTGCAGGGTGAAGCCCTGCTCCCAGCGGTACTTGTCTTCCAGGTTGCCGTCTTCGATACCGTTGAGGGCTTCCTTGGCCAGCCGGATCATCGCCGGACTCTTGGCCGCAATTTTGGCGGCGATTTCAAGGGCGGTTTCGCGCAGTTGTTCCTTGGGCACCACACGTTCGATAAAGCCGTACTGCGCAGCTTCGGCGGCGCCGATCTTGTCGCCGGTGAAGAACAGATAACGGACCTTTTGCACCGGGAACAAACGCTGCAGATGCGCACCGCCGCCCATGGCCCCGCGATCCACTTCAGGCAAGGCGAAGGTGGCGCACTCAGAGGCCACGACAATGTCGGCTGCGCCGGTAATGCCGATTCCACCGCCGAGGACAAAGCCATGCACGGCGACAATCACCGGCACCGGGGTGCGGTGCACGGCCTTGAACGCCGCATAGTTACCGGCGTTGACTGCCACGATTTTGTCGGGGTGGGCGTCCAGTTCCTTGATGTCGACACCGGCGCAGAAACCGCGCCCCTCGGCTCGAATCACAATCACCCGGACATCCGGGTCGGCGCCCAGCGCTTCGATCTGTTCGGCCAGGTCCATCCATTCCTGGCTGGCCAGGGCGTTGACCGGCGGTTTGGCAATGACCAACTCGGCAATGCCCGCGTCGATCTGTGTCGTAAATGCTTGACTCATGCGTGTCTTCTCCAGTGCTCAGCGGGCCTGTTCAATTCAAGGTGGGCTTCAGTTTTCCTGCGCCCGTGCAGGCGTGTGCTCGCAATGGCGAGCCACCAGGGCATCCAGGCAGCGCTCGGCCTGCTCGGCTATTTCTTCGATCACTTGCTGGCAACTTTTCAGTTCACCAATGGCGGCGGCCACCTGACCGCTGGGCAAGATGCCCTCGTCCGGCACGCCATCGATCATCGAGCGCTGCAGCAGCACCGGCTGGTTGGCGGCCATGACGGTTTGCGACACCGCGCCGGGGTCTTCCTTGAAGGCCTGGCGCAGCACGCCGAACAGATGGCCCAGACTCATGCCGGTCTGCTGTTTCCACTTCCAGGCACTGCGCAAGGCGATGCGCAGGCGCCCAATGGGGCCGGCCTGCTCCAGACGATTGATGAACGGGTTCTCGATCATGCGGTGGCGCATGCCATCGACCGCCGTGGTCACCCGCACCAACTGCGGGTCGCTGACCTTGAGGTAATGCACCAGGGTCGCCGAAGGCGTCGGTGAGTCACGGGTCATCAGGAACCGCGTACCCATGGCGATGCCCACGGCGCCGGCCGCCAGTGCTCCAGCGAGACCACGACCGGTGGAATAACCCCCGGCAGCAATCACCGGAACCGACACCGCATCGAGCACCTGGGGCAGGAGGATCGAACTGGGCACACCACCGGTATGACCACCGCCCTCACCGCCCTGGATGGTGATCATGTCAGCGCCCAGTTCCACGGCCTTGAGGGCATGCTTGAGCGCCCCAACCGTCGGGATGCACAACACGCCGGCTGCCTTGAAACGGGCAATGGTCTGTTTGTCCGGACCACGGCCATAGCTGACCGCGCGCAAGCGATAGCGGATCGCAAGGTCAACGCACTGCGCGGCGTTTTCCTGGAACATGTGGAAGTTCAGGCCAAAATTGCTGCCACCGGTGGCGGCAATCACCTTGTTGATTTCGCGCTCCAGCGCATCGGCGGCAATCGTCGCCCCGGCGAGAAAACCGAAACCACCCGCCCGGGTCGTCGCGATCACCAGGTTGGCGTCAGCGACCCAGCCCATGGCGGTCTGCACAATCGGGTAGCGGCACCCCAGGGCTTCAGTCAGCGGCGTGGACATCCAGCGGCTCATGCCTGCTCTCCACTGGCGGCGGCCTTATTGGCCTGAGCCATGGCCTTGGCATCGAAACCGCCGAGCTTGTCACCCGACAGCAACTCGTTGTGCGCGTGGGCGAAGTGGTGCCAGGCGAAGGCGGCGTCCATGGCGGTGCGCTTGCCCTGCAGGTCTTCAACGTGGTTGATCGCCTGCTTGGTCAGGGCCAGACCCATGCGCGGTTGTCGCGCAATGTTGGCCGCCAGCGCATAAGTGCCCTCTTCAAGCGCCTCGCGAGACATGACCCGATTGACCATGCCCATCTGGTAAGCGCGCTCGGCGCTCATGCGATCGCCAGTGAACAGGAACTCCTTGGCGATACGCGGATTGAGCTCATAGGGATGGGCAAAATACTCCACCCCCGGAATGCCCATGCGCACCACCGGGTCCTGGAAAAACGCATCGTCGCTCGCCACGATCAGGTCGCAGACCCAGGCCAGCATCAACCCTCCGGCGACACAGGCACCCTGGACCATGGCAATGGTAGGCTTGGGCAGTTCACGCCAACGCCGACACATGCCCAGGTAAACCTCCTGCTCGCGGGCATAGAGTTGCTCGCCACCGGGCTTGTTGGTGTGGTCCCACCACAGGTGCGCGCGCTCGAACGGTTTGTTGATGTCCCGCCCCGGCGTGCCGATGTCGTGGCCGGCGGAAAAGTGCTTGCCTGCCCCGCGCAGCATAATGACTTTGACCGCGTCATCGTTGACCGCCTGGCGAAACGCAGCGTCCAGTGCATAGGTCATCTGCGAGTTCTGCGCATTGTTGAAGCCTGGCCGGTTCATGGTCAGTGTGGCGATACCGTCCGCCACGGCGTACAACACCGGTTCCTGCGTTTCGTAGACTGAATGGTCTTCACGCTGGACGAATTCACTGTCAGGGCTGTTCATGCTCATGTCCCTCGCCTTAGGCCGCGCGAATGCCGGCTGGATTGCCCTTGATCGCCGCACTGCGGTAATCATGGGGATCGAGTCGACGGATCAGTGCCAGTTGCTCGGGCGTCGGGTGCACGGTTTCCTTGAGCGATGGCGACTTGAGCAACGGGAAGCCGGTGCTTTCCTGCACCTCTTCAAAGGTCACGCCAGGGTGCAGGCTGCGCACCTGGACAGCACGGTCCGGGCCGTCGAAATCCATCACGCATAAGTTGGTGATGATCAAGCGGATATCCATCAGGTCGCGCCGCACCCCTTCTGGCCAGCGCTCGGCCTTGAAGCCAACGCCGGAGACCATGTCCACTTCACCGCTGACAAACACGCGGGCGTTATGGTTGGGCACAAAGAACGAGTTGATGTGGTTGATGCTGTTGCCGGGCAAGCCGCGCACACCGAGCATGGCGGCTTTGGGCTTGTGGTAATCGCCCACGCAAGACAGGTTGCTCTGGCCCCAGCGGTCGATCTGGGTCGGGCCGATCATGGCGTGGCGACGGCCACCCCAGACGCACTCGAACACCCGCTCGAAGTTCAGCGAACCGGAGTACTTGGGCACGAAATCGCCCCGTGGCCCCAACGGGATCGGCTCTTCGACCAGGTAGGCCTCGCTGTCGGTCATCAGCAATTGCGGACTGTGGCTGAGCTTGGCCAGACTCGCGCCCAGACGCGGGATCACGCCCAACCCCGAAGCGATCAATTCGCCGTTGTCGCGCCAGGCTTCGCTGGCCGCGACGATCATCAATTCGGCGAGGGTAAATTCACAGGTAGTCGACATTTTCATCCTCCTCAGAACACCGGCAGGGCCAGGGAGCCCATGCGTTCGGCACCGCCGTTTTTATCCAGATAGGCCCGCTCGCCCGCCGCCACATACTCCTCGACATAGGCTTGCCAGCCGCCCTCTTCAGCGGCACTGGCGGCATAGCGTTTGAGATGACTCAGGTCCCAGCCATATTCGGGCTGGCAGGCAGTCGGATGGGCGCCAAACGGTGCGTGAATCACCCCGCTGACCAGGTAGCGTTCGAAGGTGTTGCAACGGGCCTGCTCGGCGCTCAGTTCCAGGCGCTCGTGCAGCTGTTCGCAAGACACGAAACACTGCTGGGCAGCGCGTGCGAACAGATGATCGAAGTACGGGTCCGGGCCGGTGACCAAGGTGTTGCCCAAGCGGTCGGCTACGTTGACGTGAACAAAGGCCACGTCCAGGTTCAGCGCCGGCATTGCCAGCAGCACCTCGCCGTCGGCATAGGGCGATTGAATGGTCTTGAGTTCGGGGTTCAGGCGCGTGACATCGGTGGCCAGGCCACAGCGGGTCGGCAAAAACGGCAAGCGCATGGCCGCTGCACGCAGCCCCCACTGGAACATGCCCTCATCGACCTCCATCAACTCCAGCCCACCGGCTTCGCGCGCTTTGCGGTAGTAGGGTTCCAGCGGGATGGCGTCGAGGGTGGCAAAGCCGAACACCAGCTTCTTGACCTTGCCGGCCGCGCAGAGCATGCCGACTTCCGGTCCACCGTAAGCGACCACTGTCAGGTCCTTCACATCGGATCGCAGAATCTCGCGGACCACCGCCATCGGTTTGCGCCGCGGGCCCCAACCACCGAAGCCGATGGTCATGCCATCGCGCAGTTGCGCTACCGCATCAGCGGCCGTCATTTGCTTGTTCATTGCTCATCTCCTTGTTGCTGGCCGACGGAAAAGTCATGCCCCCACAGGCTCACGCGGGTGAATTCGAAGGCCGAGTGCTCAGCCCAGTCCACTTGCAGGCCGCCGTAGCCGTACTCGAGGTCGAAACCGGACGGGGTCTTCATGTAAAACGAGGTCATCAGGTCATTGAGGTGCTGGCCGAGGGTGGCCGAGAGCGGCACCTGATGGGCCAGGCGCCGGTCATGGGCGCGCCCCACTTCGGTCATCGAGTCCACTTCCACCATCACGTGCACGCAACCCGAAGGCACCGCGAACTCCGCCAGCGCCAGCGAGTGATGGCGACTGTTGCGGCAATGCAGGAAATGGATACGAATCGGCGGGGCTGACGGATCGGGGCGGAAATTGAAGATGTCCGACAGTTCGAACCCCAGCACCTCCTTGGCGAATGCCAGGGTGGCGTCGAAGTTCGGCGCTGGCAGCACGGTGTGCCCCAGGCCCATGTCACCGGTGATAAAACGCGGCACGCCTTGTGGCGAGACAAAGGGCAGGCAGTCAGAACGATGGCCCCAGCTCAGCTCGTGACGATTGCCGGACGGATCAAGAACACTGACCAGAGCCTGCACGCCACGCTGCTCGATCTCGACAGCCGTGCCCGGCTCCCAGCGCACCGCGTTCTGATCCAGCGTTTTCAACGCGGCGTTGAAAGCCCGTTCGCTGGCCAGCTCCCAGCCAGACGCCAGGTAACCCGCCCCCGCCCCTTCGACGATCAGCATGCGAAACGGTCGTTCATCCATCTTCACGTGCAATCCGCCACCGGGCGCGGGCAGCACCATCATGCCCAACACGTCTTCGGCATAACGTTGCCACTGACTGAGATTTTCGATTTGAGCGACGAAGTAACTCAGCCCCCGAATATCCATCATGCCCTGCTCCTCAATGACTGGACCTTTATTGGTCTTCATTGTGCTGAGGAGGGGCAACTGCATCATCGTCCGTTGAGACTAAGCATCTGATCTATCGGGGAAAGGGATATCGGGTGAGATCCTTGTTGAATATGCCGGCCCAATCGTGAGCAACCCCACTCCCACAGGGGATTTTTGGTCGAACACAGATTTTGTAGTCACTGCGGTTCACTGTGGGAGTGAGCCTGCTCGCGATGAGGCCGGCACATCCAAAGTTACGGTGACTGACACACCGCCATCGCTGGCAAGCCAGCTCCCACAGTGATCGTGTGTTGGCTTTGGAATTTGGGGCTATGGCAGGTATTGCGCAGCGGGTAAACCGGCAAGGATGCCGGTTTAGACGCGGGGCAATACCTGCGTTCGGGTACACCGAGCCCAGGCGAGGTGCCAAGTGGTGGGGCAGGAAGCGCTTGGTTACTTGGCGCTTTTCCAAGTGACCCGCTGTCAGAGCGGAACCTATGGAAGCCGTTACCGAAAGAATGGATATGCACACAAGACAAGATCAAAAGATCGCAGCCTCGTTTCACTCGACAGCTCCTACACAGCTCCTGCACACGCAACTCCTTCACCACCTTTCGAGATGGCGAAATCACATGTACAGGATCACCAGGTCATTAATGACCGAAGGACGATCACTGCCCACCACATGCGTGTTCACTTCCAGCGTAAGCTGCGTACCACGCTTCACCTGCGCCACCTGCTTGACCCTGGCACGTGCATGTATCCGCGACCCGGCGGGTACCGGCGCCGGGAAACGCAAGCGATCCGAGCCATAGTTGACCATGGTGCCGTAGCCGGTGATCTCATAACCCAGCTTCAGCTTGAGCCGCGACTGCAGGATTTGCACCAGCGCACCATGGGCGATGGTGCCGCCGAACGGGCTGTCCTTGCGCGCACGCTCAGGGTCGGTGTGAATCCAGTAGTCATCGCCCGACAACAAAGCAAAGGCATCGATCAAGGCCTGATCGATAACAATTTCGTTGCTCCAGTCGCTGAACGTTTCGCTGACCAGGCTCTGCAGCGCCGCCTCATCATCCATGGCAATCAGGCGCGCAGGCGCAACCTCAGATGGCTCCACTGCTTGTGTTTGAGGCGCCCCGGTCCAGCGCTGCAACGCGTCGCTGTCCTGCTCCAGTCCGGTAAAGCGCAGCAAGCGGGTTCCCTTTGCGTCGACCTCGGCAAACACCGGTTTGAGACGCATGCCGATGCGAATCTGATCCTCCTCAAGCCCCACCAGCGTGGTGTTGATGCGCACCCCTTCATCCAGCTCGATAACCGCCAGTTTCTGCGGCATTTCATCGGCGAAGTCCGGCAACGTGGCGACGCGGGCGATGGTAAAGCTGTACAGGCTCGCGCCGCCGCTGACCTCGCGCCAGGCCAGGTCGTGGGCCAGGCAAATCGGGCAGTGCCGGCGCGGGTAGAACACCCAGTGGTCGCAAGCGTTGCACTGCTGGATCAACAGCCGCTGCGCTTTGAGTCCTTCCCAGAACGGGGCAGATATTTCGGTCGGCACCGGCATTGGTTTGTTGTTCGACATGCTGGTCATGCTCCCTGAAGAATCAACGCGGCCTGCTCACTCATCACGCCACCGGTCCCGGAGACGTAGACGGCGTCGCATCGCTTGAGTTGGCGCTCACCCGCTTCACCACTGATCTGAGTCACGGCTTCGATCACCTGTGACATCCCCCCGGCGGCGCCGGCCTGGCCGAAGCTGAGCTGGCCACCGTGGGTGTTCATCGGGAAATCGCCGCGCCAGGTCAGGTCATGCTCGCGAACGAAATGCATGCCTTCGCCCTTGGTACAAAAGCCGGCATCTTCCAGGGTCAACAACGCGGTGATGGTGTAGCAGTCGTAGATTTGCGCCGCATCGACATCCGCAGGTTTGAGGCCGGCCATGTCGAAGGCACGACGCGAGGCTGGACCAATCGGGGTGTTGAGCATGTCTTTTGCGTACGAGGGCGACTTGAACGCCAGGTGCTCGCCGAAGCCAGTGATGAATGCCGGCCGTTTGCGCGCACGGGCCGCGACCTCTTTGGAGGCAATGATCATGGCAGCACCGCCGGCCACGGGCATGACGATTTCGAGAATGTGCAACGGATCGGCAACGCGCTTGCTCGCCAGCACCTGTTCGATGGTCAGGGGCTGACCGTAGAACATGGCTTGCGGGTTGGCCAAGGCGTTGGTGCGCTGGTCCACCGCAATCTTGGCCATGGCCACCGGGTCGTAACCGTACTGCGCGGCATAGCGCTGGGCGATCATCGCGTAGCCGGTGTTCTGGCCCATGTGCCCGTAAGGCAAATCAAACTCTGCCTCCGGGGCGCCGAACGCGGTGCTGTGGCCGCCGTAGCGCATGGCACGGGCCATCGCGCCAGGATCTTCATCAGGCCCCATCGGCGCCAGACGCGCCGGTAGCACGCACAGCACGGCCTGGCACAAGCCCAGCTCGATCGCCGCAGCCGCGCGCCAGACCATGCCCACCGAGGTGCAACCACCCAGGTCGACCACTTCGGCAAAATTCAGGTTCAAGCCCAGGTACTCGGCGGCCATGGCCGGCACGAACACCGAAGCTTCATGGAAATGCGGGCCGTTGATTACCAGACCGTCTAGGTCTTCGGCACGCAAGCCCGCATCCCGCAGCGCTTGCGCCGCCAGGTCGGCCACCTGTTCGAGGTGGAACATTCTCGGTGCAGTGGCGTACTTTTCCGGTTTGTATTGAGCGGCGCCGACAATCGCCGCATGACCTTTGAGACCCATGTATCCCCCATTCGAAGGCTGTGTGCTTCAGGTTTTTTGTCTTGCGACCATGCCACAACTGCGGCGGCAAGTGATCGTCCATTTTGACTAGGCGCCTGCGACGCCAGGGTTGACTCAACCCTGGCGCCAGCACAGTCATCAGAAGCTGTATTTCACCGAGAACGTGCCGTAGTCACGGTCGGCCAGCATGCGCTTGACCGGGTCCGCGTCCCCCAGGTAACTGGTGACCCGCAGGGCGACTTCCAGGTTGCCCAGGTACTTGAAGGTAGTGCCCAGGCTCAGCCGGCGATCGCCCTGCAACCCGGAGATGGTCCCGGCCATCGGCGTGGCGCCGCTGAACACGTTGGAGAAGTTGACCGGTACTTCCAGGTCCCAGCCTCTGAACACGCCCGGGTAGCTGAAGGAGGCGCCCACGGTGTAGGCGCTGGACGTCTTGCTGCGCCAGCCCGAGGCGTTCTTGTAGGTGTAGTCATCGGACGGTTGCACCAACGGCCGCATGGACGGAATCAGGCTGTTGCCCAGCGCTTGCAGGTTCGGCGCCGCCGAGGCTTCATCCACGCTGTCGACGCGGACATGCACGATTTCGGCTGTCAGCGAGGTCTGGCTCGCCCATGGCCGGTCACCGAGGATACGGATAGCCGACAGTTGCATCTGCTGGCCCTTGCCACGGGTCGGCGTCGCCCCCAGGCCGGTATTGACCATCACCGGGGCACCGTCGCGATAGGACCATTCGCCGCCGATCTGGGTTTCGCCGATCTTGGTCGATGCGCTGATCCCGGTCAGTTTGATGTCTTCAAAGTAGGTAATGCGATAGCCATCCGGCGTCCCGAAAAACGCGCCAGGACCTGCGGGGACGGCCTGATAACCGACCAGTGCGGTGGCCGGATTCTTGTCATGATAATTGACGTGGAACAGCGACAACTCAAGGGCCGGCACCGGACGAAAACGTACTTGAACCCCCCACTGTCCGCTGTCGCGGGGTTCATCAGTGCCTTTGTAGTTGATCCGCGTGCCGTTGGCGTTGAGGATGAATTCACGTCCTGGCCCGACCACATCACTGGTCGACAGGTAGCTGCCGACTGGCGGCAGTTCAGTGCCCATCCATTCGTATTGCACATACGCGCCAAAGGTCAGCTGCGGGTTCAACCGGTAGGAAGCCGAAACCTGCCCGACCGGCAACAGCACTTCCTTGACCTCGACCCCTGGTTGCGCTGCCTTGACCGCATCGGACGGGTTCTGCACGCCACTGACACCTGGGTAGAAAAGGCTTTCACCCCACGACTCGATGTGGCGCCCGGCCTTGACGTCGAGCATCGAATCATTGTCGAAGCGCCAGCCGTTGAACACGTAGGCGTCAAGGAATTTGCTGCGGCCACCGCTGTAGTATTTGGTGTCGCTGGTGAACTCATTGTGATCTCCGGTCTTGTTGACCGTGGACGGTGAATCGTTGTCATTGGAGCGGTGGTAAACATCATCGTAGAACGTACTGGCACGCAGCACCGCGCCGTAGGTGTCCTTGCGCACGATCATCTCGGCCAGGGCACCCACGCGGTTGGTGACCAGGCTGCCCTTGTCGAAGTTGCGGTCGCCGTCATCGGCGTTGCGCGTCAACAGCGCGTTATCCGGGTCGGACAAACGCACCCCCAGCCCATAGCTGGTGGTCACGGTCCAGTCGATCGTCGCCCCGTTATCGAACTCGATGGTTTCACCTGACCATGCGGGCGTGGACACCAGTGCGATCGCCGCCACCAGACCCGATACTTCGAAGCCCGATACACCTGGGCCCGCACCATTTTTGTTGTTTTTATTAGTCACACTGCCTCTCCCGATTAACGACCTGTTGGCCGCGCAAAGTGCTGGAACGTCACTGCTTCACTTCTTCGTTACTACCTGTGGCCCGCTCAGAGCTGCCCTAGCACGGACTGAGCGGTGACCCCTTCAGGCGTGCGTCCGTAACGGAACACGCCCGCTGTTTCTTCACGCACCAACTGGCCTTGCGCGATGAGGTAATTGACGTGGGCCAGGGTTTCGCCAATGGCCATCAATTCGTCGAAGCGCCCTTTGACCGTCGGAAACAGCACCGCCATCAACTGCATGGCCGTACGCGGTTCCGCGCAGGCGTCGAGCATGCGCTGCAAGTGCACCTGGTGATGGTCGCGGAGCTGGTCCAGGCGCAGATGCAGATTGAAAAACGGACGCTCATGCGCCGGCAGCACCAGCACGCTATCGGGCACAGAGCGCAGGCTTTCGACCGATTCCAGCCAGTCGCGCAATGGATCGGCATCGGGCTCGGTCACCTGGACGCAGACACTGGACGTGATGCGTGGCAGCACCTGATCGCCGGAGATCAGCAGGTTGTCTTCAGCGCAGTACAGGCAGGCATGTTCCGGTGAATGGCCGCGACCAATGCGCACCTCCCAACTGCGCCCGCCTATGGTCAACTGACTGCCTTCGCTCAGGCGCCGAAAGCTGGTCGGCACCTGTGGGCGAAAATGGGCTGATCCCAACAGCGGAAACAACGCCTCGGTCTGCTCGGTGGTGAAACCCGCACGCCGATAGTGCTCGTGAAAGGCCCAGCGGCTGCCGTCATCGCTCTGGTTGCCCAACTGATGCATGGCCTGGTATTCGCTGGCACTCATGAACACCGGGCACTGGAAGCGTTCGCTCAACCAGCCGAGTACCCCGACATGATCCGAGTGAAAGTGCGTGCAAATCACCGCGACCAGGGGTAAGCCACCCAGCGCGGTGTCGAATAGCGCTTCCCAGACTTCACGGGTCTGATCGTTGTTCAGCCCGGTATCGACCGCCACCCAGCCATCGCCATGGCGCAACAGGTACAGGTTGATATGGTCGAGGCCGAACGGCAGCGGCATGCGCAGCCACAGCAGTCCCTCGGCGACCTGCTGAACCGCGCCGTTTTCCGGCGGCTGGGGCCAGGGAAAGCGCAGGCCCGCGCGCCATTCGTGCCCGTGGGCGTCGAGGTTACTCACTGGCGTCACCCGCGAAGGCGGCCAGGCCAACCCGCTCGAGAACTTCCGGGCTGTACGGCACGTAGCTGCCACTGCTTTCGTCGCGGACGAACATGGGATCGCTGAACGCCGTCGGCGAATAGCCCTGGCGCTGCAGGTCCACCTTGCGCAACTTGAAAGTGCTGGTCAGATCGGCAGCCGCTGATACGCGCACAAAAACCGGCGCGGCATAGCGTGGCAAACGCGCCTGCGTCAGCGCGTAAAACGCTTCGGGATCGAAGGTGTGGCCCGGCTGCATCAAGACCGCCGCCATACCGGCGCGCCCCTCTTGCCCAGGCACCTGCACACCATAAATGTTGATCAGTTCGAGCCCGGCGAAGTCTCCCAGCGCCGCCACTACTTCCAGCGTGGAGACGTTTTCGCTCTTCCAGCGGAAGGTGTCGCCGATGCGGTCGATGGAATAAAGGTAGCCGTCCTCGTCGAAACGCAGCAGGTCACCCGAGCTCCACCAGGCATCCCCTTGGACGAACACATTGCGGCGAATTTTGCTGTCGGTGGCCGCCGCCGAGGTGTAGCCCTCGAAGCGTCCGCCGCCGATCTCGGGATGGCTGATGATGAAGCCCAGGGCTTCGCCGACTTCTCCCTCCTCGCACAACTGGTAGAAGCCGTTTTCGTCCCGTGGATGGGTGTCGGTTTCAACGTCGTAGCGCACCAGCCGCAGGTTGCTCTTTTCCCAGAACGGAATACGCCCACAGGCGCCGATGTAGTTGTCGACGTTGACTACATTGGTATTGGACTCGGTCGAACCCCAGCCCTCGAACACCTGGATCGGCCCGAAGCGATGAACCCAGTTCTGCCAGGTTTCACGGGATAAGCCGGCGCCTAGCATGCAGCGCAGACCGTGCTCACGCTCGCCGGGAACTTCAGGCTGGTTGAGCAGGTAGCGACAGATTTCCCCGATGTACTGGAACACGCTGATGTGGTGCTTGCGCACGTCGCTCCAGAACTCGCGGACACTGAATTTACGTCGCACCACAATTGCCGCGCCGGTTTTCAGCGCCGTGGAGGTCACGGACGTGGCGGCGGCACCGTGGTACAGCGGCAGGCAGCAATAGAACACGTCTTGCGGCGTGGTCTGCAGGGTGATTTCCATGATGTCGCCGGTCGACATCCAGCGCATGTGGCTGTAACGCGCCGCTTTGGGCAGGCCCGTGGTGCCCGAGGTAAAAATCAGCAGGCTCGGGGTCTCGGCGCTGAGGTCGGCGCGCAGGTCTCGTGGAAATGGCGTGGCCGGTGCCACCGCCAGCGCTTCACCCAAGCGTGTATCAACCTGCGCAGGCGTGGCGCTCGTATACGGTTGCTCGGGATCCTCCACCAGCCACAACGGCAACGGCGGCAAGCCTTCAGTGGAGAGAAAATTGCCCAGCACTTCTTCACCAACGATCACGGCCTTGGCGGTAATCGCCTCCAGGGCATGCACCAACGGCTGTCCGCTGACCTGGGTGTTGACGAACCCCACCACCACACCCAGTTTGACCAGGCCGAACCAGCAACAGAAAAACGCCGGGCGGTTTTCCATGGCCAGCGCGCAGACATCGCCAGGACGCAAACCGCGCGCATAAAAGACGTGGGCCAATCGGTCGGCCTGGGCGTTGATGTCGGCAAAACTCAGCCGCTGCTCGCCATAGATAATGAAAGGCCGCTCGCCGTGGCGCCGGGCCTGTTCTTCAAGGCGATCGGCCAGGGTATAGCGGTCCGCCGGTTTGATCCGCGCGCTGGCTTCGGCCCGGCGATCAAGGATGGCCTGAGTCTGCTCGCGCGGCACGACCCCGCGATCGTCACTGGACAGCAGGCTGGCGTTATTGAAATTGTTCATCCCTACCTCCGATAAAACCGATTGTTCATGCAGTCGCCTGGGTTCGATTCGGATAGTCCGAATAGCCACGCGATCCCTTGGTATAAAGTGTTTTGCGGTCGAAACCGGCCAATGGCAGGCCCGCGCGCAGACGCTCGACCAGGTCTGGGTTGCCGATGAAATGCCGGGCAAACGACACCGCCGCGCCCTGCCCGCTTTCCAGTGCAGCGATGGCTGAAGGGCCGTCGAATCCGTCGTTGAGAATCAGTGCGCTGCGGCTGTGACTGCGGGCCAGGGCAAAGGCATCCAGCTCCGCCAGCGGCGAGCGCATGATGTGCAGATACGCCAGGCCGAGCGGCTCGATCTGCCGGCACAGGGCTTGCGCGGTACCGGCCGGGTCAGCGTCGCTGATGTCGTTGTACGGGTTGCCTGGGCACAGTCGCAGTCCCACGCGTCCAGGCCCGATGGCCGTGGCCATCGCCGCCAGCACCTCGGCGGCAAAGCGCACCCGGTTCTCCACCGTGCCGCCATAGCCATCGTTGCGTCGGTTGCTGCCGGACGCCATGAACTGCATGGGCAGGTAGCCGCTGGTGCAATGCAGCTCGACTCCCTCGAAGCCGGCTTCGCGGGCATTCAAGGCAGCGCGCCGGTAGTGCTCGATGACCTCGGCAATGCCTTCCAGGCTTAACGCTTGCGGTTCATCGGTGTCGACCAGCCCGGCGCCGTCACAGAACGCTCCATCGCTGTACAACTGCACCCGCGCGCGCAGTGCCGACGGCGCGACGGTTCGGGCGCCGGTGGGTTTGTTTTGCCAACTGGCGGCACGGCCCACGTGCATCAGCTGCAGCACCATCTGCCCACCGGCGTTGTTGACCGCACGGGTGACCTGGCGCCATCCCTCGATCTGCTCGCGGTCATAAATGGCCGGCGTGCGGCAATAGCCCAGGCCATCAGCCGACGGCGCCGTGCCTTCGGCAATGATTAGCCCGGCACTGGCGCGCTGGCGGTAGTAGTCGACCATTTCTGCCGTCGGCACGGCTTGCGCGCTGGCGCGGCTGCGGGTCATCGGCGCCATGACAATACGGTTGCCCAGCTCCAGCTCGCCCAGACGCAGGGGTTCAAACAAAATGCTCATTGCATATCCTCAGCGCACACGGATCTTCGGTGCCGCAGCACCGCGTCGCAGGGTGGCTAGAAAGTGTTCCAGGGGCGCGGCAGGGGCGACGTCGGGCAACTGATCCTTGTCCGGGCGTTTGGCCCAGAATTCGGCCCAGGACGGGAACAGGTCATGGAAGCTGCCGGCGTAGGGTTCGCGTCCCGGCCAGCGGATTTTTCGCTCGCCGATGGGCGGCTTGTTGAGGTCGCTGGCGTACCAGTAGCAAGGCAGGCGGCGGCGGAAATACCAGCGGCCATCGATGCGCTGGTAGTCATCCCAATAGAGCATCTGCATGGTGACCCACTCCGGGCCCGTCTCATGCTCGTTCTTGGAATACACCACACCCACGGCGTTGTCGGCGTCGAGCAGCTCAATGATGTGTTGGCCCAGGTGATGCGACGTGCCGCTGAACTGATCGCGCAACGTGGCGTCGACCCACGCCTTGAGGTGCGCGCGGCCGGTCTTTTCGCGACCCACGCGAATGTCTTCGGCGAACAGGTTGACGTGGGCATCGAGGTCGCGCATGTCCAGGGACAGCGAATATTTCGCCGCCAGCTGACGTATTTCTTCAATCGATTCAAGCCGGTCGATACGGGCCAGTAAAGCGTTCGGCTCCATGCTCATCACTCCAGCACCGTATAAAGTTCCGAACTGCGCCCGCCATCCACCGGCACACACGCGCCGGTGATGTAGGACGCCTCGTCACTGGCCAGGAACAAAATCGCATTGGCCACTTCCCGCGCCTGGCCGATGCGCCGCAGCGGGATCAACTTTTCGGTATTGCCGCGCGCCTTTTCGTCCGACAGCATGCCCGCCGTGGCCGGAGTTTCGATGACGCCGGGGACCACCACATTGCAGCGAATCTTGTTCGCGGCCCCTTCACTGGCGGCGGCGCGACTGAAGTTGATCACCGCCGCCTTGGCCGCCGAATAGCCGGCCATCCAGGGCGTACCGAACAATCCGCAGATGGAACTGATGTTGACGATGGCACCGCCACCCTGGGCTTTCATCAGCGACATGGCTGTGCGGGTACCCCAGAACGTGCCGTCCACGGTGGTACTGAAGTTGGCGTGCCAGTCGGCGGTGCTGGTGGTGTCGATGGCGCCCCAGGTGTAGGCCATGGCGTTGTTGACGAGGATGTCCAGACGTCCGTGGTGGCGGGCTGCCGCTTCAATCGCGCCGACATACGCGTGTTCGTCGCTGACATCGGCAACACACCAGTGCGCCTGGCCGCCGGCGTCGCGGATAGCGCTCGCCATTGCTTCCAAAGGCGCCTCAGTGCGCCCGCAGAGGACCACGGTCGCGCCCTCTTCGGCAAAGCGCCAGGCCGTGGCTGCTCCGATGCCGGAACTGGCACCGGTGATAAAAGCGATCTTGCCTTGCACTCGCTTGCTCATTCGCTGCTCCCGGTTCATATGAAGGCCATGCCGCCGTTGACGGCAAGGTTCTGACCGGTGATGAAGCTGGCGTCTTCGCTTGCCAGAAACACCGCGGCGCGAGCGATCTCGTCTGCTTCGCCCATACGGCCCAGCGGGATGGCCTTGAGCATGCTTTGCATCCAGTCATCGGGGATGCCGGCCATCATTGGCGTGTTGGTCGGCCCCGGTACCAGGGTGTTGACGCGGATGCCGCTGGCCGCCAACTCGCGAGCCATGCTGCGGGTCAGCCCCATCACCCCGGCCTTGGCAGCGCAGTAATGACTTGGGCCTTCTCCGGTCATGGCTGCAGTGCTGGAAATGTTGATGACGGCGCCCCGGCTGTCGTGTTTTTGCATCAGGCGCACACCTTCACGGCTGCACAGAAAGGTGCCCGTGAGGTTGACGCCAATGACCCGCTGCCAATGCTCGTCCGGGGTGTCGACAAAGGCATCGACCGAGCCGACGCCCGCGTTATTGACCAGGATGTCGAGACCGCCAAAACGCGCCTCGATCATTTCCATGGCCGCGGCCACCGAGGCGCTGTCGGCGACGTTGCAAGCCAGCGCCAGCGCCTGTTCACCGAGGCCTTCGATCGTCTGCTGCGCTGCCTGCAGGTTGATGTCGGCCGCCACCACCCGTGCGCCGGCCTGGGCAAAGCACTGGGCAATCGCCCGGCCCATGCCTTGCCCGGCACCCGTGATCAGGGCCACTTTGTTCGCTAACTTCATCGTTGTTCTCCCGCACGCCTTGGGCTACCCCGATCGCCGGCACTGTTGGCCGGGTGATCGAGCACGGGACGAATCATTAACCCTGTACAAAAGCGCAACATCGTCCGATAAGACTACGCCGCTGTGGTTGCTCGACGCGCCGCCAACGAGTGGTCTGAACGGACGATGTGCCTGACCTTGAACCGGGCCAGAATCCTGCTCACTAGAACAAAACCGGGAGCACCCGTCGTGAACTCTTCCATCCGCGTTACCTGGCATACCCATTACGCATTGTTCGTGCTGGCCGTGATTTACATCTTCAACTACATCGATCGGCTGTTGATGGCGATCCTGATCGAGCCGGTCAAGGCAGAGTTCGGCATCTCTGACACCGGCATCGGTCTGCTCTCGGGGGTGACCTTTGCGGTCTTCTACACCCTGTTCGGATTTCCCCTGGGACGGCTCTCCGACCGTATCGGGCCCAAACCAGTCATCGCCGTCTGCTGCATCGTCTGGAGCTTCATGACCATGGCTTGCGGCCTGGCCACCAGCTTCTGGCTACTGGTGCTGGCGCGCATCGGTGTGGCGATCGGTGAAGCCGGCGGCACGGCCCCTTCGGTGGCGATGATTTCGCAGCTGTACCCGGCGAAAAACCGCTCGACCGCCCTCTCCATCCTCATGCTGGGATCAAGTTTCGGCGCGATTTTCGGCCTCGGCCTAGGCGGCTGGATCGCCCAGCAGTACGGCTGGCGTTCGGCGTTCCTGATCATCGGCGTACCGGGGATCTTGCTCGGCCTGTTGCTGAGCTTCACGGTGCGCGCCCCCAAAGTGCCGAGCCAGCCGCAAATCAAGGTTGAAGTGATCCAGGACGGCTGGGCCAAAACCATGGCCAAGCTGATGGAAACCCCGTCATTTCTGTGGCTGGTACTGACCGGTGCCTCCAGCGCTATTGCCGGTTATGCAATCGGCACCTGGAGCCCCAGTTTCCTGATTCGCTCCCATGGTTTGAGCCTGCAGGACGCCGGTTTTCTGGTTGGCGTGGTCGGCGGTACGGGCGCCACGTTCGGCACCCTGGCCTGCGGGATCATTTCTGATCGCATGGCCCGCCGTGATGCTGGCTGGCAGATCGGCGTGCCACTGCTCGCCACTCTAGTCAGCATCCCGTTCGGGCTGGCGTATTTCCTCTGGCCAACCGGCATTCTGTTTCATCTGGGCAGCACCCCGGTGCCAACCGCATTCCTGTTCTATGCGGGCTTCGCTTTTTTCGGCACCTGGTGGGCGACGCCGTGCCTTGGCGCGGTGACCCATTTGTTCCCGGCTGCCCGCCTGGCACAAGCCACCTCGATCTTCGTCATGGCCATGACCCTGCTGGGTGTTGGCGTGGGCCCGCTGCTAATCGGTGTCCTCAGTGATTTGTTCGCACCGGTGCTGGGCGCCGAAGCCTTGCGCTATGCCCTGGCCAGTTCAATCTCGATGCTGGTGCTCTCGACGGTATTCCTGGGCATGGCCCTGCCCCGCTACCGCGCTCAAATTTTGCGATCGGCACCTCCGATTGCCGCCCCTGAAACTGCAGTAACTGCCTGATGAATGGAGATTCGAAGATGTCAGAACAAGACCTACCGTTGCCCATTGGCCATTTCGTCACCCTCGACAGTGGCCTGCGCCTGCACTACCTCGATGAAGGCAGCGGCCCCGTCGTGGTGTGGTTGCACGGCAGTGGACCAGGCGCCAGTGGCTACAGCAATTTCAAGGGCAATTACCCCGACTTCATCGCCGCAGGCTTTCGCAACCTGGTGATCGACCTGCCCGGCTTCGGCCGTTCGGACAAACCCGACAACATCAATTACGACCTGGATTTCTTCGTCAGTGCCGTCTCCGGTCTGCTCAAGGCCCTCGACGTACAGCGATGCACCTTGCTGGGTAACTCACTGGGCGGCGCCATCGCGATCGGGCTGGGCCTGGCAGAACCGCAACTCATCGAAAAACTGATCCTGATGGCACCAGGTGGTGTCGAAGAGCGTGCCACCTACTTCGCCAAGATCGGCATTCAGCGCATGGTCGAATTGTTCAATGCTGGCCCGCTCGACATCGACAAGATGCGCCAGATCATGAGCCTGCAACTGTTCGATGCCTCGCAGCTGCCCGACAGCCTGCTGGCCGAGCGCGTTGCCGTCGCCCGTCACCAGCCGCACTGTCTGTTCTCGACCATGATGGTGCCGAACATGACCGAACGCCTCGAAGAGTTGCGCGTGCCGATTCTCGGTTTCTGGGGCACCAACGACAACTTCAACCCGGTCGGCGGCGTCATGAAAGTGCTCGACAACGCACCGGACGCCCGCTTTATTGTGCTCAATCGATGCGGACACTGGGTGCAGGTGGAACACCGCGAGCTGTTCAACCGTTCCTGCCTCGAGTTCCTGCTCCAGGCCTAAGCGCCCTGCGACAGCGGCAGCCGCGCCGCTGTTGCACGAACAGGCCTCCACTAAGGGCAAACATAACAATGACAAAATTTTCCCACTTGCTAGCCCCTGGCCGCATTGGTCCTATCCAACTGCGTAACCGCATCATCATGGCGCCCATGGGCTCCAACTTTGCCGAAGCCGATGGTCACTGTGGCGAACGTATCCAGGCCTACTACGAAGCGCGTGCCGAGGGCGGCGCCGGGCTGTTGATCATGGGCGTGTGCGCCATCGCTTTTCCCGCCGGTACTGCCGAACCGTACCAGGTCGGAGTCTCTTCCGATGAGTTCATTCCTGGCCTCAGCCGCCTGGCCGAGCGGGTGCACAAGCACGGCGCGAAAATCGCCATGCAACTGCAGCACGCCGGCAAGAACGCCATACGCGACATGGCCGCGGGTCGGCCGCTGTGGGTGCCGTCGATTCCCCCGGCCAGCAGCTCGGACATGATGCAAGCCCTGACACCCGAAGAGCTGGCCTCGTTTGTCAGCGCGGTGCGTGGGCGCAAGGGTGGAATACAGATGCAGGTGATGGAGCAGCACGACATCGCACAGATGGTCGAGTGGTTCGCTGCTGCCGCCGAACGGGCGCAACGCGCCGGCTTCGATGGCGTGGAGATTCATGCCGCGCACAACTACATCATCGCCGGGTTTCTGTCGTCCTATTACAACCGCCGCGAGGATGCCTATGGCGGCTCGCTGGAAAACCGTGCGCGCCTGTTGGTTGAAGTGCTGGCCGCCGTGCGTGCGCGAGTGGGTGCAGGCTTTGGCGTGTGGCTGCGTCTGGATGCCGAAGAGATGCTCACCCCCGGTGGCATCACCCTCGAAGATGCCAAGGCGGTAGCACGACTGGCGCAAATCGCTGGCGCCGATGCGGTCAGTGTCTCGGCCTATGCCGCGACCACCAGTGGCGTGGCGTTTACCGAGGCACCGCTGGTACAAAAGCCCGGCGCTTTTCTCGAATGGACCGCTGCAATCAAGCAGTGCGTGAGCATCCCGGTGATTGCCGTCGGGCGTATCGAACCGGAGGTCGGCGAGTCGGCGATTGCCGCGCAACACTGTGATTTCATCGCCATGGGCCGCAAATTGCTGGCCGATCCGCAGTTGCCGAATAAGCTGCTATCCGGTCAGGTGCAGGCTGTTCGTCCGTGCATTTATTGCTATGTGTGCGTCAGCCAGATCTTTATCAATGAGCGGGTCAAATGCGCGGTCAATCCGCAAACCGGGCATGAAGCCGAGCGCATCATCGGCCCGGTGAGCACTGCGCAACATATAGCGGTCATCGGTGGCGGCCCGGCGGGCCTTGAAGCGGCACGTGTGGCGGCTTTGCGCGGGCACCGGGTGACGCTGTTCGAGCGCAGTGACCGTTTGGGTGGCACGCTGTTTTTTGCCGCCCTGGCTTACCCCGAGAATGGACGCCTGCTGGACAATCTGCTGTACCAGGTCCGGCAGTTGCCCATTGATGTGCAGCTGGAAACCAGCGTGGACGCGGCCTTGCTGCGCGACCGGGGCGTCGATCAAGTAATTGTGGCCACCGGCGCCCAGCGCGCGGCTCCGGATATTCCCGGCGCCGATCAGAATCACGTGTGGAGCGGTGATGAACTGCGCCGCCTGATGACCGGTGACCGCGCCGAGGAGATCGCCAAACGCAAGCTGTCGCTGACGCAACGCACCTTGATGAAGGCCGGCAACCTGATCGGCGTCACCGACAGTACCGAGGCGATGCAGAAGTTGTCACGCGTCTGGATGCCGCTGGGCAAGCGCGTGACCATTGTCGGAGGTGGATTGGTCGGGCTGGAACTGGCGGAATTCCTGATCGCCCGCGGGCGTCAGGTGTGTGTGCTTGAAAGCACCGATCACCTGGGCCGGGAACTGGCGATCGTGCGTCGCTGGCGCGTGCTGCACGGCATCCGCGTGCATGGCGGTCAGCTGTTGACCGGCGTAACCGTCACCGCCATCGAGGGCAATCGCGTGCGCTATCGAACCGCCGACGGCGAAGCCGCCGAAGTACCGGGTGACTCGGTGGTACTGGCCAGCGGAGCAACGCCAGATACCACCCTGGGCGATGCGCTGAGCAGTGCCGGGCTCAAGGTCGTCAGCATTGGTGACTGCCAAAGCCTGGGCTACATCGAAGGCGCCATCGCCGCCGGCCATCGCGCGGGACGAGAGGCCTGAGGCTGCTGATCTTCTGGACGCACATGCCTCTACAGATCAGTACTCCACTCCCACAGGGAATCGGCGATGCACACTTACTTGTGCTCGGCAAAGATCCCAATGTGGGAGTGAGCCTGCTCGCGATGGCGTCTGGTCAGTCGACATCATCATTGTTTGAACCACCGCCATCGCGGGCATGCCCGGCTCCCACAGGGTTCGTGGCGTCCCGATAAGTTTCAGTCGACACAAAACAATGTGGGAGCGGGCTTGCTCGCGATGGCGTCTGGTCAGTCGACATCATGACTGCCTGATCCACCGCTATCGCGAGCAGGCTCGCTCCTACAGGGGATCGGCGATGCACACATGTTTTGTGCTCGGCAGAAATCCCGATGTAGGAGCGAGCCTGTTCGCGATGGCGTCTGGTCAGTCGACATCATCATTGCCTGATCCACCGCCATCGCGAGCAGGCTCGCTCCTACAGGGGATCGGCGATGCACACATGTTTTGTGCTCGGCAGAAATCCCGATGTAGGAGCGAGCCTGTTCGCGATGGCGTCTGGTCAGTCGACATCATCATTGCCTGATCCACCGCCATCGCGAGCAGGCTCGCTCCTACAGGGGATCGGCGATGCACACATGTTTTGTGCTCGGCAGAAATCCCGATGTAGGAGCGAGCCTGTTCGCGATGGCGTCTGGTCAGTCGACATCATCATTGCCTGATCCACCGCCATCGCGAGCAGGCTCGCTCCTACCGGGGATCGGCGATGCACACATGTTTTGGGCTCGGCAAGTTCACAATGTGGGAGCAGGCTCGCTCCCACAAGGAATGGGTGGTGTCATTCAATTCGTATCCAGGGATGGTGTGTATAGATGAAAAAAAACCCAGGTTTTCACCTGGGTTTTTTTTGGCTCAAACGATCAGTGCAATCAGCGTCCCATCGCACGTGCCGCATCGGCGGTGTACATGTCCGGGGTGAATTTTGCTTCGTTGAGAATCGGTCCCTTCTTCGATTCGTTGGTCATGGCGTAGCCGGTGTACTGCCCTGAGTTCAGGTCCATGAAAAACTGCGAACCGGCCTGCCAGGCACTCATGTCCGGGTGGTAGTAGTAGTTGATCATCGCGTGCTTCCACAACGCGCCACGGCTGTCATAGTTGTCCGAAACCACCGAGTTCCAGGTGTCTTCATCGATGAACAGCACACGCTTGCCATAGACATGGCGGTACCCCTCTTTCAACTTGGCCTCGAGCACCCAGACACGACGCAGCTCATAGCGCATGTAATCGGGGTTTGGGTGGTTAGGGGTGAGGATGTCGGCGTATTTGATGTCGCCGGCATTCGGTTTGAACGCGTTGGCCGGCACGTAGATTTCACGCTTGCCCACCAGCGTCCAGTTGAAGCGCTCGGGCGAGCCGTTGTAGAGACGGTCTTCGTCGACGGTCATGGTGCCGTTGGTGCCGATCATCGGTTGATCGTAACCGTAGCCCGGCAACTGCCGCACACGCCGGGTGGACGGGCTGTAGCTCCAGGCCTGACGCGGGTTGGTGAGGAAGTTGTAGGGTTCCTGGGAAATACTCACGACACCGTTGTCCCGTGCCGGTTTCAGCGTGGTGTTCCAGCTCATGGCCTGCACCGCGCCGGCGGTTTTTGGCTCGACCGTCGGTGAGTTGGCTTGCGAGAGGTTGCGCGCATAAGCGCGGCCCCAACCGATGCTGCCGTTAGGCAGTACGGACGCCAGGTCGCTGACCTTTTCCTCGGTGTAGGCACGCGCAGGCAACTGGTGGTTCCACAGCAGTTCCATACCGTTTTTCGGGATCGGGAACGGTATCTGGCCAATTCCTTCGATGCCCATGCCGTCGTCGACCAGTTTGGCGCTCAAAGCGTTTTTCATCGCCCGGTCGCACACGTAATCCGGGTAACGGAAATCACGGTGACCTGGGTAGACGTTCATCTTGTACGTCGTCGGATAGCGCTTGAGCAGTGCCTTCTGACCTTCGGTCAAATGGCTTTCGTACTGGCTCATGTTCTGCGCGGTGATCACCAGGATCGGCTTTTCGCTGGCATACGGGTCAACCGGTTGATCGCCGGAAAACCTCACATGCTTCCAGCCTGGAACTTCGCCCAGGTATTTGCCGGTGTAAGGGGGGATGGTGCCTTCGGCGTTTCCGGCTTTCTCGGCACCAACACAGGTCAGCTCCTTGCCAAGCTTGGCCGCCTCTTCGGGCGACACTTGCGCAAGTGCGTTGCCTTGCAGGCCGACATTGACGGCCACCGCCGCTACGAACATCACGCCTCTTGTTGTTATTTTCATCGATTGGCTCCTTCGCAGACCAGGACTACTGGGGTACTCCATTGTTCCTGATCTGCTGGGGAGAACATCGTCCGGAAAGACTAATCAGTCAGGCACTGACCAACAATTCCTTAAGTTGCGCCTTGATCAATTTGCCAGAGGCATTGCGCGGCAGTGGCTCGTGTTGCGTGTGCACCTCGCCCGGTACCTTGTAGGCAGCCAGGCGCTGGCCGATAAAGGCACACACCTGCTCGTGGCTGGGTGGTGGATGACATTCGCTGCGCAGCACCAGGACCAGGCGCTCGCCCAGTTCCTCATCGGCCATCGCAAAGGCGGCGGCCTCAATGACCCCGGGCATTTCGCAGATGCACGACTCCACTTCACTGGCGGATATTTTTTCACCGGCCCGGTTGATCAGGTCCTTGGCCCGGTCGGTGATGTAGAGAAAACCCTCCTCGTCCAGCAGGCCGATGTCACCGGTGTCCAGCCAGCCATCCTGCAGGGTCTGGGCACTGGCTTCGGGCAACCGCCAATAGGCGCTCATCAGTGTCGACGAGCGCAGCCAGATCAAGCCACTGTGCCCGGCGGGCAACGGCGAGTATGGATCGGGCCCGATGCACACATCGACGATTGGCAGCGGCCAGCCTACTGAATCCGGCTTGTACACGAACTGGTCCCCGCCCACCGCAGCGCCGATGCCATTGCTCTCTGTCAGGCCGTAACCACTGCCGCCGATGGCCTTGGGTTTGCGCTTGCTGATTTGCGCCAACAGCCGGCTGGGTGCCAGCGCACCGCCCAGGCCCAGACCGTAGAGGCTGTCGCTGTCGGCGCTGTCAAAGCGTGGCGAGCCAAGCAATTGCTGCATCATCACCGGCGCACCGTTGAACTGGGTGCAGCGCTCATCGCGAATCAGGTCGAAGGCTTTGTCGACGTCCCACTTGTACATCAGCAACAAGCGTCGCCCGCTGCGCAGCGCCAGCAAAAACTGCGCGTGCAGACCGCTGACATGGAACAGCGGCACCGCCATCAGGTTGGTCGGCGACAGGCCGCTGTCGATCACTGCCTGGATCCGCTCGGGCGAACTCATGGCACAGAACGCTGACTGGAACTCCAGGGCTGTCAGCGCCTGACAGATGGCGCGATGGGTCGACAGCACACCTTTGGCCCGACTGGTAGTGCCCGAGGTATAGAGGATCAGCGCCGGGTCTTCGGGCTCGATGGTAATGGCCGGCAACGTCAGCATTGGGGCCTCGATCAATGCCTCGAAACGCTGGCAGCTGGCGGGCAGCGTTTGCCCTTGGGGCACGCCGACCACAATGCTCACCAGCCCTTCGTTGAGCAAGTCGCCCGCCAGCAATTGCAGGCGCGGCTCGTCGCACACCAACACTTGCGCGCCACTGTCCTGCAGGCCATGGAACAGCTCGTCGCGCAGGCCCCAACTGTTCAGGGGCACACACACCGCACCGCATTTTTGCACCGCCACAAAAGCCACCAGCCAGGCCGGCTGGTTACGCAGGGCAATGGCCACGCGATCGCCCTGCTTCACGTCAAAACGATGGGACAGTTGTGCGGCCAGCCGGTCGACCTGATCGAAAAAACCGGCGAACGTGAGCCGTTGCTGCTCCCACACCAGAAACTCACGCTCACCGTGCACGCGGCCTGCGTCGATGGCATCGAGCAAGTTACGCGGTGCATGGCGAAAATACCGCAGGCTATCGTCAGGCGAAGTCACTACCTCGTACGGCGATCCCGGGCCAATCAACTGCTGCCAGGCGTTGCGCCACTGTTCCAGCTTCATTTTTTACTTCTCCAAAGACTCGAAAGCGGCGTAGCGCGCACAGTGGAAATCACTGTCGCCCAGGCACGTCTGGGCCACGCGAATTCGCTTGAGATAAAGGCCTACGTCCAGTTCGTCAGTGACACCGATACCGCCGTGCATCTGCACCGCTTCATTGCTGACGAGGGCCGCGACTTCGCCCGTTTTCCATTTACCGAGGCTCACCAGGCGACCCCGTTCGGCTGCGGTCAAGGCGCCGTCGTCGAGGGCCGACAATGCCGCCATCACCGTGCTACGGGCCAGTTGCAGTTCCACGTGCAAGCGCGCCGCACGATGTTGCAAGGCCTGGAACGAGCCGATGGGAGCATCAAACTGGACGCGGGTCTTGAGGTAATCCAGGGTCAGAGCGAACAACTGCTCGGCAGCGCCCAGCAGCTCTGCAGCCAGGCACGCACGGCCGCGATCCAGCGCTTCGTCCAGAGCTGGCCACGCGGCTCCCACTGCACCGAGCAAGGCGTCGCTGCCCAGTTGTACCCCACGCAAACGCAGCTGCGCGCAATTGCGCGAGTCGATCAACGACAGCGCACTGACCTCCAGACCCGGCGCGTCTGCCGGCACCAGAAACACACTGATGCCCTGCTCTTCGCCCGCCTGGCCGCTGGTGCGTGCAGCAACCAGATAGGCATCGGCACCCAGGCCATCGATGACGAAAAACTTCTCACCGTCCAGGCGATAACCACCGGCCTCGGCGGTCGCCGTCAACGCCGTGTACACCGGCCCGTGACGCGGTTTTTCTTCCAGAGACAGGGCCAGACGCCGTTCACCACTTATCAACGCGCTCAGCCATTGATCCTGCTGCGCGGCAGACCCCGCCAGATGAATCAGCGAGCCACCGAGCACCACGCTGGATAGCAGCGGTGAGGCGGAAAGATTTCTCCCCATGGCCTCGAAAATCGGCCCCAGGCCCATGCAGCCAAATTCCAGTCCGCCGAGCGCCTCGGGGAACGGGATGCCGCTCCAGCCCAGGCCCACGGCGTCTTGCCACAGCTGCAGATCGTAACCAGGCGCGCACGCCTCGTCTCGCAGGCGTCGCTGTGCCGTCACCGGGCTGCGCGCCGCCAGGAACTCGCGGGCACTGTCCGCCAACAGGCGTTGCTCTTCGCTATACACCAGACTCATGGTCAATTTCCCCTTAAACACTCGGCAGGTTCAAGACCCGCTTGGCGATGACATTCAACTGCACCTCCGACGAACCGCCAGAGATGGTCAAGGCATAGCTGTTGAGCCAGCCTCGGGTGATGGCCAGTTCCTGGCTGCTGAACGGCTCGCCTTCAACGCCCAATGCGCGGTAGCCGAGGGCATCGAGAAGGATCTCGAACTTGTCGCGCTCCTGCTCGGTGTGCACCAGCTTCATGATCGCCATGATCGCGCTGATGTCCAGGCCCGCCCTGGCCTCCTCGCCCATGCGCTGCACGGTGAGGTTGTAGGCATGCTCATCCATTGCACAGGCCTGGGCGCGGGCACGCAGGGCCTGGTCAGCGGGTGACGGGCTGTCTGGCAAGTAGCGCTCGATCAAGGGCAGTAGATGAAAGTGCGTCGGCAGGCTGAATTCGCCGAACTTGGACATCGCCTTGCGCTCGTGCTGCAACAGGCTCTTGCCCAGGTTCCAGCCACCATTGAGTGGCCCGATCAACTGGCTCTGCGGAACCCGGACGTTGTCAAAGAACACCTGACAGAACGCCGACTTGCCGCTGATCAGATCAATCGGCGAGACGCTGACGCCCGGACTTTTCATGTCCAGCACAATCAGGCTGATGCCCTGGTGCTTGGCCGCCTTGAGGTCGGTGCGTACGAGGGCGTACATCCAGTCGGATTTATCGCCGTAGGAGGTCCAGATCTTGGTGCCGTTGACCACGAAGTCATCGCCATCGGCGACCGCCGAAGTTTTCAGGCTGGCGAGGTCAGAGCCGGCATTGGGCTCGGAAAAGCCCTGGCACCAGCGCACTTCGCCACGGCACATCGGCGGCAACAACGCCTGTTTCTGCGCTTCGCTGCCGAACTCCAGAAGCACCGGGCCGAGCATCCAGATACCCAGATTGATTTGCGCCGGCCGACATTTGAGCCGACGCAGTTCGCTTTCCAGAACTGCGTTGTATTCGGCACTCAGTCCGCCACCGCCATACTCGCTGGGCCACTGCGGACAGAACCAGCCTTTGTCGCGCATGCGTTCGAACCAGACGCGGGCGTCGTCGCTGGGGAAGGTGATCTGACTTCCACCCCAGACCAGTTCGCCCTCGGGAGTGGCGGTGCGCAGCGACGGTGGGCAATTGGCTTCCAGCCATTGGCGCGTCGCTTGCCGGAATTGTTCGATTGCACTCATTCGTTCACCTGAAAGGGACGTTATTGTTATTCGTTTCAAGGGTACCGCTAGGCTCAACGTCTGTGGTTCAACGTCTGGTGCGCGGCATTCCCAGGCCAAACTGGGCGATCAGCTCGCGCTGGATTTCATTGGTACCGCCACCGAACGTCAGGTTAACCGACGCCCGTACTTCGTATTCAAGTTCCCCGAGTAAATAGGCGGCCGCCGAACCTGCACGGGTCAGGCCACTGGCACCGACGATGGCCGACAACTTGCGCAGGATCTCGATCGCCGACTCCGAGCCGAAGACCTTGGTGGTGGAAGCCAGGGCGACGTCGACACGGTCGCGTTCGAGATCGGCAGCGATGCGAAAGTTGATCAGGCGCATGGCTTCAAGCCTTGCATAACATTCGGCCAGGTCGCGCCTGACCCAGCTATGGTCGGTGGCGCGATGGCCCTGCTCATCGGCGCAACGTGCCCACAGGTAGACCCGGCTGAACAGGCTGACGACTTTGTCGGACCACGCTCCCAGCCCCAGGCGTTCGTGATTGAGTTGTGCGGTGATGAGTTTCCAGCCGCCGTGCAACTCCCCCACCAGCATGTTCCGGGGCACCCGCACGTTATCGTAATACGTGGCGGCCGTGGGGTTACCGGACGTCGGAATCAGGGTGCTGGAGAAGCCTTCGGCCTGAGTATCAAGAATCAGGATCGAGATACCTTTGTGCCGCGCCTGTTCCGGGTCGGTACGTGCCGCCAGCCAGATGTAATCGGCCGAGTCGGCGCCCGAGGTCCAGAGCTTGCTGCCATTGACCAGGAAGCCGTCGGCATCTTCGCGCGCAGCGGTTTTGAGCACCGCCAGGTCGCTGCCGGCGCTGGCTTCGGAATAGCCGATGGCAAAGTTGATGTCACCGGCGGCGATGCCGGGCAGGAATTTTTCTTTTTGCAGCGCCGAGCCATGCGCCATCAAGGCCGGGCCGACGGTGCTGATGGTCACGAAGGGCAACGGCGCGCCGGCAATGTTGGCTTCTTCGAAGAAAATCAACTGCTCGGTGGCGGCATAACCCTGGCCGCCATAGGCCTTGGGCCAGCCAACGGCCAGCCAGCCATCACGGCCGATCTGGGCGATGGTGCGGCGGAACAGTTCGCCGCCTTCGGTACCACGCATTTGCAGGCGTAGCTCGGGGGTCATCAGGTTCTGGAAATAGTCCCGGACCTTGAGCCGCAGAGCACGTTGTTCGGGGGTGAGATCGACGAACATGGGACGCTCCTTATACCGCGCCGAGAATCAGGCCACTGGTCGGCACGCCGGTTCCGGCGGTCACCAACACGTTTTCCACACTGTCCACCTGGTTGACCGCCGTACCACGGACCTGACGCACCGCTTCAGCGATGCCGTTCATGCCGTGAATGTAGGCTTCGCCCAACTGTCCGCCATGGGTGTTGATCGGCAGTTTTCCGCCACGGGCATGGTGCCCGGCACGAATGAATTCCTTGGCTTCGCCGCGCTCGGCAAAGCCGAACTCTTCCAGTTGCGCCAGTACAAATGGCGTGAAGTGGTCATAGATCACCGCAGTTTGAAAAGCGTCCGGGCCCAGACCCGACTGGCTGTACAGCTCCTTGGCGACCACACCCATTTCCGGCAGGCCAGTGATGTCATCCCGGTAGTAAGACGTCATCACTTGCTGCCCGGCGGCGATGCCCTGGGCGCCGGCCTTGATGATCACCGGTTTTTGCGGCAGGTCTTTGGCTCGCTCCGCCGAGGTGATGACCATGGCCACCGCGCCATCCGACTCCTGGCAGCAGTCAAGCAAGTGCAGCGGCTCGCAGATCCAGCGCGAGGCCTGGTGCTCTTCAAGGGTGATCGGCTTGCCATAGAAAAACGCCTGGGGGTTGGTCGCGGCGAAATCACGTACCGCAACTGCAACCCGGCCGAAGTCCTCGGAGGTCGCGCCGTAGGTGTGCATGTAACGCTGAGCGAACATCCCGACCCAGGCCGCCGGTGTGTGAAAGCCGTGGGGCATGTACCAGCCGTAATTGACATTCTCGAATGTCGGCGTCGAGGCGAAGCCGTAACTGCCGGTGCCGAAGCGGTACCAGGAGCGTTCGTTCATCGCCCGATAAACCACCACCACCTTCGCCACGCCGGTGGCCACCGCCATCGCGGCGTGCATCACCGGTCCGCAGGCGGCGCCGCCACCGTGGGGCACCTGGGAGAAGAACTTCACGTCTTTACAGCCCAGCAGGCGGGCAATTTCGTACTCCGGCACCTTGTCGACCGAATAGGAGCTAAAGCCCTCAACCTCGCTGGGATCGATCCCGGCGTCCTTGAGTGCTGCCAGGGTCGCTTCCATGGCCAGGCGCAGCTCAGTGCGTCCGGAATTCTTGGAAAACTCGGTCGCGCCCAGCCCGACAATGGCGGCGCGCCCGGAAATCGACGAATTCGTCATCTTTGATGTCTCCCGCGAATTAGGGCAGAACCAGCGCGACCGTTCCGGTCACGTGATTGCCCATGGAATTTTTGCCCTTGAGGGTCACGACCAGGCTGCGTGTAGCGGCATCCTGATAGGTCACTTCGCCGCTGAAGATCATGCTGTCGCCGGGATAGTTCGGCGCGCCCAGCTTGATTTTCAGCGAACGGAACTGCACCTGCGGACCGCTCCATTGCTCGATGAAGCGTTGCACCAGGCCGTTGGTGGTCAGGATGTTCATGAAGATGTTCGGCGAGCCCAGTTCGCGAGCCGCCTCCAGGTCATGGTGGCCGGGAAAGTAGTCACGGGTGGCAATCGCTCCGCCAGCAATCAGGCCGACCGTGATCGGAATCGTCAGCTCGGGCAGTTGTTCGCCGGTGCGTACATCTTCAAAGCGCTTGGTGTTCATCGAGGTCATATTTCCATCCCAAGGTGTCGTTATCGCTCAGCCAGTCGCCGAGACGTTCCAGGATCACCGACGATCCTCCCAATGCACTGCTCAATGCCCGGCTCCAATACAGGAACCGGTGGATCGGGTACGTCAGGTCGACGCCGATACCGCCGTGCACATGCTGTGCGTTGTGCCCGATGCGGTGCCCGGCTTCGCACGCCAGGTACGCTGTCGCCAGGGCCTCGGAAGGTGCCCGCAGACCGGCGTCCAGGCGATAGCACAATTGCCACAGCGCACTGCGCAGCACTTCAAGGTGGACGTGTGTGTCGGCCATGCTCATTTGCACGGCCTGAAAACTGCCGATGCTGCGGTCGAACTGCTGGCGCTCGCTGACATAGGCCACGGTGCGGTGAACCTGCTCGGCGCTGACGCCCAGTTGCAGCGACGCCAGGGCGGCAATGGCACGCGGTGCCAGCCAGTCCAGCGCGGCCACGGGTAGCACCTGATGCTTGTTCAGGGCAACGCCTTCAAAGCTCAGGTCAGCCACGGCTTCGCCATGGGTCATGACCCCTGGCACGCTGCTGATTCCCGCCTGAAGCAGGTCAATCAGTACCAGCCGTGGCTGGCCCATGACCTGGGCCAACACCAGTGCAGCCATCGATTGTTCGGCCAGGGCCAGCGCCGCAATCCGTCCGTTGAGGCGCCAGCCGTCGGCCTCGGCGCTGGCCTGAAGTTCGATGCCGCGCACGCTCGTCAGGCCATTCAGGGTCAAGGTCAGCAAACCGGTGGCTGCCACGGCCTGCTCGACCCACGGCGCCAATGAGGCATCGCCGAATTCGGCCAGCGTGGCCGCCGCCAGCTGGTGCCGCCACAGCGGAACCTGCGCCAGAGCACCGCCCTGGGCATCGAGGATTTGCATCAGCTCGGTCATTCCCAGCCCGCTGCCACCGGCCGCTTCGGGGATGGCCAGGGCATGGAGGCCGGTTTCCACACAACTGGTCCAAAGGTCCTGCATATAGGCCTGCCCCGAAAGATCCCAGTCACGCAGGCGCTCGTCGGTGCAGTAGTCGCTCATCAGGCTGCCCGCCATTTCGGCAATGGCACGCTGGTCTTCATTGAGTTCAAAATCCATACCGCCCCCTACTCTGCCAACGGCCGGAACAAAGGCAACGCCAGATCGTCGTCGAAGGTCTGGAACTCGACCTGCAAACGCTGACCGATGCTAATGTCTTCACACTTGACGCCCGCCAGGCCGGCGATCAGGCGCACGCCTTCGTCCAGCTCGATCAGACCGATCGGATTGGGATGATCGAAAGGCGCCACTTGCGGGTAGTGCATGACGACGAAGGAATACAACCGCCCCTTGCCGCTGGCCTGAAGGGTGTCCCAGTCAAAGGAGTGACACTCGATACACACCGGTGCCGGCGGATGACGCAAGGTGGCGCACTGAGTGCAGCGCTGGATCAACAACTTGCCTTCCTTGCAGCCGTCCCAGAAAAACCGGGTGTCGTCGCTCATGCCGGGAGCTGGCCGCTTGGCGACTACGGGCTCGACGCTGGCCTGTGCTGGCGCCTCGACTTTTGCCACGTTGGCCGGGCGAAACTTGAAGACCCGGAACAACAGCTCGCCGACCTTTTCGTCGCCCGAGGCCTGTTGCGAGTAGTAGGTCATGACCAGAGTGACAAAAAAGCCGGTCCCCAGGCCGGTGGTTTTTTCCTCGCCGACGGAATCCAGTCGCGTGGTGTAGTAGAGCTTTTCACCCAGGCGCACATTGCGTTCGAAGGTCAGCTCCGAGTTCACCGCCACCACCGACGGGTAGCCGTAGCTCTCGATCAGGACGAGCACCTCATAGGGATTGTCGGTGGTCGAGCCCGGCGCGTAGTTGTTGATGTGAAAGCCTTCCATGCACCAGATCTGCAGCATGGGGGGCGGCGCGATAATGCCGTCATTGCAGCTGGTGGCGGCCGTCAAGGGGTCGGTGTAGAGCGGGTTTTCAAGGCCGATGACTTCGCACCACTGGCGAATCATCGGCGCATTGACTTCGTCCCAGGCGTTCACGCGACCGTATTGGCGCCCAACCAGGGCGCGTACTTTGGATAGCAATTCTGGATCAGCCAAGTTCGTCTCCTGCGTGTTCAAAGTGGCGCCCGGTATTGCAACGCCGACGTGGGTCGATCAGTGCGGCGCAACCTGCGCAGCACCGAGATAAGCCGGGCGTTCACCGCCACCGTGGAGCAACAAATTACAACCGCTGGCGTATGTGGCCAGCGCGGAAGCGATGTACAGGCAGGCGTTGCCGATGTCTTCCGGCACCGCCATGCGCCCTGCCGGGATACCGGCACTGACGGCGGCGATTCCGGCCTCATCGCCGTAGTGCACGTGGGCCAATTCGGTACGCACCAGCCCCGGGCTCACGGCCACGACCCGAACCTTGGGCGCCCATTCCGCCGCCAGCGACTGGACCAGAGCCAGCACGCCGGCCTTGGCCGCGCCGTAAGCCGCAGTCCCCGGCGAGGCACGCAGACCGCTGATGCTGCCGATAAAGACGATGCAACCGCCCTCGGGTTGGCTTTGCATCAGCAGGTTGGCTTGCTGGGCGACGTTGAGCGGGGCAATCAGATTGAGGCGGATAATCCCCTCATGAAACCGTGGAGAGGCGCTGGCGGCATCCGCTGACGGGCTTCCGCCGGCGTTGTTAATCAGCACATCGAGGCGCCCGTATTCGCTGCGGATACGTTCAAACAGGCCTTGCAAGGAAGCCTGGTCACGCACGTCGGCGACCATGAAATCCGCCTGCGCATCCGCCACGCCCGGCACTTGCTCAGGCTCATTGCGCCCACACACGATGACCCTGGCACCCGCGGCGAGAAAGCTGCGGGCAATACCCGCACCGATGCCCTTGGTTCCGCCGGTGACCAATACCACCTTGCCGTTGTAATCCAGCCCCGAGTGACCACTCATGGCACGCTCCTCATGCTTGTGTTGAGGGTCACTCTAGGGACAAAACCGCTCGGCCACGTCGTCTGAACGGACGATGAAGTGCAGCGCCACGCTCGCAACAATCCGCCAAATGGCGCCGGCTCTGCGGTGCCTATTACCTGAGGTTGATCATGTCTGACTCACTGACCGCGCCCGTGCTGCTGGAGTACCCGGCCCCTGGAGTCGCCCTGGTGCGGCTCAACCGCCCGCACGCCACCAATGCCCTGAGCCTGGAACTGCAGGCACTGCTGTCGCACTACTTCATTGAATTGGGGAACAACCCCGAGGTGCGCTGCATCCTGCTGACCGGCGGCGACAAGGTGTTCGCCGCCGGTGGCGATATCAACAGCCTGGCAGGAGTGGGTCCGATCGATATTTACCAGCGCCATACCGAACGGGTCTGGGCGCCCATCCAGCATTGCCCGAAGCCGGTGATCGCGGCGGTTTGCGGCTATGCCTATGGCGGGGGCTGCGAGCTGGCGATGCTCGCCGACATCATTGTGGCCGGGCACAGTGCGCGTTTCTGCCAGCCGGAGATCCGCATCGGCATCATGCCCGGCATTGGCGGCACCCAGCGCCTGGTACGCGCGGTGGGCAAGGCCAAAGCCATGCGCATGGCGTTGACCGGTCAGCCGATCACAGCGCAAGAAGCGTGGATTTCCGGTCTGGTCAGTGAGGTGACAGAGGACGATCAGGTGCAAGCCCATGCCTTGAAACTGGCCCAGGTCATTGCCGCCATGCCGCCACTGGCCGCCGAGCAAATCAAGGAAGTCATCCTCGCCGGCATGGACGCTCCGCTGGAGACGGGCCTGGCGCTGGAACGCAAGGCCAATGCCTTGTTGTTTGCCTCGCGGGATCAGAAGGAAGGCATGCAGGCCTTTATCGATAAAAGGCCTGCGCAGTTCGAGGGACGCTGAGTGCAGCGGCGGGCTATTCAGCCTTAGCCCGCCACCGCGTCGCGCAACTCGCTTTTGACGACCTTGTTCGACGCATTCACCGGCAGCGCCGTGAAGAAACGAACCTGGCGCGGCACCTTGTAGTTGGCCATGCGTTCTCTCGCCCAGGCGATCAGCGATGGCTCGTCCAGCTCCCGGTCCTGACGCAACACCACGCAGGCGCAACCCACTTCCCCCATGCGTTCATCCGCCACGCCGATCACCGCGACCTGCGCGATGGCCGGGTGTTCGATCAAGCCGGCCTCGATCTCTGCCGGGTAGCAGTTGAAGCCTCCGACAATAAACATGTCCTTGAGCCGATCGGTGATTTGCAGGTTGCCGTGGGCGTCCAGGTTGCCAATATCACCGGTGTGCAGCCAGCCGTCGGCATCGATGGCCTGGGCCGTGGCCTCGGGGTCGTTGAAGTAACCGCGCATCACGTGAAAACCGCGCAGGCAGATTTCCCCTGACTCACCCGCCGCTAGCGGTTGGTTGTCTGTCGACCGGATGCACACTTCAGTGCCTTCGATCGCCCGTCCACTGGTGGCCGCGACGATGCCGGCGGGATCATCCGGGTTGCAGATGGTTGCCAGGCCGCCGCATTCGGTCAGGCCGTAGGCCGTAGTCACCACGGCGACCCCCAGTTCTTTGCGCATGCGTTCGATCAGCACCGGCGGGATGGTCGATGATCCCGTCACGGCAATGCGCAGGCTCGACAGGTCGGTCTCGGCCAGGCGCGGGTGCGCGAGCATCGACAGATAAAGCGTCGGCGGCCCTGGCAATACGCTGATGCGCTCGGCGGCGATGCGCTGGAACACCGCTTCGGCATCGAACACCGCATGGGGCAGGATGGTTGCGCCGGCCAGCAGGCAGGTCAGCCAGCCGGCCTTGTAGCCAAAGGCATGGAAGAACGGATTGATGATCAGGTAACGGTCACCCGGCCGCAGGCCGATGACCCTGACATATTCGTTGTACGCCCGCAGGGTTTGCCCATGGGCACTCATCACGCCCTTGGGTTTGCCGGTGGTGCCGGAGGTGAAGAGCAGGTCGGACAAGTCCCGCGGATCGACGGCGACTGCACGCTGGCGGGCTTGCAATTCGCTGACCGATTCACCCTTGGCGAGAAAACCTTCCCAACCCAGGTCCGTGGCCAACTGCGGTTGCGTGGTACCGAACACCACCAGGTGCTCCAGACTCGCCGGACGCAGCGGCGCCAGCATCGCCTGGTAGTCCAGGCCCAGAAAATCGCCCTGCATCATCAGCACTCGCGCATGGCTGCGCGCCAGAATATCCGCAGCCTCGGCGCCTTTCATGCGGGTGTTGATCGGAACCAGTACAGCACCTGCGCAATGCACGCCCAGAGCCGCGATGACCCAGTCGCGGCAGTTCGGCGCCCAGATCGCCACTCGGTCGCCAGCGCCGATACCCAGCGCCATCAGGCTGCGGCACACGCCGAGTGCCAGTGCCGGTAAATCCCGGTAGTCGGTGGCCAGACCGTCTTCTTCGATGGCCGCCCGACCAGCGAAGCGCTCGGCACTGGCGAACAGCAAGGCGGGAATCGACAAGGGCAAAGGGTTCCAGGCAGACAAGGTGCCCGGCAATGCAGAACATGCAGTCATAGTGACAAACTCGGCTATCGGGTTATTCGGGAAAGAGCACCCGCAGGTGCTCGCTGCGGGCCAGCGACTGGCAGGCCAGCGTCCAGCCCTGATCGATCTCGTGTTGATCGAGGGCATCGTTGCGCAGCATCTGCACCTCGCCACTTTCGACGGTGCACATACAGGTGGCGCAGGAGCCGACCAGGCAGGAACTCGGGGGTTGCAGACCCGCCCTGCGCATGGCATCGAGCAGGGTTTCACCTTCGGCGCAGGGCACCTCGAACTCTTCGCCGTCCAGGCGCACGGAAAGCTGACTACCCGGGCGGCTGGTATCGACGGCGACCGGCGCTTGGACCTCACCCTCCTCGGGCAACGAAACGAAGCGTTCGACATGGACCTTTGCGGCCGGCATATCCAGGCTCTGCAAGGCGCTTACGGCGGCATCCATGAACGGACCGGGGCCGCAGATAAACGCCTCGGCCTGGGCAAACGGACGAGCCAGCTCCGTCAGTTGACTGACCGCCGGAATGCCTTGAACGGAGTCCAGCCAATGCACCACTTGCAAGCGCTGTGGGTGCGCACTGGCCAGGGCCTTGAGCTCGTCGCGGAAGATCACCGAGGCTTCGTCACGGTTGGCGTAGATCAGCAGAATTCGTCCGGAACCTGCCAACAACGCCGAACGCAGGATCGACAGTATCGGGGTCACCCCGCTGCCACCGCTAAACAACAGCAGGTCGGCGTCCAGATGGCGCGGTACAAAAACCCCGGCAGGCACCAGCACCTGCAAACGGTCTCCCGCTTGCACGTTGTCGCAGAGCCAATTCGAGGCGCGCCCGTCACGCACCCGTTTGATCGTGACCCTGAGCGGCTCGTCGAGCAGCGGCGTACTCGACAGCGAGTAGCAGCGCGGTAACCAGCCACCTTCGTGCGGCACCCGCAGGGTCAGAAACTGCCCGGGGCGATAGCGGAAACGCTCGATCAGCTCTTCGGGCACTTCGAACGCCAGGGAGCGGCTGTCGGCGGTCTCTTCAATCACGTGCGTCACGCGCACTGACAGGTAATCCAGGCTCATATCAATGGCTCGCTGAGTTCGACGTTGACGTTGGCGCTGGCAGTCGTCAGCGACCGTCCGGCGCGCCGTCCGGAAAACACGCAATCGGCCAGTGACAGGCCGCTGACGTACAGGTGTGAAGGAATGCCAATGGCGGTGCGCCCGGCCGCGTAGAGGCCGGGGATCGGCTGCCCCTGATCGTCCACGACGGCGCCTGTGTCTTCATTGACCTTGAGGCCGCCGAGGGTCAACGCGCCCATGGGGAACAGGCGGTTGCCGACAGAAATGTCGCAGGCGTAATACGGCCCCTGATCGAGCACCTGACGACTGTCTGGGGACTTGCCAAAGGCATCCTCGGCATCACCTCGGGCGGCGGCGTTGTAGGCAACCAGCGAGCTGCGCAGCACATCGGCGCGCATGCCGGTGACCTGGGCCAGTTGCTCGATGCTCTGACCCTTGCGCACACCGCGCAGCATCAGCACCAGTGCCGGCAGACTCTGGAACCACCAGTAACCGGCGAACAGCGCCTGCTTGATCGACTGTTTCCGCAAACGTGCGTCGAGCACCAGCCAGGCCTTGCCGCCCTGCTCTTCGCACAAGGGCTGGCCCAGCGTCGCCCCGTAGACTTCTTCGTTGACGAAACGCTGGCCGAGGGTGTTGACCACAATCCCTTTGGGCCAGCACAGCGGCGGGTTGATAAAGCGCCAGGCCGAGACCCGCTGCAACCGATCACTCACCGCGCCGGCGCTCAGCCCCAGACGCAGTCCGCTGCCGTCGCAGCCCGTCGCGCCGACCTTGAAGTTGCGTCGAAACTTCGGCGCATGCTCGCTGATCATCTCGCGATTGAAGATAAATCCGCCGGTACTCAGCACCACCCCGCGCCAGGCACGCACCAGGCGCGGGCGGGCGAAGTCACGCTCCAGCTGATGCACGCGCTTGCGCAAACTGTCGCAATAGCGAGGGGCAAAGTTTTGCAGGCGCTCGGCCCGCGCCGCCCATTTGGCATGCAACTGCGCCTGTTCACTGCCGGCCGGCAAGCACCACAGTTCGGCACCCAACACGTTCCCGGCGCGATCCATCACCAGTCGCCGGGCAGCCGCCTGGAGTTGAGTGCGTACGCCTTTGAGCAGGCACGCGGACTTGAGGTGTGAATACAGCACCGCGCCACATTGACCCTTGCCCACCGTGCGATGACCGCGCGGTGCAGGTGCCATTTGATCGCGGTGCGAAGGCACCAGCTCATTGCCGGAGTAATAAAGAAATTTGCCATCAGGCGGGTACGAGGTCTTGCCACCGGGTGGCATGGTATGGGCGTAGGGCGCGCCGTGGCTTTCCAGCCACGCCAGGTTGGCGGCACTGTCGCGGCAAAAACGCTGCAAGGTGGCGTCAGCGACCACACCCTGGGTTTCGTGCTTGAGGTAGGTGAACATCGCCTCTGGGGTGTCGGCGAAGCCCGCCGTCTTTTGTTGGCGGGTACCACCACCGGCGTAGACGACGCCGCCGCTTTTGGCGCTGGCACCGCCGCCGGTAAAGCGATCGGCCACCAACACATCGGCGCCACTGGCCCTGGCCTCAAGGGCGGCGCAGGCACCCGCCGCTCCCCAGCCAATCACCAGCACATCACAGTAATCATCCCAGTGCAGCGCGTCGGCATCGGCCACCTGCAATGCTGGCTGAATCGGGGTACAGGTCGAGTTGACAGCGGCAGGCATGGCAGGTCCTCAACGTTGAGCAGCGATGTGATTGGCCGCTATGTAGCCGAAGGTCATGGCCGGACCGAGGGTCCCGCCCGCGCCGGGATAGCTGGTGCCCATGACAGACGCCGAACAGTTGCCAATGGCGTACAGGCCGGGAATTGCTTCGCCGTCCTGACTGACGACCTGGGCGTGTTCGTTGGTGAGCAGACCGCCCTTGGTGCCGATATCGCCGGCATCCAGGCGCATCGCGTAATACGGCCCCTTGGTCAGCGGCGCCAGGCATGGATTGGGTTTCACATTGCTGTCGCCGTAGTAACAGTCGAAGACGTTCCCGCCACGGCCGAAGTCGGCATCGACGCCGCTGCGGGCGTACTCATTCATGCGCGTCACGGTCTGTTCCAGCCCGAGGCTGTCGACCCCGATCTGCGCGGCCAGCGCCGACAGGTTGTCCGCCTTGAAGTACAAGGCGTTGAGCCATTCCTTGCGCAAGCGGCTGTCGGGCATGACCTGGGCCGGCATCAACGGGCCCATGGCGTAGTTGAAGCGAAAGTGTCCATCGAAGATCACCCAGGCCGGAATCGACTTTCCGCCGGTGCTCTGGTTGTCGCGGTACATGGCGTCGACAAACTCCAGGTATGGCGCAGCTTCGTTGACAAACCTCCGTCCCAGGCTGTTGACCACAATGGCACCGGGGAAAGCACGCTCGGCGAACACACCCCGTGGCTTGTCTTCACCCGGCACGGCAATGGTCGGTGCCCACCAGGCCCAGTCCATCAGGGCCGTTGCCGCGCCCAGTGCAGTACCGGCCTCCAGGGCGGCGCCGGTGTTGTTGCCCGGTGGCGTGGCGCTCCAGTCTCGCTGGGTTGGCTGCGGCAGATAACGCTCGCGCAACGCCTGATTCTGCTCGAAGCCGCCCGAACCGAAGATCACCCCATGCCGCGCCTGCAGCTGCAGCGTCTGACCGTCACGGCAGACCTGCACGCCAGTGACGCGGCCGTTGTTGGTCAGCAGTGACTGGAAATCGGTGTTCAGCCACAGCGGAATGTCGCGGTCCATCAACGAGCGACGCAATGAGGCGACCAGAGAACTGCCCAAAGCGGCGCGGCGGTCACGACGGCTCTTGCGACGCCATTTGAAATCCAGCTTGTAACGCAGCATCAGGCCGAGAATCAGCAAGCGCCAACCGAATGAGCGAGACATGGCTTTGTGCGCGTGCCGGGCGGTCCAGGCAATACGCCCCATCAGCAGGGTCGACGGTGAAGGGGCACGCAGGTTGGACAGCTCATCACCCAGCAGGCTGGTGTCGAACAACTCCGGGTCCAGGGTACGACCGCCCGCCAGTGAGCCTGGCAGATGCGGGTAATAATCCGGGTACTTCTCTGCCACGGCGTAGCGCACATGGCTGTTGTTTTCCAGTGCCTCAATCATCTTCGGCGCGTGTTTCAGGTAGGCGCGCAAACGCGTTTCATCGCCATGTTCACCCGTCGCCGCCTTGAGGTATTGCAGGGCCAGTTCAAAACTGTCGCGACCGCCCTTGGCGGAAAAATAGTGATTGTTGGGAATCCAGATCCCGCCACCGGAAATCGCCGACGTCCCGCCGAACTTGTCGCTTTTTTCCACCACCAGCACCGACAGATTCTGCTCGGCGGCAAACAGCGCCGAGGTCATTGCACCGGCGCCGGAGCCGACGACGATCACGTCGTAGTGGGAAACAGGCTGAGCTTTAGCTGTCATTATTCTTGTGCCTTGGCTGTAATCGCAAAGATCCCGGCATGCCGGCCAGGGGTTGGCAGTCCCGGACCTGCGCGCAAGTCCGGGCACGGCTCAAACGTATGGATCAGGATTGGGCAAGCCCATCTGTACTGCCCCGAGGCTGCGACTGAACGCCATGTAGTTGTTGGCGATATGCCCGCGCGCCTGGTGCAGGTCGCGGAACAGGCGCGCAACCGGGTTGGTGTTGTACAGCCCGGACGCGGCCATGCAGCGCAGCAGTTCGTTGACCTTCTCGGCGCAGATGTTGGTGACGTAAGAAGACTGGTAGCGGTACAGCAAACGGGTTTCCACGTCCGGGTACTCGCCCGCCTCGGCCAGTTTCATCAGGTGCGCATAATTGCGCTCCAGCACCAGCCTCAGGCTGTCGACAATGATCGTGGCCTCCGCCACCGTGGTTTGTGCCACGGGGTCGTCCGCGGTTTTCATCCCGTGTTTGCCGATGTGCGCAGCGGCGTTGGCGCGGAACTCGTTGATCGCCCCTTGCAAGGCACCAATCGCCGAGGAGGAGACCGCACGGGTAAACACCTGGGCAAACGGAATGGCGTAGATCGGGTTGGTGTTGACCAGTCGCCCCGGCGTGGCGTCGATCGTGCAGTTGTTGGTGCGTTGCACGCGATGTGCCGGCACGAAGGCATCCTCGACCACGATGTCGTGGCTGCCGGTTCCGCGCAGGCCCAGGACGTCCCAGTTATGCTCGATACGGTAGTCACTGCGCGGGATCAGGAAGGTCCCGTGCTCGGCCGGCTGGTCTCCATCGGCTGGCAGCACGCCACCCAGGAAACACCACTGACAGTGCTCGCTGCCGCTGGAGAAACCCCAGCGACCGCTGATGCGGTAGCCACCTTCGACCACCGTGACCTTGGCCACCGGCATGTAGGTGGAGGAAATCAGCGTCGACTGATCCTGGCCCCAGACATCGCGTTGGGCTTCGATCGGGTAGCGCGCCAGTTGCCAGGGGTGCACGCCCATCACGCCGTAGATCCAAGCGGTGGACATACAGCCTTCGGCGAGGATCATCTGGATTTCGAAAAAGGTGCGCGGGTCGACTTCGTAGCCGCCGAATGCCCGGGGTTGCAGCGCTCGCAACAGGCCGGTCTCTTGCAGCTCGAATATCGTTTCGTCCGGTACCCGGAACTCGCGATCAGCTCGCGCGGTGCGGTTTTTGAGTGCTGGCACCAGGCGCCGAGCGTGTTCCAGCAGCTGGATTTCTTCCGGCGTTTTTACTCGCATGCTGTCCATCCGTTCGTTCTCCCAATCTCGTTGCGCGGTTGCGCGAGCCTTGGTTGATGATCGAACGCAGCAAACGATTATTCATCGTCAAAGCGGACTAGAGAGCACTTGCAGAACAGCCGTGCGACGCCATCCCTGGCGCCGTTTCAGGCTGATTAAATGACCGCGCGTCTGGCGACCCAGGGACGGTCCTGTTCCAGTTGTGAAGCAAGGCGCAGCAGCACGTCTTCAGCGCCCAGGCGTGCGGTGAACATCATGCCCACGGGCAGTCCGTTGTCACTCATGCCCAGCGGCAAGGTAATGGCCGGTTGTCCACTGACGTTGGCCAGCACGGTAAACGCGGCGCTGCCCATGGCCTTGCGTGCATAGCTTTCGTACGGCTGGTTGAGCGACAACTCGCCCAGGGCCGGCGTCAGGCTGGCGGTGACCGGCGAGAGGAGCACATCAAAGCGCTCGAACTGCTGCTCCATGGTCATGCTGATGTCTTCAAACGCATGCCGCGCGCGCACCACGCCCTCACCCGTGGCCTTGCTGGCTCGTTCCAGCACACCGAAGGTGATGATTTCCAGATCCTGCGGCCCCAACGCGCGGCCCAGCGCCTTCTCACGGTCATTGACCGACGCCAGCAGAGAGTTGCCGATCGCCACGCCATGGGCACCGAACAATTGCTGGGCCTGAATCGGCAGGCGCAGTTCATCGACCTCATGACCAAGGCCGAGCAACTGCTTGATCGTCTCCTCCAGGACCTTGGCAATGGCCGGGTCCAACGGGGCACCGGTCAGCGACTCACGCACCATGCCCACCCGCAAACGACCTGGATCGCGGCCCAGTTCCTCGACGTAGGGCCGTTGCAGTGGCTGTGTCCAGTAGGGGCTGCCGATTTCATGGCCCTGCCCGGCATCGAGGAACAGGGCGGTATCACGCACGCTGCGCGAGACCACGTTGGCGACACTGGCACCGAACGAGCCCTCGAGGCGCGTTGGCCCGCTCGGGGTGCGGTAGCGCGTCGGCTTGAGCCCGACCAGTCCGCAATAAGAGGCCGGTATGCGGATCGAGCCACCGCCGTCGGTGGCATGGGCGACCGGTACGATGCCCGCCGCCACCGCCGCAGCGGAACCACCGGAAGAGCCACCCGCGCTCAAGGCCAGGTTCCACGGGTTGCGGGTTTGTCCCCACGCCAGCGACTCGGTGGTGGTGGTCAGGCCGAATTCCGGGCTGGCGGCTTTGCCGAAAGGCACCGCGCCGGCCATTTCATAACGGCGGATAAGGGTGCTGGTCACGCTCGCCGGCGGTGCATCCTTGAACAGACGGCTGCCGTTGCTGGTGGTCGTGCCTTGCAGGTAGGTGTTGAGGTCCTTGAGCAGAATCGGCACGCCTGCCAGCGAACCCTTATCCAGGGTCGCGGCCTGACGTCTGGCCGCCAGCAGCGCATGGGCGTAATCGTCATGACGCATGATCACCGCATTGATTTTCGGATTGACCAGCTCGCACCGGGCAATCGCTCCGGCCAGCAAGTCGCCGGCGCTGAAGTCACCGGCCTGCAGCCCCTTGACCATGGCCCAGGCATCAAGGTTCTGATAGTCGCTGGCCGACAATCCGCCAGCCGCCCGGACATCGGCAAATCGCCCCAGAAGCCCCACCCCCAGCGCTACGGCGCCAGCCTTGAGAACCTGGCGGCGCGGCCATCCATCAACAGCATCGGTGTGGGGAGCAACAGCCGTGTCGCCCTGTGACAGTGGATTTTTTTCCATGTACTGAATTCCGTTTTTTATTGTGTTTTTCAATTCGGATGATTGACTTCGATGACTGATTTCACGGAGGCAATTGCGGTCAATCCGCCGTAATTTGCTCCACCATCGCCGCGAGAAAGTGCTCACTGTAAGGAGGCAGCAAACCCCATTCGCGGCGCGGATCGTGTTCGGGTGCCTTGAGTACCGAGCGCAGATGGCTGAATTCGATGAAGCCTTCGCGGCCGTGATAATGGCCCATGCCCGACGCCCCGATACCGCCGAAGGGCGCGTCATGCAAAGCGGCGTGCATCATCACGTCGTTGAGGGTGACGCCGCCCGACAAGGTGTGCGCCAGCACATGCTCCTGCTCCCCGGCGTCGTTGCCGAAGTAATACAGGGCCAGGGGTCGCGGGCGGCTGTTGATATGGGTAATGACCTGATCGACGTCGTCGTAGGGCAGCACCACCATCGCCGGACCGAAGATTTCTTCGTGCATGATCAGGCTGTCCTGGGGCGGGTCGATCACCAGTTGCAGCGGACGACGGCGGTTATGTGAATCGGCCGGTTGAGCGTGAGGCAAGCTCACCACTCGGGCCCCGGCCTGAAGGGGTTGCTGGACCAGGTTTTCAACACGGGCCAGATGGTGGCCGTTGACCACCGCCACCACATCCGGGTTGTCACTCACTTCAGGGACGAATTCGCGGTAAGCGCCGGCGAAGGCATCCAGAAAACCCTCCAGTTGCTCACGTGGCACGTAGACCAGATCCGGGTTGATGCAGACCTGACCGCTGTTGGTGGTCTTGGACAAGGCAATCCGAAAGGCGGCGGTCTGCAGGTCGGCGCTGCGCGCGACGATGACCGGCGACTTGCCGCCCAGTTCCAGCGTGACGGGCACCAGGTTTTCGGCGGCGTTACGCATCACCGATTTGCCCACTGCCGAGCTGCCGGTAAACACCAGATGGTCGAACGGTTGCGCCGTGAAGGCCTGGGCCAGATCCGGGCCGCCGGTGACCACGGCCACTTCGAGCGGGTCGAACAATTCACTAAATAGCTGTGCTACCAGCGCGGCGGTACGCGGCACCACTTCCGAAGGCTTGAGGATCGCCCGGTTACCCGCCGCCAGCGCCGAAGCCAGGGGGCTGAGCAAGGTGTACAACGGCGCGTTCCAGGTGCCCAGAATGCCGACCGAGCCCTTGGGTTGATACCTCACCCAGGCCTCGGCGCCGAGCTGATCGTAAGGACTGAAGACTGACCGTGGCTCATCCTGCATCCAGCCTTCGAGGTGGTCACGCGCATGTTTGAGCGAGCCCAGGGAGCCCAGCACGTCATTCATGAGCGAGAAGCCTTTTGGGCGACCGCCGAAATCGGCATCCATGGCCTCGGCGAGTGCGCGGTGGTGCGCCACCAGCAGGTCGATCACTCGCTGAATGCGCTCGCGCCGCTGTGGCGCGCTGACGGCACCCTGGGCGTTGAACGCGGCTTTTTGTTCAAGCAACAAGGCCGACAGACCGTCGACGCTGGAAATTGCACAACTCATTGGTGCCTCCTCAACTGTACAAGGGCCAGCGCTACCCCTCTGTGCCCACCATGGCCGTCATTGGACAACGCCCCTAGCCGCAAACTAGCCCCAGCCCCCGCCAGCCGCCTCGTCCAAGTGGACGAGTGGGCCAAAAACGTTAGTCCGTTGAGACGATGCAGGGCCCTGTTTCACCGGGAATACTGCCGGCACGCACACTCATTCCATGAGGCCCATCATGGCAACGCCCGGCAGTTTCGACCCTCAAGCGTTTCGCGCCGCTCTCGGCACCTTCACCACGGGAGTGACGATTGTCACCACCCAGGCCGAAGACGGCTCGCCGGTTGGCATCACCGCCAACAGTTTCAACTCGGTCTCGCTCAACCCGCCGCTGGTGCTCTGGAGCCTGTCCAAGAATGCCCGCAGTCTGCCGATCTTCAGCAGCGGTCGCCACTGGAACGTGCACGTTCTGTCGACCGAGCAAGAGTCATTGTCCGGCCGCTTTGCCCGTCAGGGTGAAGACAAGTTTGGCGAAATCCAGCTCGACACCGGGATCAGTGGAGCCCCCCTGCTGCAGGACTGCACGGCGCGCTTTCAATGCCGCACGGCCTTCCAGTATGAAGGCGGCGACCATGTGATCTTTGTCGGTGAAGTGCTCGCTTTCGATCACACCGACCGCGCGCCGCTGGCCTTCCAGAGCGGCCAGTACGCCCTGGCGATGCGTAAGCCACGCAGCGAATTGCGCCTGGCAACCACCCCGCCACCGCCCGAATGCAGCTACACCGAGGACTTGCTCGGCTACCTGCTGGGCCGCGCGCACTATCAGATGCTCTTCGCCTTGCGGCTGCTGCTGAAGAACCAACAGCTCGACGAGCATGCGTTCTTCATCCTCTCGACCCTGTGTATTCGCGACAACCTGACCCTGGACGAAATCAACACCTTCGTCGGCTACACCGGTCATGTGGTCAGCGCTTCGAGCATGCGCTTTCTGGAACGCCAGAACCTGGTGGCCCGTGAACCTGGCGGCGACCAGGTGCGCTATGTGCTGACGGCCGACGGGCGTGAGGCATCGCTGCAGGAAGTCGCCCTGGCCAAAGCCGTCGAGGAAGATATTTCCGCACGCCTGGGTGCCGGTGATGCCCAGGCCCTCAAGGTGTTGCTCAAGCGTCTGATCGCCACGTCCGACCCTGGCTTGCCGGACCTGTGGGGGCCGCGCTGAGGGCACCTCGCCGCAACGCTTGAGACACCGACAGCCCCATTAGAACAATAAGGACAGCCATGAGCATTCTGCAACGCTTCAACCTCGCCGGCAGCGTCGCCATTGTCACCGGAAGCGGTCGCGGCATAGGCCGCGCCATTGCCCTGGCCTACGCCGATGCCGGGGCTGATGTGGTCTGTAGCGCCCGCTCGCTGGCGGACATCGAGGAGGTCGCTGAAGCCGTGCGCAGCCGAGGGCGTCGCGCGCTGGCCTTGAGTTGCGATGTCACCGACAGCGAGCAGCGCATCGCGCTGGTCAGCCACGCCCGCGAACAGATGGGGCACATTACCCACCTGGTCAACAACGCCGGCGGCGGTGGCCCGAACGACCCGCTGACAATGACCCCGGAAGCGTTCGAGCGGGTGATGAACTTCAACGTCACCGCCGCTTACGCCCTGGCGCAGCAGTGCGTCCCGCTGATGCGCGAAGCCGGGGGCGGCAACATCATCAACATCACCTCGGTCGCTGCTCGTTATGCCCAGCGCCATTTCAGCGCTTATGGCACAGCCAAGGCCGCCCTGACCCACCTGACGCGCCTGCTGGCTCAAGAGTTCGCGCCGCAGATTCGGGTCAATGCGGTAGCGCCTGGCCCGATTCTCACCGACGCCCTGGCCGGGGTCATGCCCGATGCCATGCGCAGCACGATGGAAGCCAATACCCCGCTCAAGTGCCTGGGCCAACCGGAGGATATCGCGGCCGCCGCCCTCTATCTGGCCTGCCCCGCCTCGGCCTGGGTGACCGGCAAAATCATTGATGTCGATGGCGGTGCCGATTCCAGCGTCTGGCCGGGTTGAGGCCTTGTTGCCGGACGCGCTGCACGTGGTCCGGCGTTTCGTTCACTTGCCACCGAGCGACCTCTTTATGGATGCGCACCTGATTGAATCCCTGGGCGACGAACTGTTCAACGCCCTCCACACCCGTCAGAGCCTGACGCCGCTGACCCAGCGTTACCCGGCCATCAGCCTTGATGAGGCCTACCGCATTTCCCTGCGTTTTCTGGCCCGGCGCGAAGCCTTGGGCGAGCAGGTGATCGGCAAGAAGATCGGCGTGACCAGCCGCGCCGTGCAAGAAATGCTGGATGTCCATCAACCGGATTTTGGCTTTCTCACCGACCGTATGCAGGTCCCTGACGGCAGCGACATCAGTTTTGCCGCTCACCGTCTGGTGCAACCGCGGGCCGAAGGCGAGATTGCGTTTGTCCTCGGTGAAGACCTGCAAGGCACCGACATCAGCGCCGACGATGTGCTGTCGGCCAGCGAGTGGGTCCTGCCGTGCTTCGAGATTGTCGATTCGCGGATCGAAAACTGGCAAATCCGCATTCAGGACACCGTTGCCGACAACGCCTCGTGTGGCGTGTTCGCCCTCGGCCAGCAGCGCGTCAATCCTCGCGACCTGGACCTGGCCAAGGTGCAATTGGAGATGTTCAAGAACGGCCAGCACGTGGGCAGCGGCCTGGGCTCGGCAGTGCAAGGCCACCCTTGCGCCGCCGTAGCCTGGCTGGCCAACACCCTGGGCAAGCTGGGTATCCCGTTTCGCAAAGGCGAAATCATTCTGTCCGGTGCATTGGCGCCGCTGGTGCCGGTCGCTCCGGGCGACTTCATCAGCCTGTCACTGAGTGGCCTGGGCGAGATGCACCTGAATTTCGTGCCTTGAATCGCCGACCTTCCTTCTTCTGATCGAGAACAATGCCATGAGCAAAAAGATCAAATGCGCCCTCATCGGGCCTGGCAACATCGGCACCGACCTGCTGTACAAGCTCAAGCGCAGCGACGTACTGGAGCCGGTCTGGATGGTGGGTATCGATGCCACGTCCGAGGGCCTGGCCCGCGCTGCGGCGATGGGTCTGAAGACCACCAGCGACGGCGTCGACGGCTTGCTGCCGCATGTGCTGGAAGACGGTATCCAGATCGCTTTCGATGCGACGTCAGCCTATGTGCATGCCGAGAACAGCCGCAAGCTCAACGCCCTCGGCGTATTGATGATCGACCTGACGCCGGCGGCCATCGGCCCCTACTGCGTGCCTCCGGTCAATCTCAAGCACAACCTCGGCCTCGGCGCGATGAACGTCAACATGGTCACCTGTGGCGGGCAGGCGACCATTCCACTGGTCGCCGCCGTGTCCCGCGTGCAACCGGTGGCCTATGCCGAAATCATCGCCACCGCAGCCTCGAAATCCGTGGGCCCGGGCACCCGCAAGAACATCGATGAATTCACCCGTACCACGGCCGCCGCCGTGGAACAGGTCGGCGGTGCGAAAAAAGGCAAGGCGATCATCATCGTCAACCCCGCCGAGCCGCCGCTGATCATGCGCGACACCGTGCATTGCCTGACCGAAACCGAGCCCGACCAGGCCGCCATCAGCGCCTCGATCGCCGCCATGATCCTCGAGGTCCAGCGTTACGTGCCCGGCTACAGACTGGTCAACGGCCCGGTCTTCGATGGCAATCGGGTGTCGATTTTCATGGAAGTCGAAGGCCTGGGTGACTACCTGCCTACCTATGCCGGCAACCTCGACATCATGACTGCCGCCGCCGCGCGCACCGCCGAGATGTTTGCCGAAGAAATGCTCAAGGGCGCGCTGACACTGCGCGCCTCCAGCACCCCACAACCTGCCATCGTCTAAGGAGCGCGCCATGGACCTTCAAGGCAAATCCATCACCGTCCACGACATGTGCCTGCGTGACGGCATGCACCCCAAACGGCACCAAATCACCTTGCAGCAAATGAAAGACATTGCCTGCGGCCTGGACGCCGCTGGCGTGCCCTTGATCGAAGTCACCCATGGCGATGGTCTGGGCGGCAGCTCGGTGAACTATGGTTTTCCGGCGCACAGTGACGAGGAATATTTGTCGGCGGTGATCCCGCTGATGAAAAAGGCCAAGGTGTCGGCGCTGCTGTTGCCGGGTATCGGCACGGTCGATCATTTGCAGATGGCGTACGAACTGGGCGTCAACACCATTCGCGTCGCCACCCACTGCACCGAAGCGGATGTCTCCGAGCAGCACATTGAAGCGGCCCGTACGCTGGGCATGGACACCGTGGGCTTTCTGATGATGGCCCATATGAACAGCCCGCAAGGCCTGGCCAGCCAAGGCAAGCTGATGGAAAGCTACGGCGCCAACTGCATCTATATCACCGATTCGGCGGGCTACCTGCTGCCCCATGATGTCAGCGCACGCGTGGCAGCACTGCGCGCCGCACTGAAGCCCGAGACTGAAATCGGCTTCCATGGCCACCACAACCTGTCGATGGGTGTATCCAACTCGATAGCGGCGATTGCTGCGGGCGCCACCCGCATCGATGCCGCCTGCGCGGGGCTGGGTGCTGGCGCGGGCAATACACCGATGGAAGTGCTGGTTGCTGTGTGCGACCGCATGGGTATCGAAACAGGGGTCAGTGTCTTCGGTATCCAGGACGTTGCCGAGGATCTGGTGGTGCCGATCATGGACTTCCCGATCCGCAGTGATCGTGATGCCCTGACCATGGGCTATGCCGGTGTCTATGGCTCGTTCCTGCTGTTCGCCAAGCGCGCCGAGAAAAAATACGGCGTATCGGCGCGCGAGATTCTGGTCGAGATGGGCCGGCGCGGCATGGTTGGTGGCCAGGAAGACATGATCGAAGACACCGCCATGACGTTGGCCAGGCAACGCAAAGCCAGCGCCTGAACGCACGACAGGGCCCGGGTACACCCTGGGTCTTTGACCGGAATCACGGTTTGACCAGGAGTCATCCATGAGCAGTACGCACCTTCAACCCATTGGCTGGCGCAGCCATGGTCTGCTGTTTCTGCTCGCGATGATGTACGCCGACAGCTTTGTCGGGCGGCAGATCATTGCCGTGATGATCGAACCGATCAAACAGGAATTCGGCGCCAGCGATACGGCCATGGGCCTGGTCTCCGGCCTGGCCTTCGCGGCGGTTTATGTGTTGCTGGGCCTGCCTGCGGGGCGCCTGGCTGATCACTGGCCGCGCACGCGCTTGCTGGCGATATCCTGCGCTTTGTGGGCGCTGGCCACAGTGGCTTGCGGCCTGTCCACCAGCTTCACGATGCTGGTGATCGCGCGCATGGCGGTGGCGGTGTTCGAGTCGCCCAGCACCTCGACCTCCATGTCGATCATCGCCGACATTTACCCGCCTCACCGGCGTTCGTTTGCCATCAGTTGCTACACCGCTGCGCCGACGTTTTCGACGATTATCGGTCTGAGCGTCGGCGCCTGGGTGGTGGACGAGTATGGCTGGCGCAGCGCGTTTTTCGCCGTCGCCGTGCCCGCCCTGGTATTCAGTGCCGTGTTCGCCTTTGTGATGCGCGACCCGCCACGGGGACGTTTTGACCTGAGCCACGCGCACGCCGCACACCCGGTGCAAAGCCTGCTCGGCAGCGCCCGTGAACTGCTGTCCCAACCGGCTTACCGTTGCCTGGTGCTTTCTTGCGGCCTCACCACGTTCAGCGCCTACGCTTATGCCATGTGGAACGCCAGTTTCCTGGTGCGCTCCCATGACCTGCCCTTGCAGTACGCGGGGATCCTGGCGGGCCTGGTGGGCGGTACTTTTGCCGGGCTCGGCGCCTTGTTCAGCGGGTGGCTGACCGACCGACTGGCCGTGAAGAACGCCCATTGGCAGATCGGCATTCCGGTGATCGGCCATGTACTCGGCAGTTGTGCGTTGCTGACCTACCTGCTCTGGCCGCAAGACATTCTCTTGCAGGTGGGCGCGGTGCCCGTGCCCAGTGCCATGCTCTGGTGTGCGCTGGCGAGTTTCTTCTCGGTCTGGTGGGTAGGGCCTTCGTTCTCGCTGTTGACCCAGTTGGTGCCCGCGCATCGCCGAGCGACGGCCGTGGCGCTGCAAACCATTATCTCGACCTTGTGTGGTGTGGGGATTGGTCCACTGGCAACCGGTTTGCTCAGTGATGCCCTGATGCCAATGTTCGGCGACGAATCGTTGCGCTACGCCCTGCTGCTGATCACTTGCACCATCGTCATTCCCATTGTCCTGCTCTGGCGCACGTATCAGCACCTGACAGGACTTTCGAGGCATTCAGCATATGCCTGACCCTTTCAATCACCGGAGTATTTTTATGCCTGCCTCCCCCTACAAAATCGCGGTCATTCCTGGCGACGGAATCGGCAAGGAAGTGATGCCCGAGGGCGTGCGCGTCATCCAGGCAGCGGCCAATGAATTCGATATCGCACTGCAGTGGGACTGGTTCGACTTCGCCAGCGCCGACTACTATCTGGCCCACGGCAAAATGATGCCGGATGACTGGTTCGAGACTCTCAAACAGTACGACGCGATCTACTTCGGCGCGGTAGGTTGGCCGGACGTTGTCCCCGATCACATTTCATTGTGGGATTCGCTGTTGCAGTTTCGTCGCGAGTTCGATCAGTACGTCAACCTGCGTCCCTGCCGCCTGATGCCCGGCGTCAAAGCACCGCTGGCTGATCGCAAGCCGGGCGACATCGATTTCTGGGTGGTACGAGAGAACACCGAAGGCGAGTACTCCAGCGTAGGCGGCAAGATGTTTCCCGGCACCGACCGCGAGATCGTCATGCAGGAGACCGTCATGACCCGCGTGGGCGTCGACCGTATTTTGAAGTTTGCCTACAACCTGGCGCAAAGCCGTCCGAAGAAGCACCTGACCTCTGCCACCAAGTCCAACGGCATCGCGATTACCATGCCCTACTGGGACGAGCGCGTCGCCGAGATGGGCAAGCAGTATCCCGACGTCAACGTCGACAAGTATCACATCGACATTCTCACCGCGAACTTCGTCCTGCACCCGGATTGGTTCGACGTTGTGGTGGCGAGCAACCTGTTCGGCGACGTTCTGTCCGATCTGGGTCCCGCCTGCACCGGCACCATCGGCATAGCGCCGTCTGCCAACATCAACCCGGAACGGCATTTCCCCAGCCTGTTTGAACCCGTGCATGGTTCCGCGCCCGATATCGCTGGAAAAGGCATCGCCAATCCGGTGGGACAGATCTGGTGTGGCGCCATGATGCTCGAACACCTGGGGCACGCTGACGCGGCTGCTGCGGTGGTTGCAGCGATCGAGGCCGTGCTGGCCGAGGGAACGAAAAATGCGCCTTTGACCCGCGATCTGGGGGGCACCGGCAACACAGTTGAATTGGGTAAGGCGATCGAACAACAGCTGATGAAGACGCAAAAAACAGGCACTCGGTAAAGACAAAGGGTTGAGGTGACCGCATGGGCGGTCACCTCAACCGATCAGTCCGGTACCGGCGTCGGCAACGGTTCACCGGCAAAGTGCGCGGCCAGGTTGGCCAGGGTCAACGCCGACATCGCCCGCCGCGTATCCCAGGTGGCACTGGCCATATGCGGCGCGAGCAGCACGTTGTCCAGGTCCAGCAAACCGGCGTGTGGCCTCGGTTCATCTTCGAACACGTCCAGTCCGGCACCCAGCAGACGCCCCTCGGCCAACGCCAGTGCCAGCGCCGCTTCATCGACCACACTGCCGCGCCCGACGTTGATGAGGATGCCTTGACTGCCCAGGGCATCGAGCACACCGGCATCGATCAGATGATGGGTCGAGAGCCCTCCTCCTACGGCGATCAGCAGGAAATCCACCGCCGCAGCCAGTTCGGTCACCGACGCGTAGTACGGATAATCCACCGCCTGCGGACGTCGACCGTGGTAGCTGATGTGCATGTCGAAAGACGCGGCGCGCCGGGCAATTGCCTGGCCTATCCGCCCCAGTCCAACAATGCCCAGTCGCTTGCCGCTGACCTTGCGCGTGAAGGCAAAAGGTCCCTGTTGCCAGCGGCCCTCACGCACAAAGCGATCGGCCTGGGCAATACGACGGGCAGTGCCCAGCATCAAGGTCATGGCGAAATCGGCGACGTCGTCGGTGAGCACATCGGGGGTGTGGGTCACGGTAATGCCACGGGCCCGGGCAGCCTCGACATCGATGCCGTCATAGCCGACACCAAACACGACGATCACTTGCAGATCCGGCAGGCGCTCGATCAAACCGGCCTGCACCCGTGACTCGCCATTGGCGATCAAGACGCGGATACCCTGGACCTTGTCCGCCTCCAATTCGTCGCCGCTTTCACTGCCTTCCAGCACGTCGTAGTCGGCATACAGCCGCTCGCTGAGCATGTCTGGCAGACGCGCGACTTTAAGCACGGTTGGTTTCATCGATGCCCCCCTGGACAGAAACGGTAGTGATTTTGCGGATGCGTTGACCGCCCAGATAAAGGCCCAGCACACCGCCTGCAATCAGCGCGGCCGCCACCATCAGCAAGGCGTAGTCGTAGCTGTGGGTGGCGTCTTTGATCCAACCCATGACCGGCGGCAAGCCGAGGCCGGCAAGGTTGGCGATGGAGTTGATCAAGGCAATCGACACGGCGGCCGCCGGGCCGGACAGGTATTCGGTGGTCGTGGCCCAGAACACGGGCGTCGCCGCCCAGTTCAGACCGACCGCCACCACCAGCAGCACGTACGCCAGCCACTGGTTGCCGGTGAACACCGCCAGGCCCAGCATGACCCCGGCCAGCAACAGCGGCCCACCCAGGTGCCAGCCTCGCTCGCCGGTTCGATCGGAATGACGGCCGTTGATGTACATGAACACGCAGGCCAGGAAAAACGGCATCGCCGACAACAGGCTGACGACGAACGAACCCTGTTTCGAGACCGACTGCACGATCAGCGGCAGGAACAGCGTCACGCCGATGGTCCCGAACGCTTGCAGCAACCAGAACAGGCTCAGCAACCACACCTGACGGCTGCGGAAGGCCACGTGCCAGGCGTCTTTGTGAGAGATAACCGTGGTCGCCTGTTCGGCCTGCAACGTGCGGCTGAGCCAGGCTTTCTGCGCGCTGTCCAGCCAGTGGGTGGTGGTCGGCGAGTCAGGCATGTAGCGCAAGACCACGACACCCAGCACCACTGCCGGAATGCCTTCGAGCAGGAACAGCCAGCGCCAGCCGTTGACTCCCAGCACGCCGTCCAGATGCAACAGGGCGCCGGACATCGGCAGACCAATCACCGACGCCAATGCCGCGCCAATGTAGAACCACGACATGGCCCTGGCGCGGTCGCTGCGGGGAAACCATTGCGACAGGTAGTAGATGATCCCGGGGGTAAAACCGGCTTCGGCGGCGCCCAGCAGCAAGCGCATGACATACAGCTGGTTGGCGCTCTGGATCAGGCTCATGCCGGCAGCAATGATGCCCCAGGTGATCATGATCCGCGCAATCCAGCGACGCGCACCGACCTTGGTCAGGATCAGGCTGCTCGGCACTTCAAACAGGATGTAGGTGAGGAAGAACAGTCCGACGCCGAGGCCGTACATGCGCAGGCTGAGGCCAAGGTCGGCATTCATCGTCAACGCCGCCACCGAAATGTTCGACTTGTCGATGTACGCCACCATGTACAACAGCATCAGGAACGGAATCAGCTTCAGGTTGAGCTTCTTCATGGTGCTGGCATGCAGACGGACGTCCAGTGAAGGACCAGTCATGGGGGAATTCCTCTTATTGTCTTTATTCTCGGTGCCCGACTGGTGTCGGGTCACTGGGTTACGGCTGACCATAAACCAGAGGCGAATTTAGTTCAATATGTGAATTACAAACCCATAATGTGGGATTTCAAGACTTGCAAGAAAATGAGCAGTCCCTTAGCCCAACGAACAAGCCCGGCGCAGTGGCCGGGCTTGTTATTCACTTAAACGATCTTCAGGCGAGCGAAATCCTGTGGTGAGGGGATAGGCGAGCGAAATCCTGTGGCGAGGGGATTTATCCCCGTTCGGCTGCGCAGCAGTCGTAAAACCATCGCACGCGGCATACCTGATACACCTCTGTTGCAGCTTTTGGGGCTGCTGCGCAGCCCAACGGGGATAAATCCCCTCGCCACAAATGTATGCGTACCGCTCAAGTGAACAGGCAGTTTGCCTGGACCAGTCTGCCTGATTGAATCACCTCTGAACCTGCCACCATTGCCCTAACTGACGTCAGTACCCTTCACTGGATAGAGCTCATCAAGCACCTGCATCAGCGCACGCTTGCGAGGGTTTTCCAGGCCGGTCCAGGCCACGCCGATGCCGGCGCCGCTCATGGCCAGTGCCAAGGGGCGCGTCACGACGCCGTCCGGGAGCGCCGATGCGGCACCGCTGGGCAGGATGCCGATGCCGAGGCCGGCCGCCACCAAGGCCAGTTGCGTCGTGAACTCGCCCATTTCCCGGGCGATCGTCAGGGTGATCTTGCGTCGTTGAAAACCGGCCAGCATCTGGTCGTACAGACCGGGGGCGAACTTGCGCGCCAGTACCAGCACCGGGCATTCGGCCAGGTCCTGGGGCTGTATGCGACGCTTGGCGCACAGCGGGTTTTCTTGAGGCAGTGCCACCACCAGGGATTCTTCGAAGAGCATGCGGGTGTGCACGCCGGGCACGTTCAGCGGCAAGCGAACCAGGCCAAAGTCCAGGGCATTGTCCAGCAACGCCCGGGCCTGAGGCAGTGAAGGCATGTCCTTGAGTTCCAGTTCGATGCGCGGATAGCGCTCCTCCAGGGTGCGCACAAGCATCGGCAACAAATGCGACAGCGTCGACGATACAAACGCCAGGCGCAACACCCCGACCTCACCGGCCGCGGCTTGCTGTAGCACCTCGCGGGCGCGCCCGGCCTGGCGCAACGTTGCGAGAGCTTCGGGCAGAAACAGCGCGCCCTCCTCGGTCAACTCGACCCCGTGCCGGTCACGCTCGAACAACTGCGCACCAACATCGTCTTCCAGCGCACGGATCTGCGCACTCAAGGCCGGCTGGACAATGTGCAGTCGCGCCGCCGCACGGCCGAAGTGCAGCTCCTCAGCCAAGACCGAAAACGCCCGTAAATGCTTGAGTTCCATGCTTCCTCCCGTTGCGTACCGCTTCCTGGTGATCACGAGGGGTGATCACGGCATCACCATAAACGATTGGCGTGTCAGCACGATAGCGGTTGAAAGTGGCTCCATTGCCCATTCATTTATTCAGGACAGGGAGACACCCATGATCGACAGCTTTCGTCTGAACGGACATCGAGCGCTGATCACCGGTTCGGTACGCGGCATTGGCCTGGCCCTGGCTCGTGGACTGGCACAGGCTGGCGCCCAAGTGGTGCTCAATGGCCGCGATGCCGAACGCGCCCAAGGTGCTTGCGCGTTGCTGCGCGATGAGGGCCTGGATGTCGATTACTCGGTGTTCGATGTGACCGACCACCAGGCCGTCGCCACCGCCATCGAAGCGCTGGAAAACCGCCTGGGGCCCATCGACATCCTGATCAACAACGCCGGGTTGCAACATCGTCAGGCACTCCAGGACGTCAGTGCCGAAGACTGGCACCGGTTGATGAGCACCAACCTCGATGGCGTGTTCAACGTGTCGAAGGCGGTGGCCCGGCACATGATTACTCGCCGGCGCGGCAAGATCATCAACATCGGCTCGGTGCAAAGCGAGCTGGCCCGCCCTTCCATCTCGCCCTACGCCGCCAGCAAGGGCGCTGTGCGCATGCTCACCCGTGGCATGTGTGCCGACTGGGCCGGCCATGGCCTGCAGATCAACGCCCTGGCCCCCGGCTATTTCCAGACCGAGCTGAACCAGGCACTGGTCGACGACCCGGCCTTCTGTGAATGGCTGGTGAAACGCACCCCCGCCGGGCGCTGGGGCCGTGTCGAAGAACTGTGCGGCGCCGCTGTTTTTCTCGCTTCTTCAGCGTCCGACTTCGTAAACGGCCAGACCCTTTTCGTCGATGGTGGCTTGACCAGCGTCGTCTAACTCTCACGCCAAGGACTCCAGCATGCCTCACTCCCTGCCAACCCTCTGCGGCTCCATCATGGGGTCGCCGTTTTCGCTCTCGGCAAAGATCCACAACGCGGCTTACGCGGCGCTGGGCCTGGACTACACCTTCGTCTGTTTTGGCGTCGAAGACCCGGTGGCCGCCGTGGCCGCGATTCGCGCCCTGGGCGTGCGCGGCATGAACGTTTCAATGCCCTACAAAACGGCGGTGATCGCGCTTCTGGATGCCATCGACGAAGCGGCCCAGGTGATCGGCGCGGTCAACACCATCAATAACGTCGACGGCGTACTCACTGGCTACAACACCGATTATCTGGGCGCCATCCGCGCCCTGGAGGAAGTCACCGAACTCAAGGGCCAGCGTGTTGCCGTGATCGGTGCCGGCGGCGCGGCGCGTGCGGTGGTTTACGGTTGTTTGCAAGCAGCGGCCGAGGTCACGGTGTTCAACCGCAGCATCGAACGGGGTGCTGCTTTGGCCGAGGATTTGGGCGCTCGTTGGGGCGGCAGCGTCGAGGCGTTCACGGCCGGGACGTTCGACATCGTCATCAACGCGACGTCCGTGGGTTTCAAGCAGCCGGACAGCAACCCGCTGGACGGCCGCCTGGCCAGTCACCTGATCGTGATGGATGTGGCGTTCATGCCGGTGCAGACGGCTCTGCTGCTGCAAGCCAAAGCGCTGGGATGTCGCACCGTCGCGGGCACTCGCATGTTGGTGCACCAGGCGTGTCGACAAATCGAGTTGTACACCGCAAAGGCGGCACCCATCGACATCATGGAGCAGGCCATGCTCCAGGAAATACAGCGGTTGAAGTTGTAAGCCATCCAACTACCCGTCAATAACAAGATGCCATAAAGGCACCTGGAGGCACCCCATGACTCACGATCATTCAGCACCCGATATCGCCTTGATCCCCGACGCGCCAGAGCGCAAGAAAGACCTGCACCGCGCCGCCTGGGCCTGCTCTCTGGGCAGTGCCCTGGAGTACTACGACTTTGCGCTGTATACCCTGGCGGCGGCATTGATTTTCGGGCCGCTGTTCTTTCCCGAACAGACCCGGGCCATGAGCCTGATCGCCAGTTTCGGCACCTACTTCCTGGGCTTTGCGATACGGCCATTGGGCGGCGTGCTGTTCGGCATGATCGGTGACCGCGTCGGACGCAAGTTCGTGCTCGCGTCGACGGTGTTGTTGATGGGCATTTCCAGCACGCTCATCGGTGCACTGCCCACCTTCCATCAAGTGGGCTATTGGGCACCGGTGATGCTGGTGATCCTGCGTTTGCTCCAGGGGCTGGGCGCGGGTGCCGAACAGGCTGGCGCCGCCGTGATGATGACCGAGTACGCGCCCGAAGGCCGGCGTGGTTTCTACGCGGCCCTGCCGTTCCTCGGTATCCAGTTGGGCACCATCCTCGCGGCGCTGGTGTATTTCCTGGTGGTGAGCGGCAATGACAATGTGATCGAAAGCGGGCTGTGGCGTGTACCGTTTTTCAGCAGCGTGGTGATCGTTGCACTGGGCCTGTACATGCGTCTGTCGCTCAAGGAATCGCCGACCTTCATCCGCCTCAAGGCGCTCAAGCGCGTCTGCGACAACCCGCTGAAAAGTGCGATGAAACACTCCAGGCCCACCTTGTTGATCGGCATTGGTCTGCGCCTCGGGGAAAACGGCGGTTCGTCGATTTACCAGGCCTTGGCAGTGAGCTACATCGTGGGGGTGGTCGGCCTGCAAGGACCGGTGGGTGTGCTGACGCTGATCTGCGCCGCCAGCCTCGGCGCGCTGACCGTGCCGATTGCCGGCAAGCTCAGCGATCGCTTCGGTCGAGTGGTGGTCTATCGCGCCTTTGCGCTGGTGCAGCTCGCACTGGCGTTCCCGGTGTGGTGGGTACTCAGCCAGGGCAATGTGGTGGCGAGCATCATTGCGATTTCAATCGCACTGGGCATCGGGACCTGGGGCATGTTCGGCACCCAGGCAGCGTTGTTGCCCGAGCTGTTCGGCTCGCGTCACCGCTACATGGGGGTTTCTATTGCCCGTGAAGTGTCGGCGGTGATCGCGGGGGGCATCGCGCCAATGATCGGTGCCGGCCTCATCGCCCTGGTGGTGGCCAGCCACGACGGCGACCCCGCTGCGGGTGTCGGCGCCTGGCTGCCCATTGCCTGCTACCTGGCGCTGCTCACTTTGATCACCTTGTACGCCACGTTCAAGACCCCGGAAACCCTCAACCGCGACCTCGACGAACCCCGTGATGCCTGGGAAATGGCCAACGCGGGAACAGAGATACCGGTGCAGGCCAGTACCAACGCACGCATCGCCTGACGTCGTCGCGTCCAGGACCAGGGTCGGCTCGCTGATATAAAACCGCCCCCTCTCACTCGGGAACTTTGGACCCGGTGAACGGCATCCTGAGTTGGGTAAGGTTCACTCTCAGGTCATGTTGAGACACCGGCAAATTTCTGGATCAGGTGGGTTGGGCCGGACACAATGAGCAGATCACCTGGCAAGATCAGGGTTTTAGGGGTGGCGTGCTGGAAGTCTTGACTGGCGCGTTTCAACCCCACGACCGTCACACCGAATTTCTCACGGATTTGGGCGTCAGCGAGCGTGGTGTTGTGGCTTGGCAAGGGGGAGTGAATCTTGGCAATGGCAAAGCCGTCGTCGAACTCGATGAAATCGATCATCCGTCCGGTAATTAGATGAGCTACACGCTCCCCCATTTCCTTCTCCGGGTAGACCACATGATGAGCGCCGATACGCTGGGCTATCTGTCCATGCTCGGCAGTCCGTGCCTTGACCCAGATATCGGGAATGCCCAGTTCGGTCAGCGCCATGATGGTCAGCAAACTGGCCGCCATGTCGGTGCCTATCCCAACAATGGCGTGAGCAAAGTCGGCAACGCCCAATTGGCGCATGACCATCAGGTTGGTGGAGTCGGCCTGTACCGCATGAGTCAATAAATCGGCCCAGTCATGAACAGGAGCAGCGTCTCGATCGATACCCATCACATCGTGACCCAGTCGCATCAGCGACTGAGCCACGGAACCGCCAAAGCGGCCCAGGCCGATCACGACCACGCTATCCCCCTTGGAATAGGCAAACTGATCGGTAAACAGAAATTTAGCCAACAATGGGTTGCTCCTCTGGATAGCGGTAGGGCATGCGACGTTCACCCATCGCCAGTGACACCGCCAGGGTGATGGTGCCGACTCGTCCGACATACATCAGCAGCGTCAGCACAAGCTGGCTCGACGTGGGGAGTTCGGCGGTGATACCCGTGGACAAGCCGACGGTACCAAACGCTGAGATGACCTCGAAGATCACCTGGTCGGTGGGGATGTTTGTGTCACGCAAGATGAAGAGCGTCGCCAGCACAATCATGACGCTGCCCAGAACAAGTACCGTGATCGCTTGACGTTGGGCCTGGGCCCCGACCCGTCGGCCAAATGCCTCGGTGTCAGTGTGTCCACGAATTTCGGCAATGACCAACAAGGCAAGGATGGCGACAGTCCCCACTTTGACGCCGCCCGCCGTTCCCGCGCTGCCGCCCCCGACGAACATCAGAAAGTAATGCACGGCCCAGCTTTCACGAGTCAAAGCGCCAATATCGATGGCGTTGAATCCAGCGGTGCGTGCAGAAACGGATGCGGATGACGCCGAGAGTATTTTATCCGTTACCGCCATCGGACCGAGGGTGCCCGGGTTGGACCACTCGAACAACAGCAGCGTGGCCCACCCCCCAAGTAGCAGGATTGCCGTGCCAGACAAGGTCAGTTTGGTATGCAGAGACCACCGTTGCGGGTGGTTGAACCTGTTGCGCAAGTCATGCAGCACGGGAAAGCCTATGCCGCCAATAATGATGGCAGCCATGATTGGCGACAGGATCCAGGCATCCGAGGAAAAACGCATCAGGCTGTCGGGATAAAGAGAGAAACCCGCGTTATTGAAAGCCGATACCGCGTGGAACAGACCGCTCCATGCGGCATCGGACCACTGTAGGTCGTAGGCCCAATGTAACCTTGATGCAAGCCATAAAGTCGTAATGAGTTCCAAGGCGAACGTCACCACCAGCACTAGCTTGGCCACACTGGCAATGTCACCCAGTCCCAAGGATCGTGACTCCAACTGCGCGACCATTTTGGAGCGTAAACGAAAGCTGCGATTGACCATCAGGCCGAGCAAGGTTGCCACCGTCATGATGCCGAACCCACCCAACTGGAAAAGTACCAGGATCACTGCCTGGCCAAAGGTAGACCAATACGTACCCGTATCAACAACTACCAACCCTGTTACGCAAACAGCTGACACCGAGGTAAAGAACGCAGTCAGCCAGGGAGTGGCAAGACCCTCGGCCTGGGATACCGGCTGCATCAGAATCACGGTGCCCGCCATTATCGCGGCAAGGAAAACCAAGGCGACGACTCTGGCGGGATGAAGGAGTAATTTCATTTAGCATCAGAACTCAGTCATTTCGAGAAAAAAGGCTGTCAGCAACGGCGCTCGCAAACTCAACCAGATGTCAGTATTTGAGCCGCTTATGGTGAGCCTCAATGGGATTTTGAAGGGCGGGCGATAGTGACAGTCATCTCCGTTCTTTGCTAATCCTTGCCTGTTTTCTTTATGGCTGGAAGTTGCAATATATTTCGTAGTGAAGCATGTAATTGGCCATACAGCCTCCTCACCCGATCCCGCTGACACCGCAAAAACGTTGACCGTGCAGCGCCTGTTCGGACAGATGGATTATCTTCGAACGCCAACGCCGGCATTTTTACAGCGAGGCCGCTGAGGACCAGCAACCGGGCATGAACTGGCTCTATGCATTCAGTCACAGGGACCCGAAGGTAGCTTTCTGGGGGATCTTCCCTAAACTTGCGCGGGTTACCTGATTTCAAATTCCGATGAATATCCAATAGGGGGAATGACCCGACGCTCCGCTGCCCTGACGGGAAGCGGTCAATTGCATCTCATTAATAAAACCAAAGAGAGTGCAGGATGAAGTTCAATTTTGTAGAAAACAGCAATCCCAGCCGCCGACGCGTTCTACGCGATGCCTTGACCCTGGCAGTGGCGGCCTCTCCGCTGGCGAGCCTGGCCAAGGCAGCCACCGAAACCACCGATACAAACCCTGATGAAGTGACTTTTGCTGCCGGCCCGCGGCCGCTGGTGCAATATCCGCAGAAACGACCGTTGACCCTGGTGACCACCCGCCCGCCGCACCTGGAGACGCCCTTCCCTGTTTTCAACGAGGGGCCGATCACGCCCAATGACGCCTTTTTCGTGCGTTACCACCTGGCCAATTTTCCGCTGAGCATCGATCCGGACAGCTATCGATTGGCGATCAAGGGTTCGGTCGACACGCCGCTGTCACTGTCCCTTGCAGAGCTCAAAGCCCTTGCCGAACCGGTCGAGGTCGTAGCCGTCAATCAATGCTCGGGTAACAGCCGTGGCTATTTTTCGCCCCGCGTGTTCGGTGCCCAATTGGGCAACGGTTCGATGGGCAATGCTCGCTGGGTGGGCGTGCCGCTGAAGACGGTGCTGGAAAAGGCCGGCGTGAAGGCCGGCGCCGCGCAAGTGACCTTCCGTGGGCTCGACAAGCCAGTCCTGCCGAGCACCCCCGAGTTCATCAAGGCCCTGGACATCAGCCATGCCATGGATGGCGAACCCATGATCGCCTGGTCCATGAACGGCACTGATTTGCCCTTCCTCAACGGCTACCCGATACGCTTGGTGGTACCCGGTTATTTCGGCACGTATTGGGTCAAGCACCTGAGTGAGATCGAAGTCGTCGACACGACGTTCGACGGCTTCTTCATGGCCAAGGGTTACCGCGTGCCGGACAACGATTGCTTTTGCGTCGCCCCTGGCACCGCAGCGGCGAAGACATTGCCGATATCCAGGTTGCCGGTGCGCAGCTTCGTCACCAGCGTCCAGCACGGTGACGTTCTGCCGCTGGGGAAAAACGTGGAGCTCAAGGGCATAGCGTTCGATGGCGGCGTAGGGGTCAACAAGGTGGAAGTGTCGATTGACGGTGGCCAGCGCTGGCGCGAAGCCCGACTCGGGCAGGACCTGGGCCGTTTCTCCTTTCGTGAGTGGACGCTGGCGATCACTTTTTCCAGCAAGGGCGCCACCCAGTTGATGGTGCGCGCCAGTAACAGTGCCGGCGAGACGCAACCGCTGCAAGCCGACTGGAACCCTGGAGGCTACCGCCGCCACGTCGTAGAAACCTACCACCTGACCGTCGCTTGAGGAGGCCCGCATGAAACGTTTGACCACCCTGCTCTGCGCCGCCCAAGTGTGTCTGGCAACCCTGGCCAGTGCAGCGCCATTGGCGATCAAGTTGCCGCCTGAAACGGCCGTATTCAAACCCAGTGAACTGCCCGGCTACGCATTGGCCCAGCAGAAATGTTCCACCTGTCACTCTGCCGATTACATCAACTTTCAGCCCCCCGGGATGACCCTCGCACAATGGACTGCCGAGGCGAGCAAGATGCAACACGTGTACGGCGCTCCGATCAGCGATCAGGACGTAAGCATGATCGGCGCTTACCTTGCGGTGACGTATGGCAGCGCCAAGGCCAGCGACACCGAGGTGCAGACCGCGTCGAATCCGCCGGCGGCCCAGCCCTCGGCGGCACAGGTCGCCAACGTCGACGCCAAGACGTTGCTGCAGAACAACGGGTGCCTGGCCTGCCATGCGATTGATCACAAGGTAGTAGGCCCGGCGTATCACGATGTCGCGGCCAAGTACGGGAGTGACCCGCAGGCACTGACCCGGATTACCGCGAGCATTCAACAGGGCAGTTCCGGCAAATGGGGGGAGATGCCCATGCCGCCTTTCGCACAGCTAAGCCCGGAAGATCTGAAAACCCTGGCGACGTTCATCCTGCATCAGTAAGTCCAACCAGGATTCATGCCGAGGTTGCGGCCAGCAGCCCCGGCACTGAATCCCAGATCAAACTGACGCCCGCCAGCGCCATCAGCACGAAGACCAGCCATCGCACGGTGCGCGGCGACAACTTCGGCGGATACCGGCGGACCAGCCAACTGACCAGCACCACCAGCGGCAACGCTTCGGCACTCAACAACAACGTCGACATCTGCATCTGTCCTTGGGCGACGACCAGGCCAAGGCGCGTCGCTGCGTTCGCTGAAAACACCGTGATCAGGGTATTGCGGATGATTTCGTAACCCAGAGGCTGGCGATACAGGTGATAAACAATCGGCGGCCCACCGCTGGAGAACAAGCCATTGAGCAGTCCGCACAGGCCGCCGGCCAGCCAGAAGGAAGGCTGCCGGGACAGGCGTTTTTTCGGTTTGTTTTGCACCACCAGCATGAGGCTGGCCGCGACGATCAATATGCCCAGCAGCAGGCGCAGCCAGGTCAGCTGGCTACCACTCAACGCCTCGAGCCCCCACACCCCCAGGCTGACGCCGAGCAGACTGCTGAGCAACACCGGCATCAGCACCGCGCGGTCCAGCTGCGGCTTCGGCCCGCCCAGGGTACCCATGGCATTACCCAGGGTGAGGATGCTGATCACCACCGCCACTTCGGAGAGCGGCACCATGTGCAGGGACGCGACCAGGCCCATCAGGATCAGGCCGAAGGCAAAGCCGGTGAGGCTCTGGGCAACGGTGGCCAGGGCCACACAACAAAGAAAAATCAGATGCACTTGCAGGCTCATGTTGCCCCTTTTGCTGGTTAAACCAGAATGCCGCCGCACAGTGAATGTGTCGGCGGCAGCCTGGTGATTGACGGGGCGATGTCAGTCACCCATGACGTTGGCTCATCCCAGCCACTTCACCGCAAACAGGATGATAGTCGCGAGAAACAGCGTTTCACTGACAAGCAGGGTCGCCGGGCGCCAGCCCACTTCCAGCAGCGCCTTGAGTGAAGTTTTCATGCCCAGGGCGGCAATCGCCGTCACCAGGCACCAGCGCGACACATCGCCGGCCAACGCCTGCATCTGCGTCGACGCAATGCCGCTGCTGTTGATGGCGACAAACAGCACGAAGAAGATGATGAACAACGGCAACGGCAGTGCCGGACGCGGACCACCATCGCCGCGCTTGCGCAGCAGCAACGACAGGCTGAAAACGATGGGCACCAGCATGGCCACGCGTAACAGTTTGACCACGGTCGCGGTGTCGCCGGTTTCTTCCGACATGCTGTAGCCAGCACCGACCACCTGGGCCACGTCGTGAATGGTTGCGCCGAGGAAGATCCCGGCCTGGTGGGCGTCCAGGCCGATCCATTGGGCGATTGGCGGGTAGGCAATCATCGCGATGGTGCTCAGCGCGGTGACGCTGATCACGGTGAAGATGATGTTGCGTTCGCTGTCCTTGTCCTGGGGCAATACTGCGGAAATGGCCAGCGCCGCCGAGGCGCCGCAAATGCCCACGCTGCCGCCGCTGAGAATGCCGAAGTCGCGGGATTGGCCGAGCATTTTAGAGAGGATGATGCCGAACGTGATGGTCAGGAACACCGCACCAATGACCACCGCCATCAGCGTCCCGCCCAAGGAGAGAATCTGCTCAACGGTAATGCGCATGCCCAGCAGCGCCACGCCGCCCCGCAGGATGGTGCTGGAGGTGAAGCGAATCCCTGCGACCGCACGCCCCTCTTGGGAAAGAAAGCCCAGGGCCATGCCCAGCAACAGGGCCATCAGCATCACCGGGGCACCGTAATGTTCGGACAGGAAAGTGGCGCTGGCGGCGACCACCATGGCGGCGATGATGCCCGGCAGTAACAGGCTGAGTTTTTGCTGGCGGCGTACCAACCAGGACGTCGACGGTTGGGCCGTGTCCGGCAACTGACTGCGCACGGGGGGGATTGTGTGGTGTTGTTTTATTGTCATGTGCTCACCAGAACCCTGTGGTTATGAAATCACTGGATTTCGATGCTAGAGAAAACTGTGCTGCCTCATTAGGACCACCTCGAGGTGGTGTTAGGGGCCAGTCTGTGGTGGCGATTTTTTGGTGGGGGCGCAGCGGGTCGCCGGCGCGGATACACCGCGCCGGAAAAGGAGAGTTTTCGGACGAGCACGGTACTGTGGTGAGGGGGTTTTAGCTGTGGCGAGGGGATTTTAACTGTGGTGAGGAGATTTTAACTGTGGCGAGGGGATTTAACTGTGGCGAGGGGATTTAACTGTGGCGAGGGGATTTATCCCCGTTGGGCTGCGAAGCAGCCCCAAAAGCTAACGCCGAGTTGTTTCAGGTACATCGCGTACACAGGTTTTACGACTGCTTCGCAGCCGAACGGGGCGGTGCGACGTTTCGCTAAATCCCCTCGCCACAGTGTTGGGCTCGCCTGAAACTCAGCGCTGGGCCTACTCAGTCAGCCAACTGCTGCAGGCGCTCTCGTGTTTCAGGGCTGTACTGCACGGCGGCCACTGGCACCCGATCGTCGATGGCTGTGCGGATCTGCTCGACTTCGGCCTCGGTGAAGGCGCCGCACAGTTCAATCAATTGCACATGCCGGGTCAACAATTCCTGCGCCACCAGCAGCGCTTCCTCGACACTCGCAACGCCGCACAGTGTCGCGGCAAAGGTCTCGGACTCGAGGCGCCCGTTATGGGTGAGGAACTGCATGCCTGGCGCCTTGAAGATAAAGCCATAACGTTGCACAGCCATCGTGGTGCTCCTTGGATGATTGCTTAGCCAGCCGCCAGCAGGCGACTGCGCGTCTGCCGACGATAATCGATAAAAATGGAAGCCAGCGCGCAGGACGCCAGGCGCGCTTCCAACGGGTCGGCACGGGAGGTAAGAATGATCGGCACCCGCGCGCCCAGGACCAGGCCGGCGGCCGTGGCACTCATGAAATAAACCATTTGTTTGAACAGGAAATTACCGGCTTCCAGGTTCGGCACCAGCAAGATATCGGCATGGCCCGCGACCTCGCCGCTGATGCCTTTGATCCGTGCCGCTTCCAGCGACACCGCGTTGTCGAACGCCAGCGGGCCCTCGACGCAGGCGTCACCCAAGGCACCGACTGCCGCCAGTTTGGCCAGCTCGGCGGCATCCTGGCTGGACGGCATGCTGCGCGTCACTTCTTCGGTACCGGACAGCACGGCCATGCGCGGCTTCTCATAGCCCAAGGCGTGCATCAGTTCGATGGCGTTGCGGGCGATATGGATCTTGTCGATGATCGTCGGTTGCACGTTGATCACCGCATCGGTGATCGACAGGGCTTTGTCGCTGCCCGGCAGTGTCATGTGAAACACATGGCTGAGACGGCTGGGGCCGCGCAGTCCGGCTTCACGCTTGAGTACCGCGCGCAGCAGGATGTCTGTGTGCAAATGCCCCTTCATGATCGTTTCCGCGTCACCGGAACCCGCCAGCAGGCAGGCCATTTCAGCGCACTGTGCGTCGTCACTGGCGTGCATCACACGCAGGCCGTGCAGGTCCCAGTCGAGTTCTTCGGCCAGGGCACGGATCTGTGCCTGATCGCCGACCAGTACCGGTTCTATCAGCCCTTCCTCGCACGCCCGTTTGGCACTGCTCAAACTCAACAGATTGACCGGATTGACCACCGCCGTGACCACGCGCGGCAGTGCCTTGGCCCGATCAAGCAGGAACGCCGGACATTCCGGTGGAATAGTGCTCAACATGATTGGATTCCTTGTCGTTCACGGTAGAAACCGCGATCCCCTGTGGCGAGGGAGTTCACCCCCTCGCCATGGGCATTGAATGCAGGTGTCCGGCGCACACCGGACACCTTGACCACTCAAACGTAGTCTTTGTATTTCTCAAGGAAACGCACTGGCTTGGACAGTGCATCGCGGCGGAACGGATCGCCCAGTTCGCGGGTGCACATGATCTCGATCACCGTGGTCTTGCCGGCCTTTTGTGCCTCGCAAGCGGCCATGAGCGCCGGGCCAACGTCTTCCAGACGGTCAACGGTGACACCTTCAGCCCCCATCGAGCGGGCGATGCCAGCGAAGCTCTGGTTTTCCAGCTCGCCTGCCACGAAGCGACGGTTGTAGAAGTCCACCTGGTTCTTCTTCTCCGCGCCCCACTGACGGTTGTGGAACACGATCGAGGTGACCGGAATGTTCTCGCGCACGCAGGTCATGATTTCCATCATCGACATGCCCCAGGCACCGTCACCGGCATAGGAAATGGCGGTGCGATGCGGTGCCGCGACCTTGGCGCCGATGATGGTCGGCAGCGCGTAGCCGCAGTTGCCAAAGCTCATGGCGGCGAAGAACGAACGTGGCTTCTCGAAGCGCAGGTAGCTGTTGGAGACCGAGTTGATATTGCCGATGTCTGTGGAGACCATGGCGTCGGCCGGCATGGCTTTTTCCAGTTCACGCAGGACCTGGCGCGGGTGCAGGTAGTTGCCGTCCTCACCGCTCTGCTCCTTGATCATGTCCAGCGAGTATTCGTCCTTCTCGTGGATCCAGGCGTTGAGCTCGCTTTCCCAGTCGAATTTTTCCTTGGCGATTTCCTCGGCACGCGCGCCCTTGTTTTCCAGGCACTGCACGTCCAGGTTCTCCAGACGACCGAGCAGGTTGACTGCTGCGGCCTTGGCGTCGCCGCAGATGCCCACCGTGATTTTTTTCACCAGGCCGAGCATTTTCGAGTCGCAGTCGATCTGGATCACTTTGGCCTGCTTCGGCCAGTAATCAAGACCGTGCTGCGGCAAGGTGCCGAATGGGCCCAGGCGAGTGCCCAGCGCCAGTACCACGTCGGCGCGCGACAGCAGCTTCATGGCCGCCTTCGAACCTTGATAGCCCAGCGGGCCGCACCACAACTGGTGACTGGCCGGGAAGGAGTCGTTGTGCAGGTAGCTGTTGACCACCGGGGCGCCGAGGTATTCGGCAAGTGCTTTACAGGCGTCGACCGCATCACCCATGACCACGCCGCCCCCGGAGATGATCACCGGGTATTTGGCTGCGGCCAGAATCTGCGCGGCCTCGGCCAGGCTTTGCTCGCCACCGGCGCTGCGCTCGATACGGATCGGCGCAGGGATCTCGACATTGATGTCGCCGTAGAAGAAGTCACGCGGAATATTCAGTTGGGTCGGACCGTTTTCCTGCATCGCCCGATCGAAGCAGCGACCGGTCAGTTCAGCCATCCGCGCAGGATTGGGAACGTGCGCCTGGTACTTGGTGATGGTTTCGAAGAATGGCAGTTGCTGGGCTTCCTGGAAGCCACCGAGGCCCTGACTCATCGAGCCGGTTTCCGGCGTAATCACTACCACCGGGCTGTGCGCCCAATACGCCGCGGCGATGGCGGTCACGAAGTTGGTGATGCCCGGACCGTTCTGCGCGATGCACACGCCGTGACGACCACTGACCCGCGAGAAACCGTCAGCCATGTGACCGGCGCCCTGCTCGTGCACCACCGGGATAAAACGGATGCCGGCCGGAGCGAAAATATCCATCGCATCCATAAAGGCCGAACCCATGATGCCGAAGACGTCGGTGACGCCGTTGGCAACCAGTGTTTCAACCATTGCTTCGCTGGGGGTCATGCGTGGCATATCGATATTCCTCTCGTTGCTTAAGGTACGGCGGCCGCGCCGCCAATGACTCGGGGCTCAGCCTTTAACCGACATGGACGCACAGGGATTCACGTCAGGTCCTTTACGCATGCCGATCTCTCCGATTGTTGTTGTGATGGAGTGTTGGGGCAGGTCGAGCGAGCCGTCTCACGTTCGCGTTGAAGCGAGAACTGGCTGCCTTGGGGCTAGAGTAGGAGTCGAGAGAGGTGCCAGATAGGACCAGTTGAAGGCCACCTGTTGAGCCAGCTGGGTCCAGATTTATCCGCGCGCACAGACGATCCCGGCCAGTGCACAATTTGTGTTGGCTGTGATAGTTGAAAACGCCATGGACCCTGTAGGAGTGAGCCTGCTCGCGATGGCGGTGGGTCGGCAATGATGAGGTTGACTGACTGGACGCCATCGCTGGCAAGCCAGCTCCCACAATGAGATGCGCTATAGCGTGACGGTCAGCTTATTCGCTGGATAAGCTCGGCCAGCAATTTGATCCCCGGGCGGATGCGCTCGGCGTTGATCGACGAGTAGCCCAGGCGGAAGTAGTTGAGCGGCGGGTGCTCACCGATGAAGTGAATATCGCCGGGCTCGATCAGGATGCCGTGCTCGGCGGCTTCCTTCTGCAGGCGCCGCGCATCGAGGTTGTCGGGGCCTTTGACCCAGTAGCAGGAGCCGCCGAAGCTTGGCTCCTTGGAAGACTCCGGCAGGTACTCGCGCAGGGCCTCGCCCATCTGCTGATGACGCTCTTCGTAAGCCCGCATCAGGCTCATGATCAATGCGTCGTGGTAACCCCGTTCGAGGAACAGCGCCACCGAGCGCTGATTGTTTGCCGCCGGATGCCGAACCATCAGTCGACGCAACGCCCGCGCCTCGCGGATCAGGGCCTCGGGACCCACCAGATAGCCAACCCGCAGGCCAGGCGCCAGGGTTTTCGACAGGCTGCCGACGTAAAGGACCCGGTCATTCGTATCGAGACTCTTGAGGGCCGGAATCGGGCTGCCCTTGAAGTTGGTTTCGCTTTCGTAGTCGTCTTCAATGATCAGAAAATCGTGCTTATTGGCTCGCTCCAGTAATTCATAACGGCGCTCCAACGGCATGGTGACCGTGCTCGGGCACTGATGGCTGGGCGTGGTGTAAATGAGATCGCAGTCATTGAGTTCCTCGCTCAATATCAGCCCCTGATTGTCCACCGCCAGCGGCTGGATTCTCGAAGGATTGAGCATGGCAATGTTGCGGATGTCCATGTAGCCCGGCTCTTCAATGCCCATCAGGCTGTCGGGGCGCAACAACAGACGCGCCAGCATGTACAGCGCGTGCTGCGCACCCACCGTGACGAGGATCTGCTCAGGCTTGGCCCAGACACCACGACGTGGCAGCAGGCGCGTCCTGATCTGCTCCATCAGCAGTGGATCGTCGTTGTCGAAGCGGTCTGACGCCCAGTCACGGATCGCCGGAATGCTCACCGCGTCGCGGCAGCATTCACGCCAGTTGGCGGTGGGGAACAGGGCGGGGTCGAACTGCCCGTAGATAAACGGGTACTTATAATTCTGCCAATCCCGTGGCTTGCTCATGTTGCGTTGCTGCGAAGGTTGCATCACGAGCCGTTGCGACCAGTCCGGCCTGGTGCTGGCGGCCTCATCCTGGCGCGCACGCGGCGCCTCGACTTTGTTCGCCAGAATATCCGGATTGACGTAGTAGCCGCTGCGCTCACGGGCCACCAGGTAGCCGTCGTCGAGCAGGTGTTCGTAGGCCAGCACCACCGTGTTGCGTGCAACGTTCAGCTGTTTGGCCAGCTTGCGACTGGAGGGCAACGGGCTGTCGAGCGGAATATTGCCGTTGAGAATCACCTGGGCGATCTGCTCACGCAGTTGCTGCTGCAGGTTGGTGGTTTTTCCGGCGGACAAATGAAACAACTGGAACATAGCGGCCTCGACTGAACGAACGACAAGCGCTGGCAGCGCTAACGCGGCGATTGCCAGCAGACTAGCAACAACCTCCCGGCAAGACTATCCAGCGCACGACCGGCGCCTGTAATGAAGCCCCTGTAGGAGCTGCCGCAGGCTGCGATCTTTTGATCCTGGCTTCAAAAGCAAGATCAAAAGATCGCAGCCTGCGGCAGCTCCTACAGTGGATCGCATTTCAACACCGACAGCAGCGGCAACGTTATGCGTTATGGTTGAGGTGCAAGGCGGCCAAAGGCGTTGTCCAGGGCGGTGATGATTTCATCCAGGTCCTTTTGTGTGGCGATCAACGCCGGGGCGAAGCACAGCGTATTGTTGAACTCCTCGAAGCTGCGGTTGGTACGTCCGATCATTACACCCTGGCGCATGCAGTCAGCGGCGATGGCAATCGGCACGCTCTCCTCCACCGGCTCCTTGGTCTTGCGGTCCTTGACCAGTTCAAGACCACAGAACAGCCCCTTACCGCGCACATCACCAATGATTGGATACTTGTCCTGCAACTCACGCAGGCGACCCATGAAGTACTCGCCCATGTGGGTGACGTTCTCCAGCAAGCCCTCATCCTCGATGATGCGCATGTTCTCCAGCGCCGCCGCCGGACCTGCAGTGCAGCCGCCGAAGGTGCTGATGTCGCGGAAGTAACCCATCCGGTCATCGGCCTCCCCCTTGAACGCTTCGAACACTTCCTCGGTGGTCACGGTGCAGGAGATCGCCGCGTAACCGCTGGCCACACCCTTGGCCATGGTGACGATGTCGGGCTTGATGCCGTAATGCTGATAGCCAAACCACTTGCCGGTACGGCCCAGGCCGCAGACCACTTCGTCAATGTGCAGGAGGATGTCGTACTTTTTGCAGATCGCCTGAATGGTCTCCCAGTAGCCTTCTGGCGGCGTGATGACACCGCCGCCAGCGGTGATCGGCTCAAGCACCACAGCCCCCACGGTATCCGGTCCTTCGGCGAGGATGACGCGCTCCATCTGCATGGCGGCGCGCACGCCGTAGTCGGCGATTTCACCGAACTGCGAGCGGTACTCACAGCAGTGTGGAAACTCGACGAAACCCGGGGTGAACGGGCCGTACTGGTTCTTGCGTTCGAACTGGCCGGTGGAACTCAGCGCCGTAATGGTCGTGCCGTGGTAATCACGCTCGCGGAACAGGATCTTGTGTTTCTTGCCGCCGTACTTTTTGTGCGCAATCTGCCGCACGATCTTGTAGGCCTTCTCGTTGGCTTCGGAACCGGAGTTGGAGTAGTACACCCGACTCAGGCCAGGCATCTTCTCGATCAGTTTTTTGGCGAACAAAGCGCCCGGTATGTTGCCCGCGGAGTTGGCGAAAAAATTCATCTTCGCCAGCTGATCGCGCACCGCGTCGGCGATCGTCTCACGGCCGTAACCCACGTTGACGGTCCACACGCCACCCGAGACAGCATCGAGGAATTCGTTGCCCTTGATGTCCCGCACGCGCATGCCCTTGCCTTCGACGATCATCAGCGGATCGTTCTGCTCCAGCGGTTTGTGCTGGGACAGGTGATGCCAGACGTGAGCGCGGTCACTGGCCAATGCCTCGACTGCATCGTACTCGTGAGCTGTTGTTTTCATGCTTACCTCTCGACTGGTGCATTTTTATTGTTGGTCACCGGGCAGGAGACACGCTCCAGGCACCGACTTACGAAGGAGCAGTACTCGGCATCGCAACGCAGCACCGCCCGATCCACCCCTTGTGTCGAAATTAAGAACAAGCAGCGCTCGCAGTTAGAACCAGTTATCGACCACGCGTGATGCCAGCCATCATCAGCAAGGCTCACCCCTGGGAAGAATCCAGCGCAAAGGCCAGGGCCAGTTGCGCAGCCGCCGCCTGTAACCGGGGAATGTGTTCGATCAAGTCGCCAAGGCTTTTGCGTGCCGTGGGCGCATGGCAGGCCAGCGCCGCAAGGCAATGACCGTCGACACTGATAATGGGCACGGCGACGGCGACCATTCCCCTGACGAACTCTTCACTGTCGATGCCTACACCGCGTAAGCGGATGCGCTCCAGCTCGGTTTCCAGCAGGTCGATGTCAGTAATGCTGCGATCGGTCTGAGGCGTCAGCTCAAGGTGCTTGAGCACGGCACTGCGTCGTTCCGCCGGCATCTGTGAAAGAAACAACTTGCCGCTGGCGGTGCAATGCAGCGGCACGTGGGTACCCGGCTCGACATGCAGGCGCAGGGGCTCGTGGGTTTCCACGCGGTCGATGTAAATCACACGCTCGCCATCCAGCGCCGTCAGGTTGCAGGTTTCACCCAGTTGCCGCACCAGCGCCTGCAGAATCAGGCGGCTTCGCTGCAGCACCACTTCGTTGCGCAACAGCGACAGCCCAAGACGATTGGCGCGTGGGCCGAGCAGGTAGGCCTTCTCGTCCACTTCGCGCAACAGATAGCCAAGCCGATCCAACGCGACGAGCATTCGCAACAGGGTGGCTTTGGGCGCCTCCAGCCGGTCGCTCAATTGTGCGAGGGACATCGGCGCATCCGCATTAGCGACCGCCTCCAGGAGCAGCAAGGCACGCAGACTTCGATCCGGATTGTCGCCGGCGACCGGTTCCAGCACGCTTTCCTCATCTTTTGGTCTGTTTCGTACCATTATTAAAACCCCGATAAAAAATCACTTTTCCTATAACTCATTAATTATTAGCAGGTTAGTTAAAAACGGCGCGAAAAATACGTCGTGGACTCACAAACACCCTAACTCTGGCTCCATATAAATGGAATGTATTGTTCTATTTTCAAATCTCGATTCGCGTTCACAACAATAAAAAAGAGGATTTCGGATGTCACGTACTTATGACTTCGTCATTGTCGGCGCCGGTTCAGCCGGCTGCGTGCTGGCCAATAGACTCAGCGAACACGGGCGCTACAGCGTCTGCTTACTCGAGGCGGGGCCTGCGGATCGTTATCCGTGGATTCACATCCCGATCGGTTACGCCAAGACCATGTTCCACCCGGTCTACAACTGGGGCTTCTACACCGATCCAGACCCCGGCATGAACGACCGACGCATCTACTGGCCACGCGGCAAGGTGTTCGGTGGCTGCAGTTCAATCAACGGGCTGATTTTCATCCGTGGCCAACGCGCCGATTACGACGCCTGGGCCAGCGCCGGGAACACCGGCTGGGGCTGGGACGACGTCCTGCCCTACTTTCGCCGTGCCGAGTCCAATGACCTGGGCCCCGGCCCCACGCGCGGCACTGACGGCCCGCTATCGGCGTCCAGCATCAAGGCCCGGCATCCCCTCACTGAAGGCTTTATCGGCGCGGCCAAAGAACTTGGCGTGCCGCACATCCCGGACTTCAACACCGGTGATCAGGAAGGTGTCGGTTACTATCAACTGACCACCCGCAAGGGTTTGCGCTGCAGCACGGCGGTGGCCTATTTGAACCCCGCCAAGCGCCGTCCGAACCTGACCATCGAGGCGCAAGCCCAAGCCGAAAAAATCGTCTTCGAAGGCACCCGTGCGGTCGGCGTCCAGTACCGCCAGAACGGCCAATCGCAGATCGTCAAAGCCAAGCGCGAAGTGATACTCAGCGCCGGCGCATTACAGTCACCGCAGTTACTGCAACTGTCCGGCATCGGCCCTTCGCCGTTGCTGAAAAAATTCAATATTGCGCCGGTACATGTGCTGCCGGGCGTCGGTGAAAACCTGCAGGACCATTTGCAGATTCGCTTGATCTACGAATGCACCCAACCGATCACCACCAACGATGAACTGCGTTCGCCGCTACGAAAGTTGCGCATGGGCCTGCAATGGCTGCTGACTCGCAGTGGCCCGCTGGCCATTGGCATCAACCAGGGCGGGTTGTTCACTCGGGTGCTGGAGCAAAGCGACACACCGGACATTCAGTATCACTTCGGGACCCTCAGCGCCGACTCGGCCGGCGGCAGCGTGCATCCCTTCTCGGGCTTCACCCTGTCGGTTTGCCAACTGCGTCCCGAAAGTCGCGGCTATGTGCGCATCACCTCCAGCGATCCTCTGCAACCGCCGTCGATGCAGCCCAATTACCTGTCGACCGAACTGGACCGAAAAACGGTGATTGCAGCCGTGCGCTACACCCGCAAGCTGGCCGCGACCGGTCCGTTGAAGCGGTTGATTCGCAGCGAGTATCGGCCTGGTAAAGAGACCCAGAGCGACGAGCAGATTCTGGAATTCTGCCGCCAGTACGGAGCGACCATTTTTCACCCGTCCGGAACCTGCAAGATGGGTAACGACCCGCTCGCCGTGGTGGATGCGCGCCTGCGTGTGCATGGCGTGCAGGGCTTGCGCGTCGTCGACTGCTCGATCATGCCGACACTGGTTTCGGGCAACACCAACGTTCCGGTGGTGATGATCGCCGAAAAGGCTTCGACGATGATTCTCGAAGACTGCCTGCAACCCAGTGCCCGTACACCTCACGCCACGGAGGCACCGACGCCGGTTCTGAGCACCGTCGCGTCCTGATGGAACAGTGAAAGTCGCGTGCCGTTCGCGCTCACCCTCCCTATAAATACAAGAATAGGAATACTGAGATGTCCACGCCAAATCCCGTGCGCAAGGTGGTGATAGCCAGTGTCATTGGCGCCACCATCGAGTGGTATGACTTCTTCCTCTACGGTGTCGTCGCCGGCATCGTCTTCAACCATCTGTACTTTCCGAGCGACGATCCCCTGGTCTCCACCATGCTGGCCTACGGCACGTTCGCCGTCGGTTTTCTCAGCCGACCTATCGGCGGTGTGATCTTTGGTCACTTCGGCGACAAGATTGGTCGAAAAAGCATGCTGATCATGACGATGATGATCATGGGCGTGGCCACCTTTCTGATCGGTCTGGTACCCAGTTACGACAGCATCGGTATCTGGGCCCCGATCCTGCTACTGCTGCTGCGCGTCGTCCAGGGCATCGGCCTCGGTGGCGAATGGGGTGGCGCAGTGCTGATGGCGTTCGAGTACGCGCCGAAACACAAGCGCGGGTTCTACGCCAGCCTGCCGCAGATCGGCCTGGCCATCGGCTTGTGCCTGGCCTCGGGTGTGGTCGGGCTGCTGTCTTACATCCTGACGGACACCCAGTTTCTCGAATGGGGCTGGCGCATCGCTTTTCTGCTCAGCGCAGGCCTGGTGTTCGTTGGCACCTGGATTCGTCTGAACGTGATGGAAAGCCCTGAATTCGCCAAGGTCAAAGCAGCCAACGCCGAAGCAGCCATTCCGTTCGTTGACATGATGAAGCGCTATCCGAAAAACGTACTGGCCGGTATGGGCGCGCGCTACATCGACGGCGTGTTCTTCAATGTGTTCGGCGTATTCTCGCTCAGCTACCTGACCCAGACGCTCAATCTGCCGCGCTCCCAGGCCTTGATCGGGGTGATGATCGCGGCGGTGGTGATGTGCTTCACCATCCCGATGTTCGGCGCCTTGTCCGATCGGATTGGCCGCACCCGCGTTTACTTCTGGGGATCGCTGATCACCGCTCTCTCGGCGTTTCCGGCCTTCTGGTTGATGATGACCAGCCAGGGCGACATGTTCGTGATCTGGATGGCCATCGTGGTCCCATTCGGGATTTTTTATGCGGCAGTCTACGGACCTGAGGCGGCCATGTTCTGTGAGTTGTTCGACGCGAAAGTGCGCTACACCGGCATCTCGTTCGTCTATCAATTCTCCGGCATCTTCGCCAGCGGCCTGACCCCTATGATCGCCACCGCGTTGATGCGCAGCAGCGGCGGGCAACCCTGGACGACCTGTCTCTACGTACTGTTCGCGGGCGCCGTCAGTGCTTATTGCGCCCGGTGGATCGGCCAGCGCAAAGGCGAACAGATGACGCCCGAATTAAGCGCTGCCCCGCGCACCTCCTCCTCATGACGGCCTGATCCGCTAAGCTCAGCGCATCGCCCGATTCCCCACCGGAACCGGGCTTTGTGCGTTCTTCCCGCTGGATGCCAGGCAAATCTGACCTGGCTTGCAGTTCCTGCGATTTGATCCCGGGCCACCTTGTCATTTGCCGAGGCTTGAGGCAGGGTCGATACCAATGAGATTTCTGCCACAGGAGTCACCCATGTCAAAGCTATATCCCAGTGTCGATCCCGAGGGACTGGTCGAGTACTCGGTGGTCTACACCGACCGCTCGCTCAACCACATGTCGCAGACGTTCCAAGGGGTGATGAACAACATCTCCAGCACCCTGAAAAAGGTCTACAACGCCCAGGCCGTTGCGGTGGTTCCCGGCAGCGGCACCTTCGGCATGGAAGCGGTGGCACGGCAGTTTGCGGGCGGCCAGCAATGCCTGGTGATCCGCAACGGCTGGTTCAGTTATCGCTGGAGCCAGATCCTTGAGATGGGCAACATCCCGGCTGCCACCACAGTACTCAAAGCCCGACCGGTCGAGTCCGGTCGCCAGGCCGCCTACGCCCCACCGCCCCTGGACGAAGTGCTGGCCGCCATTCAGGCGCAGAAGCCGCAGGTTGTCTTTGCGCCCCACGTTGAAACTTCTTCGGGGATCATTCTTCCCGATGATTACCTGCGCGCCGTCGGTGACGCCGTGCATGCCGTGGGTGGCCTGTTCGTGCTGGACTGCATCGCCTCGGGCGCGCTGTGGGTCGACATGCAGAAGTGCGCGGTCGACCTGCTGATCAGCGCACCGCAAAAAGGCTGGAGCGCATCGCCCTGCTGCGCCTTGGTGATGTTCAGTCCCCTGGCCCTCGAGCGCATCGAACAGACGCAGAGCAGCAGCTTTGCCTGTGACCTGAAAAAATGGCTGCAGATCATGCAGGCCTACGAACAGGGCGGGCACGCCTACCACGCAACCATGCCCAGCGATGCCCTCGCGCGCTTTAACGATGTGATGAAAGAGACCGAAGCCTACGGCTTCGAAAAGGTCCGCGCCGAACAGCAGGCGCTGGGTGACCGGGTACGCGCGCTGTTGGCCGGCAAAGGCATCAAAAGCGTGGCCGCTGCTGGTTTTGAAGCCCCGGGTGTCGTGGTGAGCTACACCGATGATCCGGAGATCAAGAGCGGCAAGAAGTTCGCCGCCCACGGTCTGCAGATCGCGGCCGGCGTGCCGTTGCAATGCGACGAACCGGCCGACTTCCAGACCTTCCGCATCGGTCTGTTCGGGCTCGACAAACTGCACAATATCGAGCGCACCGTCAGCACCTTCGAACAGGCGCTGAACGAGGTCATGGGGCGCTGAGCCACCCGCCTTCGCTGAGGCTCGCAGAGGATGACAACCTCCTGCGAGCCGGTCAGCTGCTGCCGTAGCCTCAAAGAGGCGGCGTCCGCTGCCTGAGAAAGTCGATGAACTTTTGCTGCACCGGCGTCACCGAGTTTTTCAGCCAGGCCGCCAGGGTACAGACGCGCGCGTCGACGCTTTTCAGTGGAATCAGCACCACGCCCTTGCGATTGAAATTCCCCGCACTTTCCAGATGGACCGTCACGCCGATATTGGCCGCGACAAACCCGAAAACACCTTCGCTGTTGTACGCCTCTTGTACGACCTGCGGCAGGAATCCGGCACTGATGCACAGCGCATCGAGCTGTCGCCGATAGTGCGACCAGTGACTCATCACGCCCATCACAAAAGGCTCCTGCGCAAGGTCCGACAAACTCACCTCGGACTGCTCCGCCAACGGATGTCGCTGCGGCAGCACCGCGACAAAGCGGTCGCGCTGCACTTCGATACTGTCGATGTTCGGGTCGAGCAAGGGCCCGGTGATAAACGCAAACTCGATGCTCCCACCCTTTAATAATTCGAGTTGCTGTTGGGTCGAACCGAAGACGAGTTCGGCCCTGATTTGCGGATAGTCGCGGTGAAATCCGTCAAGGATGGGTGGCAGCTGGCCTGAGACCGCGAAGTCGGTGTAACCAATCCGCAGTTGGCCAATCTGCCCGGCCCCCGCCTTGCGTGCGTCATGCACGGCGCTCTCCAGATGCTCGAAGACCGTTCGGCTTCCTGCCAGGAAAACCCGGCCTGCTTCGGTCAGTTCGACCCGTCGGTTGCTGCGCAACAACAGCACTTCGCCGACGCTTTCCTCCAGTTGCTGAATGGTTCGACTCAGGGCCGGTTGCGCCAGATTCAGGCGCTCGGCCGCTCGGCGAAAATGCAGTTCTTCGGCCACGGCCTCGAAGGCTCGCAGATGACGCAGATCGATTCGCACATCAATACCTTCCAGGCATCACTCGTTATCCAACCGATATTATACAGGTCACATTCATTGCTCTACCGTTGAGTTGCGTCGGGTATCGATGGCGTGATCGATGCTTCCCGCAATGAGCTGCGACGTCAGTTCACCATTCAAAAAAACAATAAATATAAAAAGAGGGTTGATGATGGAAAGCACCTTCCACGGAATAATCGCCTTTGCCCTGCTGGCGGGCATGCTGCTGGTGGGCAGTATCCTGCGTAACCGCATTGGTCTGTTCCGCAACTCGCTGGCACCGGCCAGCATGATCGGCGGCATGCTCGGATTTACGCTGTTATCGTTCGGGCTGATACCGGGGTTTGAGGCCAGTGACTTCGAAGCCCTGACCTTCCACTTTTTCACCCTGAGCTTCATGTCCCTGTGCCTCACCGGCAAAAGCAAAGACGCCGCCCTTTCAGGTGGCAGCGTGGTGCGCGGTGGACTGTGGCTCACGCTGATCTGGACGATCAGCCTGGGGCTGCAAGGCGTGATTGGCTATCTGGTGATCAGCGGTTATGACGCGGTCACCGGCGCCGGTATCAGCGAATGGCTGGGCGCCATTGTCACCCATGGTTTCACCCAAGGCCCTGGCCAGGCGCTGACCTACGGCGGCCTCTGGGAGAAAGAGTACGGGATTGCAAACGCGGCCCAGGTCGGTCTGATTTATGCGTCCCTCGGCTTTCTGGTGGCCTTCGTTGTCGGTGTGCCGATGGCCAACAACTTTATCCGCCGTGGGCTCAATGCCAACAAAGCCTCGAACATCGATGAGAACTTCAAATCGGGCTTTTACAACGGGACGCAGGTACCGAGCAGCGGCCGCATGGTCTCGCACCCGGCAAACCTGGATTCGCTGGCCTATCACCTCGGACTGCTCGCCGTTGCCTACCTGATCACCTACGTCTGGCTGAGCTTCATGCAAGGTCAGATCAAGGATTTCTCGGCAGGCGGCGTCAACCTCTCGGTGCTGTTCAGCTACAACCTGTTTTTCCTTCATGGCCTGGCGGTCTGTGTGTTGATGCGCCTGGTGATCGACCGCTGCGGTCTGGCCCATCGCGTCGATGACGAAACCCTGAAACGCATCACCGGTTCATCCATCGACTTCATGGTCGTGGGCACCCTGATGAGCATCCAGTTTGCCGTGCTCTACGCCCTGCTCACGCCGATCCTGCTGGTGACGGTTGCCGTGACGTTGGTCACATTGATCGGCTGTCTCTATCTCGGGCGCCTGAGCGGAACCCTCGGACCGGAACGGGCGATTACCGCGTTTGGTTGCTGCTGTGGTTCGACCGGCACCGGTCTGCTGCTGTTACGCATGATGGATGCCGACTTCAGTACCTCCGTGCCCAAGGAGCTCGCGTTCTTCAACCTGGCGATCATCTTCAGCACGTTCCACATCCTGTTTTTCTTTGCCCCGATCGTGCCCTCGCTGGGCGGGTGGAACTACCTGCTGGTCTTCGGCGGCACGGCACTGGTCTTCCTCGCCTGCGTTCCACTGCTGATGAAATTCAGGGCCAGTACCGCCCCTGCCCCGACGACCCCGATCAAGGAGTCCTGCCAATGAGCATTACCGTCTTCACCGCCAAGCGCATCCTCACAATGAATCCCTCCCAGCCTGAAGCCACACACATTGCGGTGCGCGACGGCCGCGTGCTGTGCGTCGGCCCGCTGGAGGTGATGCAAGAGCTGGGGGACTACACGCTGGATCGGCGCTTTGCGGACCACACCATCCTGCCGGGCTTCGTCGAAGGGCATAGCCACGCCCTCGAAGGCGCCATGTGGAATTACCTCTACCTGGGCTACTTTGCCCGCGTCGATCCTGAAGGGACTCACTGGTCCGGTGCGGACAGCATCGCCGCCATGCAACAACGCCTGCGCGACGCTGCCGAAGGGTTGGCACCCGGCGAACCGCTGATCGCCTGGGGCTTCGACCCCGTCTATTTCGAAGGTGCCCGACTCGACCGGCAGCTGCTGGATGGTGCCGTGAAAGACCGACCGGTCGTGGTCATGCATGCAAGCCTGCACGTCATGACGGTCAACAGCCGGATGCTTGAACAGTCTGATCTTGACCGCCATCCGGGGATCGAAGGGATCATGCTCGACGCCGATGGCCGGCCTAACGGTGAGCTGCAGGAAATGGCGGCGATGCATGCCATTTTCGAAACCCTGGAGATGAATCTGTTTGAGGCCGTGTCGTCCCCTGGCACGCTGCGACGCTATGGTCAGGCTGCCCGCAATGCCGGGATCACGACCATCACCGACCTCTATAACCCCCTGACCGATGACGGTATCGCAGCGCTGAGATTGGTGACGAGCGAAGCTGATTTTCCCGTGCGCCTGGTGCCGGCGATGAGTGCGCTGGCCTGGTCGCCGGAACAGGGCGTCGAACGCCTGCAGCACTGCCTGCCACTGGGCAACGACAAGCTGAAATTTGGCTTGGTGAAGATGATGACGGACGGATCAATCCAGGGCTATACGGCGCGAATGAAGTGGCCTTACTACCACGATGGTCATGCCAACGGCATCTGGAACGCGCCACCCGAAGCCCTGCAGGAGATGGTGCAGGTTTACCATCAGGCGGGGCTGCAATTGCATATCCACACCAACGGTGATGAAGCGGTCGAGCTGATGCTGGATGCCGTGGAAAGCGCCCTGGATCTGTGGCCACGTGCCGATCACAGGCATACGCTGCAGCATTGCCAGGTGATCGACCATGCTCAGCTACGGCGCACGGCCAAACTCGGCCTGTGCCTGAACATGTTTGCCAACCATCTGTATTACTGGGGCGACATTCACCGTCGACACACCTTGGGCTACGAGCGCAGTCGTCGACTTGAGCCCCTCGCTTCCGCGCGGCGGCTGGGCATCGTCACCGCGATCCACAGTGACGCGCCGGTAACGCCGCTTGGGCCGCTGTTCACGGCCTGGTGCGCGGTGATGCGCGAAACCGCCTCCGGCGAAGTGTTGGGTAAAGAAGAGCGCGTGAGTGTTCCACAGGCACTGGAAATGATCACGCTGGGCGCGGCCTACACCTTGCGTCTCGATCACCTGGTCGGCAGCCTCGAAATCGGTAAATTCGCGGACATGGTGGTACTCGATCAGGACCCGTTGACCATCGATCCGGCGCAGTTGCGCACGGTTCGCGTGCTGGCAACCGTGTTGGGAGGTGAGGTCCATGCCAACACCTGACCCGGTGCCCCTGACGGTCATCACCGGCTTCCTCGGTGGCGGAAAGACCACCTACCTCAATGAGCTGATTCGACAGGGATTGCCCCCGGACAGCCTGATCGTGGTGAATGACTTCGGTGACATCAACATCGATGCCGAGCTGATTGACTACCGCGATGACAGAATCCTGCAACTGGGCAATGGCTGTATCTGCTGCACGCTGGGCGGCACCCTGGCAGAACAATTGGCCCAGGCGATGCGGATGGAGCAGCGACCCGGCGCGATCTATATCGAAGCCAGCGGCGTCGCGGAGCCTGCGCGCATCGCCGATATTGCGCGGGTATCACGGCAGTTGAGGCTGGAGTCGGTGGTCTGCCTGATCGACGCCAGCCAGATTTCCCATCATGCCCAAAGCCGTTACACCGCAGACGTCTGGCGGGCCCAGATTGCCGCCTCCGACCAGTTGATCATCAATCGCCTGCCGGCGGACGGTAGCGTCGAGTATGCGCGAGCGCAGGCCATTCTCCGGGACCTGAATGGCCCCGCGATGCAAGCGCTAAACGACGGCTTGCAAGCTCCATCAGCCATCGCTCGCACGGTCCCGACGACTGATCGCCTCTCACCCGTGTCACCCGCGGCCGCGAGTGAAAACAGCTGGGGTTCTATCAGTGTGAAGTACGCCGCGGCCATCGATGCCGCTCGGCTCGAACAGCTGCTAGGTGAATATGCCGATGTCTTGCTCCGCGCCAAAGGAATACTGGAGCGGCTCGATCGTGACGGGCCTCAGGTGTTGCAGCTGAGTGGCCGCAGCATTCGCTGGCTGGCGGCCACACGGGCGGCGGCGGGTAACCACCTGGTGTGCATCGGCATCAAAGGCTCGCGCTTTGACGAACTGGGCGCCCGACTGATGCAACTCGAGCGCACTCAAGACTCGCGTCACTGATCCAGACACGCCTGGGGCGCGCGTCTGGATTCACTGGCCGATTCTGGCTGTAGAGTCGGTCTCAGGCGCTGACCTTTTCGCCCTGCTGCTGCATCAGGCTGGCCATCCTGCGGCCAAACAACTTGGCCAGTGCCTCAGGGTCGCCAGCGGCTTCGTCCAGCGCTTCTACCACTGCTTGCAGGGTTGGCCGGGTCTTGGCCAGCAGTTCGTCGATGTAGTACTCCGGAGTGATGTGCATATGCGCCTCGTAGCGGCGAAAGAGTGCGAGGAGCTCCGGGTCCAGCTTGATTGTCAGGGTATCGGCGGACATCTGATTGACCTCTCCAGGTTGTTCGGCGGCAACCGCCACGGGTTTTACCAGCGCGACCATCCTTAGCCGCCAGCGCCCTGGACCATAGGGCCAGTCGCTGCCCACCCGTGGCGCCAGTCACTGCAACTGGCCACATCGGGTGCCGGGAACTGGTCCCTCCCCAACACGGGTCACCTCCCTAGAATCAAGACTTCCTTTCCGGCCCCCGAGGCGATATTCATGACCGACCTGAACTTCGAACCCGCCAGCCGCCTGGTCCCTGTACGGGAGTTGTTCGGTATCGACTCCAGCCTGCGCGTTCCCGTGTTTCTCACGCCAGACGAACATGTGCCGCAGATCGACGCGGCCTATCGATTCAACCCAGAAGTCACCCTGGCGATTCTCGCGGGCTTCACGCGCAATCGCCGGGTGATGCTGCAAGGCTTGCACGGCAGCGGCAAGTCGACCCATATCGAACAGGTCGCGGCGCGGCTCAACTGGCCTTGCACCCGGGTCAACCTGGACGGCCATATCAGCCGCCTGGACCTGATCGGCAAGGACGGCATTGTGTTGCGCGAGGGCAAGCAGGTCACCGAGTTTCAGGAAGGCATTTTGCCCTGGGCCCTGCGTCGCCCCATGGCGCTGATTTTCGACGAATACGACGCGGGTCGACCGGATGTGATGTTCGTGATTCAGCGCATCCTCGAACGCGACGGCAAGCTCAATCTGCTGGACCAGAATCAGGTGATCCTGCCGCACCCGTCGTTCCGCCTGTTCGCGACCGCCAACACCGTTGGCCTGGGCAATCTGAACGGGCTTTACAACGGCACTCAGGTGCTCAATCAGGCGCAGCTGGATCGCTGGAACATCGTTGCCACCCTGAATTACCTGCCCCAGGCAGAAGAAGTCGCGATCGTCGCCTCCCGGGTGCCGCACTTGCTCGCCCGGCACGGCGAACCGTTGCTGACGCAGATGGTGGCCGTGGCCGACCTGACGCGCCAAGGCTTCGCCAGCGGCGACCTGTCGACCCTGATGTCGCCACGCTGCGTGATTTCCTGGGCGGAAAACATGGAGATTTTCAGCGACCCGGCGTTGGCGTTCCGCCTGTCATTCCTCAACAAATGCGACGAAGCAGAGCGGCCCATCGTCGCCGAGTACTACCAACGCTGTTTCGATCAGGAGCTGACCGAGTCGGCGTTCCCCCTGCTGGCACTGGCCTGAACCCGCACAGGAAGACCACGATGAACCCGCCTCCACGTCGCGAGAAACGCCAGCAACAACTCGAGGAACTCTGTGCGGCGACGCTGCGGGCATTGTCCGGCGAGCCCCGCGTACGTTATCGCGGTGGCCGTCTGGAAGTGCAGGAACGGCACTTCCCGGTGCGCGCGCCACACCTTCATCCAGACCCGGAACGTGATGAAAGTCGAGCCTGGCGCGGGGTGTCTGACAGCCTGGCGCTGCGTTTGAAACACAGCGATCCGGCCCTGGTCCGCCAGGTGCTGCCGGCGCAACCCATCGCGCGCCTGGTGTTCGAACTGCTTGAGCAACTGCGCGTCGAGTCGTTGGTGGCCGACTGTCATCCCGGCGTGCGGCGCAATCTGTTGCAGCGCTTCGAGCAGTGGAGCCAGCAGTTTCTCGACGCTGGACAGGCCGAGGGACACGTCGGCCTGCTGCTCTTCACCCTGGCGCAGATGAGCTGGATTCTGCTGTGTGGCGGCCGCGCCGGGGAACAGACGGAGATGCTCATTGAGGCACCTCGCTTGAGCCTGTTGGGGCATTTCGGCGCGGCCTTCGGGCTGATGCGTCGCTGTCGTCATCACCAGGTGGAATTTTCCGGGCATGCCCTGGTGATCGCCGCCAAGGCACAGGAATTGATCGAGAACCTGGATGCCGAATTGCTCGATAACGACGAGCGCAAGGTCTCGGAAATCACCGAGAAGACTCACCTGGCCTTTGCCCTGTTACTCGACGTTGATCAGGATGGCGAGGGCGAGGTCAACAGCAGCGGTGCTGCCGAAGGTAATTCGCGCGGCAGCAGCAACGCCTTTACCTATCAGGTGTTCAGCCGCGACTACGATTGCGAGCGTCACGCCGCAAGCCTGGTACGGCCCGAATTGTTGCGCGAACTGCGCCAGCGCCTCGACCGCCGCCTGGCCGGTCAGGGCCTTAATCTGCCGCGCCTGGCCAAGCGCCTGGGCGCCCTGTTGGCGGCGCCTCGTCGAGATGGCTGGGCCTTCGCCCAAACCGACGGACAGATCGATGCCGGGCGCCTCAGTCGCCTGATCATCAGCCCCGAGCAACGGGAGATTTTTCGCCACGAACAGGAGCGTCCGCACAGTGATTGCCTGGTCAGCCTGCTGATCGACAACTCCGGCTCCATGCGCAACCACATCGACAGCGTCGCCCTGCTGGCTGACGCCTTCAGTCGTGCCCTGGAACTGGCGGGTGCACGCTGTGAAATCCTCGGGTTCACGACCGGCCAATGGAACGGCGGACGCCCGTTGAAGCGCTGGCGCGCCATGGGCCAGCCCGCCAATCCGGGACGGCTCAACGAGCTTAGCCATGTGGTCTACAAGGATGCCGAAACGTCCTGGCGCCGCGCGCGGCCGACCATTGCCGCACTGCTCAAGTCGGATCTGTTTCGCGAAGGCATCGACGGCGAGGCGCTCCTCTGGGCGCGTCAACGGCTGCTGCAGCGTGACGCACGGCGGCGCATCCTGATCGTCATCTCCGACGGCTGCCCGATGGACAGCGCGACCCACCAGACCAACCAGCAGGACATCCTCGACCTGCACCTCAAACACGTGGCACGACAGATCGAACAGGAGCCCGGCATCGAGCTGTATGCCCTTGGTGTCGGTCTGGATCTGAGCCCCTACTATCGCAATAGCCTGGAGCTCGATCTGTCGCGCAGCCTGGACAATGCCGTGTTCGACGAAATCCTGCGGCTGCTTAAGGGCCGTTGCTGAGCCTGCTGCCGATCATTCAAGTGTGATGATAAGAACCTGTGGCGAGGGGATTTATCCCCGTCCGGCTGCGCAGCAGTCGTAAAGCCAGCTCATGCGGTTTGCCAAATACACCTCGATTGCAGTTTTTGGGGCTGCTTCGCAGCCCAACGGGGATAAATCCCCTCGCCACAGATATGTATTACTCGCATTGTTTCTTCACTGACTAGTCATTCCCACCACCACAAATCACTCAGCAACAGTGTTGTCTGTTTTTACGACTGCTGCGCAAGATCGCGGCCCGAGCCTAACGCAGCCTCGCGGGCTCGGCAGCTGCTATAGGGGCGCAGGTGCTTTGGAGATCGGTGATCAGAGACCACAAAAAAAGCCGCCCATCGGCGACTTTTATTGAGATCCCTTTCAGTCCTGACGACTAGCTGCTAACCGGTACGATTTCCGGCAGGCCCTTGATCCGCCGCCAGATGGTGCGACTGATGAACGCCAGAATCAGAATCGCCAGGCTGACGACACCCAATGCCAGCGGCATGCGTTGATCGGGTATGAAGGCCATGCCGGTTACGATGCCGAGCATGCCGAAGATCGCGACGTAGGTCAGGTAGGGATAGCACCACATCCGCACCTTGAGTTTCTCCGGCGCCTCGCGTTCCAGCTTCGCCCGCAAGCGCAGTTGAGACAGGGCGATCAGCACATAGACGAAGATCGCCACGGTGCCATAGGAGTTGACCAGGAAGGCGAAGATGGTGTCCGGCGATATGTACGACATGACCACCGACAGATAGCCGAACAGCGTGCCGAAGAAGATCGCCCGGCGCGGTACGCCGCTCTTGGACAACTTGGCCAGGCTGCGCGGTGCGTCGCCGCGTTTGGTCAGTGCGAACAGCATGCGCGAAGACGCATAAATGCCCGAATTGAGACAGGACAGCACGGCCGTGAGCACGATGGCGTTCATCACGTGCGCGGCCCAGTCGAAGCCCATGGCTGCCAGCGCGCTGGAATACGGCGTGAGCATGGCGGGCGAATCCCAAGGGACCAGGGTGACCACCAGCAGGATCGAGCCGACGTAGAAGAACAGGACGCGAGTGATCACCGAGTTGGTGGCCCGCGCCACCGAGCGGACCGGGTCGGACGATTCGGCGGCCGCCACAGTGACGATCTCCGCGCCAAAATAAAACCCGGTCGCAGCCACCGCGCCAGTCAGCACCGGGCCGATGCCGTTCGGCATGAAGCCGCCGTGACTGAGCATCGAAGTCAACCCGTGATGGGTTTCAGTCGGCCACATGCCTAAGAGGTACAACCCGCCCAGAAGCAGGAACACCATGATGGCCGCCACCTTGATCGAGGAAAACCAGAACTCGAACTCGCCGAACGAGGCGACCGAGCACAGGTTGGTGAGGGTCAGAATGATCATCAACGTGAGGCTGATGCCCCAGGCCGGTACGTCCGGCAACCAGAACTGAATGAGCGAAGCGCCAGCTACAGCTTCCACTGCAACAACGATCACCCAGAAGTACCAGTACATCCAGCCGGTGAGGAAGCCGGCCAGTTGGCTGGTCTGCTTGTGATCCGCCCAGGCCATGCGCGCATATTCGTAGAAGGATCCGACGGTCGGCAGGGCGCAGGCCATCTCGCCAAGCATGCGCATGATCAGGATGACTAGTACGCCGGTGACAAGAAAGGACACCAGGGCTGCGGGCCCCGCAGACTGGATGACGACACCGCTGCCGACGAACAGGCCGGCACCGATGACACCACCCAGGGCGATCATGGCCATGTGACGTTGCTTGAGTCCCGATTGCAGGCCGCCGTTGGCGCTCTCCGATCGGGTTTGTTGAGGTACGGACATGCTGCTCACCCCATTCGTTTTTATTTTAGGTTGAAAGTCAGTACAGAAGCAGCCGGTCATCGCCGTTATGGTCGGGGGCGAAACAGGCTGCCTACGCAGTGTCTTCCGGGAGGGCAGAACTTTTTAGGGCCAATTGCGGCACGCTGCTGGAGCCACGTTTGCTCACGTATTATTTTTTTTGAACAGCATCAGGAGCAGCGCGGCTGCGGCTAGCAATGCGCCCATGAGGAACGTGCTGTTTGATCCGGTAGTCTGCCATAGCCAACCGGCGAGTACGCTGGCGATCAGCGTGCAGACACCACTGATCCGATTGAAACGACCGAAGGCAGTGCCGCGCGCTTCTCCATTTCCGGGCTCGCCTGAACAGGCGACGGGACGGGTGATGATGACTGCCAATGAAAACCTCAGCCAGCTCACCTCTGGACATCATCGATTTCTGGAAATCACGCTGCTCATGTATTGATTCAAATCGCGGAAATCTTTCACCTGCCATGCGTACGGCGCCAGCTTGACGCCATTCTCGCGCAAGGTTCTTGGGATCAAGTCGCCGTTTGGGCGAAGTATTATCGATGACACGATAACGCCTGGATAATCACTCAGGCGTTTTTTGAAGGCGGTTGTCGTCAGGTCAGGCGTGGGAGGATTGCTCTTGGTGGCCAAGGGTCCTGTTCCCTTGATATCTGCTCCATGGCACATGACACATCGCTGCAAATAGAGGTTTTTTCCGTTGACGTTATCCGCGAAAGACAGTGATGTCTGGATGAGCGTTAAAACGGTCAGAGAAGCGATGAATACGGCTTTTTTTCTCATTGTCCCTGTGCCTGAATACCCCCAAGAACCCGCCCGACTCTGGCCAGGCAATCCGTGCCTGGTAAAGAGCCAGAGTCAGGTGAGTGGTGAGATCCTAGCAGATTGGATCCAAACTGGCATTTAGACTTTTTCTCTCCCTCCGGGCGCTTTCAGCGTTGGCAACATCAGCCCAGTTGAATCTGGATCTTTTCCACGACCTCCTGCATCGCCGGCAAGTAGCGACGCGCGGCTTCCTCGATGGGCATCGCCTTGGCGATGTACACCAGATTCAGGCAGCCCATGACCTGCTCCGCATGCATAACGGGAATCGCAATGGCGGCAATTTTGCGTTCCTCGCCCCAATGGGAATTATTTTCGCCATGCCCTTTGCTGAGCGTGTTCCACAGCGAAGGCTTCAGGACGCGGCGGGAACTGTCACGAGGAAAGGCACGGTACGAATTTTGTCGCCACCCTTGAATTGAATCCACAAGGCATAAGGCCCCGCATGCGCGGGCTTGGCATGCAGCATCAACTGCGCCGAGACTGCGCCTGGGTCGCCATGGTCACCGTGGGCGGCCTGCGCCGCCATGGCGTGCGCATGCACATAGTCCAGCTCATCGGTACTGACGAAAACCGCATGGGCCGCCACACCCAGGTAGGTGTCCAGGTCCTGGGCAGGTTTGCCATCCTTGAGTACGGTCAGCGACATCATGCTTTCGGTGCCGGCGCGCAGGGCCGAGGTATCCAACTTGACCGTATAGGGGTCATCGCTACCTTGCACCGGTTTGGCCGGCGCCTGGGCAGCGGGGTCGGTATCGTCCTGCACAGGCACCTCGAAGCGCACCACCTGCTGGCCGAGCCCGCTCGGCACGGCATCGGCATAGACGTAATAGGTGCCCGACCGGGGAAACTTCATCGCGATCCTGAAACGGCCGTCGGCACCCAGCTTGGCCGCGTGCTCATGGATGAAGCTGGAGAAGTCGCTGGCGGTCGCCAGCACATGGAGTCGCTGGGTCAGTTCTTCGTCAAACTGCAGGATCGGTTGCCCGGTGGCCTTGTCGGTAAAAGCGATCGACAACTCCCGTGTCAAAGGGCCGGTCTCTTTGACGATCAACTCCCCCACGACCTTTTCGCTCTCGCCGGGCAGTGCGAACGTGCCCTTCTTACTTTCCTGCGCCGCCATTGACGGCATTGCTGCCGCGCCTAAAACCGCCAGGCCAACGGTCAGAACCTTTTTGGTATCCATATGGGTTTACTCCTCATTCGATAAGTAATGGCTTGCGACAGGGCATCTGCCGCACAGCCGTCCTTCGCCAAACACCGCAAGCAGCGCTTGCGGACAACAACGGTGTCTAACGCAGCGCGGCGGCACCGCTGCACACCTGCCCCGCCTGCTCGCAGATTTGCCAGCCACCGCCCAGTGCCTTGTAGATGCCGACCACCGCCAAGCGCTGCTCCGTGCGTGCGACGGTCAGTGCGCGGCGGCTGGTGAAGTCCGCTCGCTCGGCCTCCAGTACGTCCAGATACATCCCCTCACCTTCCGTGAAGCGCGTGCGCGCCAGGTTCGCCGCCTCGCGGTTGGCCGTCGCCTCCAGCAACCGCAAGCCCAGGGTGCTGCCCGCACTGCTGTTGGCCTGGAACGCGTCATCGGTTTCCTGCAGGGCGCGCAATACGGTCTGGTCGTAGGTGATCAGCGCCGCCTGGGTGCGCGCCTCGCTGGCGGCGATCCGCGCACGCACCCGCCCGGTGTCCAGCAGCGACCAGCGAATGACCGGTGCGATAAAGCTCGACTGCATGCCCGCATCGCCCAAGGCGCCGAGGCTTCCCGCCAGCAGCCCGATGGAACCCTGCACCTGGATATCCGGATACAAGCCGGCTGTTTCCACGCCGATCTGCGCGGTTTCGGCCGCCAGCGCACGTTCGGCCGCGGCGATATCGGCGCGCCGGGCCAGCAAGCCGGCCGGATCGCCCACCTGCAGGGTGCGCAGTTTCAAGGCCTCACGACCGGGCCTGGCCAGCGGTGGCTTGAACCCTTGCGGCGCCTGCCCCAACAGCACGGCCAACGCGTTAGTGGTCGTTGCGCGACGCTGCCCAAGGCCGGGCGCTACCGCCTCGACATTGCGCAGCAATGCCTCGGCACGCAGCCGATCAAATTCGGTGGCGGCCCCTACGCTGACCAAATGCTCCACCAGACCCAGGCTGTCGCGCTGGCTTTGACTGATGTCCGCCACCACCGCCTGTTCGGCTTCGATTCCTTGCAGCTCGAACCAGGTCGCGGCGACAGTGGCGGCGACGCTCGCCTGCACGCTGCGCAGCAACGCCTGGCGCGATCCCGCCTGGGCCTGCGCGACCTCCACCGAGCGCCGGACGCGGCCAAACAAGTCGATTTCCCAGGCGGCATCCACTGCCGCGCGAGTGGTTTCCACTGAGCGCTGCTGGCCGAACGGGGTCTCGACTTCGCTGCGCTGTCGGTGCTCATAACCGAGGGCGGCACCGCCGCTGGGCAAGAATCCCTGGCGGCTCTCGCGCAGCATCGCCTTGGCTTCGTCGAGCCGCGCGGCGGCGATGCCGATATCGTGGTTGGCCGCCAGTGCCTGCTGGATCAATTGGCTGAGTGCGGGCTCATCAAACACACGCCACCACTGCACCTCGACGTCGCCCGTACCGAGGCCGGCGATGGGCGCGCCGAAGCTCGCCGGCCGTTGCGCAGCGGGCAGCACGGGCGCGGAATAATCAGGCCCCACCGCAGCGCAGCCGGACACCAGGAGCGACGACAACAGAAACGCTTGATAGGCCAATTTCATGACACGCGCTCCTCCATCTGCACCTTCGGACTCGAACCCTTGCGCTCCAGGCGCAGCGCAAGGCTGCGCATCACCACGTAGAACACCGGCGTCAGGAACAGTCCGAACAGCGTCACCCCCAGCATGCCGGCGAACACTGCGACCCCCATGGCATGACGCATCTCGGCCCCGGCGCCGCTGGCAAATACCAGGGGCACCACGCCAGCGATGAACGCCAGCGAGGTCATCAGGATCGGTCGCAGGCGCAACTGGCACGCATGGATAACCGCTTCCAGCGGGCTGGCACCTTCGGCTTCAAGACTGCGCGCGAACTCGACAATCAATATGGCGTTTTTCGCAGCCAGGCCAACCAGCACCACCAGCCCGATCTGCACGAACACATTGTTGTCGCCGTCCACCAGCCAGACCCCGATGATCGCGCTGAGCAGGCACATGGGCACAATCAGCAAGACCGCCAGGGGCAGCAGCCAGCTGTTGTATTGCGCGACCAGGATCAGGTAGGCCAGCAACACACAGAGCGGAAAAATGAACAGGGCCGATGACCCGGCGAGCTTCTGCTGGTAGGTCAAGTCCGTCCATTCATAGGTCACGCCTTCGGGCAGCACCTCTTGCGCCAGGCGCTCCATGAGTGCCACGGCCTGTCCCGAGCTGACCCCGGGCATCGCTCCGCCAGAGATGTCGGCCGAAGGGTAGCCGTTGTAGTGAATCACCCGATCGGGGCCGGACCCCGGGGTGACGGTGACAAACGCCGACAACGGCAGCATGTCCCCGTCCGCATTGCGCACCTGCAGGCGGCCGATGGCCTCGGCTTGCATGCGGTGGTCCGCATCCGCCTGGGCGGTCACTTTGTAGGTGCGGCCGAAACGGTTGAAGTCGTTGACGTACAGCGAACCGAGGTAGACCTGCAACGACTCGAACACATCCGCCAGTCGCACACCCTGGCTCTTGACCTGGGTGCGGTCGATATCAACATTCAACTGGGGCGCGTTGACGTCCAGACTCGTCATCAACCCGACGACCTGGCCCGACTCGGTGGCTTTTGTCATCAGCATCCGGGTCTGCTGCACCAGCGCCTCAAGCCCGACCCCGCCACGGTCCTCGACCTGCAGCTTGAAGCCTCCGGTGACCCCAAGGCCGGGCACTGGCGGCGGCGGGAACACACCGAGGAACCCGTCGGGAATGCTTGCGAATTTAGCTTGCAGGCGCCCGGCGATGGCAACCGCCGTCATGTCGGGAGAGGTACGTTCCTTGAACGGATCGAGCATGACGAACATCACGGCGGCATTCGGGACATTGACGAAGCCGTTGACCGACAGCCCGGGGAACGCCACCACGCTTTCGACCCCCGGTTCACCCAGGGCGATTTTCGACATTTGCCGCACCACCGCATCGGTACGATCCAGCGAAGCCGAATTGGGCAACTGGGCGATGCCGACCAAGTAGTACTTGTCTTGCATCGGCACGAAGCCCGCCGGTACAGCGCTGAAGCCAAACCAGGTCAGCGCGAGCAACCCGCCATAGACCAACAGCGCCGCGCCGCGACGGCCCGCCACTTTGCGCACCGTGTTGCCATACGCCTGCGGGGCATGGTGGAACGGCCGGCCCAGCACCTGCGCCAGGTACGCGGCGCGTCCACGCAGGCTGCGCGGGTCATGCACCACCGCCGCGCCGCGCGGGCGCAACAACAGTCCGGCCAGTGCCGGGCTGAGGGTCAAGGAGTTGACCGCCGACAGGATGGTGGAAATCGCGATGGTCAGCGCGAACTGTCGATAGAACTCGCCTTGCAGGCCACTGAGGAACGCCGTGGGGATGAACACGGCAGCGAGTACCGAGGTGATCGCAATGATCGGTCCGGTGACCTCGCCCATCGCTCGCCGCGCCGCCTGCGCAGGCTCCTCGCCGTTCTCGATATGCCGCTCGACGTTCTCGACCACCACGATGGCATCGTCGACCACGATCCCGATGGACAGCACCAGGCCGAACAACGACAGGGTATTGAGGGAAAAACCCATCAGGTGCATGACGGCGAAGGTGCCGACGATCGACACCGGTACGGCCATCAACGGTATCAGCGACGCGCGCCAGTTACGCAGGAACACCACCACCACGAGGACCACCAGCAGGATCGCTTCCATCAGGGTGATGGCCACTGACTCCAGCGATGCCCGCACAAACACGGTCGGGTCATAGGCAATCCGCGACACCAGCCCCTCGGGGAAGTTGGCCTCCAGGCGCCGCATGGTATCGCGCACCGCCTGCGCCACATCGAGCGCGTTGGCGCCCGGGCTCTGGATGATCTGCAAGGCAACGGCCGGTTCGCCGTCCAACAGGCTGCGCAGCGCGTAGGCATCGGCTCCCATTTCGATACGGGCCACATCACGCAGACGCGTCACCTGGCCGTTATCGCCGGTGCGGATGATGATGTCGCCGAATTGCTCCTCGTCCGTCAGGCGTCCGAGGGTATTGACCGTCACCTGAAATGCCGCGCTGGAATCAGGCGCCTGGCCGACCGAGCCGGCCGCCACTTGCACGTTCTGCTCACGCACCGCCGTAATCACGTCGCCTGCGGTCAGGCCACGCGCGGCGATCAGGTCCGGGTCGAGCCACAGACGCATGCTGTACTCGCCCGCTCCCCACACCAGCACGTCGTTGATTCCCGGAATCCGCGACAGCTCGTCGCGCACCTGGAGGTAGGCATAGTTGGAGATGTAGAGCGGATCATAACGTTGGTCCGGTGACAGCAGATGGACCACCATGAGGATGTCCGGGGACGTCTTCTGCGTCACCACGCCCAGGCGCTGGACCTCTTCGGGCAAGCGCGGCAGGGCTCGCGAGACGCGGTTTTGCACCTGAATCTGCGCCATGTCCGCGTTCGTACCCTGGGCAAACGTCGCGGTCAGGATCATGCGGCCATCGGTCGCCGATTGCGACGTCATGTACAGCATGCCCTCGACCCCGGTGATCACCTGTTCAAGGGGCGCCGCTACCGTTTCGGCGATCACCTGCGGGTTGGCGCCCGGATAGGAAGCGGTCACTTGCACGGTGGGCGGCGTCACGGCAGGGTATTCGCTGAGCGGCAAATGAAAGAAGGCCACGATACCGGCGATCATCATCAACACCGACAGCACGATGGCGAAGATCGGCCGGTCAATGAAAAAGCGTGGGAAGTTCATTGCACGCCCCCCAGAACCAGCGGCGCCTCCAGCAGCGCCCCCTCAATGTTGGCGGCCAGCGGTGTCACCTGCATGCCCGGGCGCACCAGTCCCTTGACGACAATGCGTTCCCCCGGTTGCAGGCCCTGCTCAATCACTCGCAAACCGTTGGCCATCGGCCCGAGCTCGACGGGGCGATACTCGGTCTTGTCACCGGCGCCAACCACCAGCACATAGCGGCGGCCCTGGTCAGTGCCAATGGATTGGTCGGCCACCAACACCCGGGGTTGCGGCGCGCCGGTGTCCAGCTTGACCTTGGCGAACAGCCCGGGCGTCAGGCGCCCATCCGGGTTGTCGACCACAGCACGCGCGCGCACGGTGCCGGTCTTGCGATCAGCTGCGTTCGCCAGGAAGTCCACCCGCCCGGCCCGCGCATAACTCGCATCGTCGAGCATCGCCACCATGACCTTGGCGGCCTTCTCCCCTTTCGACGCGGCAACCGCCCGAGTCGCGGCAAGCGAGCGCAGATAGGTGCGTTCGTCGACATCGAAATACACATGCAAGGGGTCGATGGAGACGATCGTCGTCAGCGGCGTCACTCCACGGGTGACGTAATTGCCCTCGGTGACAAGGGCACGGTCGACGCGGCCGCTGATGGGTGCGGTAACGCGGGTGTAGCTCAAGTCCAGTTGTGCGGCGTCCAGCGCGGCTTTGGCGGCATCGACCTGAGCCCTGCCGGCATTCAGCGAGGCGATGGCGGTGTCGAGACGATCCCGCGCCACCACTTTTTTGGCGAACAGTTGCTCGGCCCGGCCATGCTCGGCCTGGGCCAGCAACGCGTTGGCCTCAGCCTCACGCAAACGCCCCTTTGCAGCGTTCAGTGCAGCCTGGAACTCCCGAGGGTCAATCACAAATAAAAGACTGCCCCTGGCCACCGATTGCCCCTCAGGCACGCTGACACTTTGCAGGTAACCACTAACACGCGGACGCAGCTCAACCTGATCAATCGCGGTCAACGAACCGGTGTATTCAACAAACGGAGTCACCGGCTGCGCAACCACCTCGGCCACCGGCACGCCAGGCGGCCTGGCGGCCTCGGCCGCAGGCGCGCCCTCCTTGCAACCACCCAGCGCGAACACGCCAGTTACCGCCACAGCGACCAGGGTTAATCGCTTGCCATACATCGCGTACCTCCTTGTGATTTTCAGGACAGACCTGGGTTTGAGGTCTTATCCGGCTTGTCACAAGGGGAAGGTCAAGCGGTAAGGAGATGCGGATGTGGGGGTGTGGGGCTTGGGTGCGGTTACGGGTTGGTGAGCGGCTGGATGAAGGTTTGGTTACTGCGGGTGGCGGTCACTCGTGATGCCCTAGCCAAAATCAAATTGCCCCTATCCGCCACAGAGAGCGGCGCCTGCTCTCACCACTTATTGGAAAGGTAAAGCATGAGGAAACCAACGCCGGTAGCGACGAGCCCTTTACATATCTCATACCCGGATCCGTCGTCTGCAACGAACAGGTATATTTTCGAAATCAAAAGAATGAGTGCGAAGAACAGCACGATAATTGATATCCAACGCTGAACCCGGAACCTGTTTTTTTCGCTGCCATACCAAAACATCTCAATCCTCCCTGAAGTCACACACCTAACGATACAGTGTGCCGCACATCCGCACTTTCCTTACCATCTGCTGGTCGCTCTTTGGTGTCCGGCAAAACGGTGGTTTCCTCGAACTCTCCAGGCTGTTCGGCATTGCTCGCGTTATGTCTTAAAATAGCCGGTTGGCGAAAGAACCCTCATGGCCATAGCCATGACAGGCTTTCATCCTTTACAAATATGTGTGGTGAAGATGAACAAGCCTTTCATTTCGCTGTGCCCTGAAATTACCCGGGCGCACGCGCTGACACTGATGGATTGGTTGGAGGATGAGCGCGTCACCTGCTACCTGAGCGATTCGCGTCATGTCTCGCGCTCCATCGAGCAAGCCATCGATCGGATTCAATTGCCGATCCTGACCCATCTATTCAACCGGGGCGGCCGATTCTTCATGGCCTATGACCGGCACGACGCCCCGGTGGGCTTTGTCCGTCTCATCAAGACCGGCTCAAATTGCGAGATAGTCCTGGTCATCGGAGACAGCGACAAATGGGGCCGAAACCTTGGCGCGCGCACGATTCGCGAAGGCATGAAACTGGCCTTCCTCGACATGCGGGCCGAGAAGCTTATCGCCAAGATCCACCCGGACAACGCGCGCTCGCTGAAAGCCTTTCTGCGCAGCGGCTTTGTGCTTGAAAGCGAAACGCCGACATTGAAGTCATTTTCCATGACCGCGGGGCGCTATCTCCAGCTCTTGCGCGAAGGTGCCGTTGGCGACTCCACCAGGATCTACATCACTGAAATCGACAAGGCCAAGCTCGAGAGTCTGATCGCGCTCGAGCAAGGCCCGGCGGTTGTAGAACTCGAACATGAGCTTGAGCGAGCCATTGTCGTCAAGGCGCAGCAGGTGGCGTGCAATGTCGTCACGATGAACTCCAGGGCCTTGCTGCACCTGGACGACGAGAAGATCGAAGTGGCCTTGGTCTACCCTGAAGACGCGGACAGCAATGCCGGCAAGCATTCCGTGTGTTCCGACATCGGTGCTGCCATCCTGGGCTATCAGGAGGGGGACGCCATCGACTGGCGGGTTTCTGATCGGACCCGACGGATTGAGATCAGGAAAGTGCTTTACCAGCCAGAGGCTGCAGGCGATTTCCACCTATAACTGTCCTTTGGCTCAGTGCTCGTCGATCCTCACGTTCGACTGCCGAAAGCTTTTGAAACTTTCACTTGCGCAGTTCTGAAAATCCCGATGATTGCCTCCATGCGATCAGCGGGATTTTTTTTGCCTGAACAATCATGTTTTACGACAGCACTCCACCAGCCAAGCGGAACTGCTTGATCAATAGCGACTGCGCGGATGGAGCCGGCCGGCACTTTGTCGCTGTATTTCGCAGCGAACGCCTCGGCCTTGTCAGCGCGGGTTTTCTCGTCCTGGCCGGCCTCCGCTCGAACACAAGCAATACAAGCAATACAAGACTCAAGCTTCGCCAGGTCTACGCCTATTGCACTAGCTCCAGGCAATTTAAAACCCTTAGCTACGCAGCTTGACTGAACGCCCATGGAACTTTTACGCAAAATTTACGGGGGCCTGAAGTGAGGCATCCGATACTGTCCGGCGCTAATCTGGAACGCTACTTTTTATGTCCCTCGCAGCCATTCGGCTTATCGGCTTCATCCTCGGCATTTTTCTGATCACACTGGCCGTAAGCATGGCTATTCCCATGATCACGCTGGTGGCCTACGAGCGTAACGACGATCTGTCGGCCTTTCTCTGGTCGAGTTTGATTACCATCATTTGTGGCCTGCTGTTGATCGCACGGGGGCGTCCGGATACTGGCCAGCTTCGCCCGAGGGATATGTACCTGCTGACGACTGCCAGTTGGGTCGTTGTGTGCACCTTCGCAGCGTTGCCAATGGTGTTCATCCGCGATATCAGCTACACCGACGCATTTTTTGAAACGATGTCTGGCATTACAACCACTGGCTCGACTGTACTCACCGGTCTCGATAGCTCATCTCCCGGTTTGTTGATATGGCGTTCCATGCTGCATTGGTTGGGAGGCATCGGTTTTATCGGCATGGCGGTGGCGATCCTCCCACTGTTGCGAGTCGGTGGCATGCGTCTGTTCCAGACAGAGTCCTCAGACTGGTCGGAAAAAGTGACACCGCGTTCCCATATGGCAGCCACGTACATCCTTGTGCTCTATCTGGGTCTTACCGTCATCGGAACTCTGGCGCTCTGGGTCGCTGGAATGACGCCGTTTGAAGCGGTCAACCACGCGATGTCGTTGATCTCTACCGGTGGATTTTCCACTTCGGACTCCTCACTGGGGCATTGGACGCAACCCGCGGTGCATTGGGTGGCAGTTGCCATCATGGTTCTGGGCAGCCTCCCGTTCACCTTGTACGTCGCGACATTGCGGGGAAATCGGCGTGCGCTGATTAAGGATCACCAGGTACGCGGATTTATTGGATTCTTGATCGTCACATCGCTGGCTGTGGGGACCTGGCTGTGTTTTCACAGCGATTACGGATGGTGGGATGCATTTCGTATCGTGGCAGTCAACGTAACCTCGGTCGTCACGACCACAGGAATTGCGGTTGGCGACTATACGTTATGGGGCAGCTTCGCCGTCATGCTCTTTTTCTATCTGACCTTCGTCGGGGGATGTTCAGGCTCGACGGCAGGTGGTCTTAAAATCTTCCGTTTTCAGGTTGCTGCCGCTCTACTGGTCAGTAGTCTGAAGCAGTTGATCCATCCTCGAGCCGTGATTCAGAAGAAGTACAACGGTCATCCCATTGACGAGGAGATCTTGCGCTCACTTCTGACCTTCTCGTTTTTCTTCACCGTCACTATTGCCGTCATCGCCTTGGGCTTGGCTGTCATTGGGCTTGACTGGATGACAGCGTTGAGCGGTGCCGCTACTGCGGTGTGCAACGTCGGGCCGGGGCTTGGCACGATCATTGGGCCGGCAGGTAATTTTTCATCATTACCCGATGCCGCTAAATGGCTGCTGACCGTTGGAATGCTTTTAGGGAGACTTGAAATCCTGACTGTGCTGGTACTCGTAACTCCAGTTTTTTGGAGATATTGAGCTTTACGGTTTTTGAGATTTATCACCTACTCCATTGCGATCTGAGGCCTGTTGATTCGCAGAGCCTCTCCAACAAATGTCACCCTTTTTTGCAACGCAAACGCCAGACGCTGTCTTAACAGCGGGGTCGGCCAAGGGCAAGGGGGGGCAGACCGGACTAATGGCGCGACGACGGTGTACCTGTCACGCGGGCCGTTCAGATGTATCAATACCCTGCCGAGCAAAACGCAGTACTCATTTGCAAATTCACTCTCAGTCGCATCAATTTTGAGCGATTCGATGTCTTGAGTCGATTGGATAGGTGCATTACGAATAGGCCCAATCCGCATTAAATTGTTGATGCTGGTGCGTTTTTTGAACAAAGCTGCTGACTTCAGGTAACCCTCAGACGGTTTGTGAAGGCACGCGTAAGACCATCGATTACCAAGTATTCGGGTAGGTCATTGTTTTCGATAGCGTGGGTCAAAACCGCTCGGCGCCAACAACTCTGATTCTTCATTGCTCTCCCGTAACCCGGGTTTTGTTCTTCGTCAAAGACAGGCTCAACAGGACCGAAACCAAGATGATGCCGCCGACTGTGATCAGCGACCATTGGATCGGCACGTGCCACCACGGCGCGACCAGCATCTTGCCGCCGATGAACACCAGTACGATGGCCAGGCCATATTTGAGCAAGTGAAAGCGGTCGGCCATGTCGGCAAGCAGAAAATACAGTGCGCGCAGGCCCATGATGGCGAAGATGTTAGAGGTGAACACGATGAAGGGGTCGGTGGTGACGGCGAAGATCGCCGGGATGCTATCCACCGCGAACACCAGGTCGCTGGCCTCGATCAGTACCAGCACCAGGAACATCGGCGTCGCCCAGCGCAGGCCGTTCTGGCGCACGAAGAAGCGCTCGCCGTGAAAGGCGTCGGTGATTCGAATATGGCTACGCAGCCAGCGCAGCAAAGGGTTCTTTTCGAGGTCTGGCTGCTGGTTGGCGAAGATCAGCATCTTGATGCCGGTGATGACGAGGAAAGCACCAAAGACATAGAGCAGCCAGGCAAACTCCTGCACCAGCCAGACACCGGCGAAAATCATACCGGCACGCATGACGATGGCGCCGAGCACGCCATAGAGCAGGACACGGCGCTGCAACTCTGGCGGCACGGCGAAGTAGCCGAAGATCATCACGAAAACGAACATGTTGTCGATCGACAGCGACTGCTCGATCAGGTAGCCCGTCAGGAATTCGAGCGTTGTACGCTGGGCCACTTCGGCGCCGAACATGCTGCGCAGATACCACCAGAGCAGGACAGCGAAGACCAACGCCAAACTGATCCAGGCGATGACCCAAACCAGCGCCTCGCGGACCGAAACACGATGCGCCTTGCGTCCGCCGAAGACGAACAGATCGAGCGCCAGCATGGCAAGGACGAACACAATGAAGGCGGCCCACATCCAGGGTTGGCCGACGCTGATGGCGGTCATTTACTGTCTCCGCATGAAGCAGAAATAGGCTGAAGGAGTCATGCTAACGAGCCTTTTACATCAACAAAAATCGTTTATTCGTTGCGAATAGTTCGATTTTTACGAAGTATTGATTCAGGTGCGCAACTACCGGCAGTTGCATGGCTTCCGGTGCGACGCCAGGCGAGGAGCATGGCGCGCGCCGGTCTGAAAACTGATAAGCCGGTAATGCTGGCGTATATTGATAGTGTCGATCCAGGTAGTTAGGCGATAAGAGATCGCCAATGGTGGGACAAGTGAGAGTGCTGGGGGCGCTAGCGGATAACCCAGAACGTTTGGAGGTGCCACATGAGGCAGTATCAACGACTCTTTCTGATCGCAGGTCCAACCATGCGTCACTCGCCGGCAATGGAGCGGGCAATCGCGCTGGCCGATGCCACAGGCGCGGCGCTGCATATCGCGGTGTTCATCGAAGACTTCGACCTTATGCGGTTATTGAGCAACAGTGAACAACTTCGTGAGAGTTGCCGGCAGGAGAACCTGCAGTGGTTGACGGATGAGGCCGAACTCATGCGCAGGAAGGGCATCAATGTGACCACCGAAGTTGCATTGACCCGTGACCCGCTGCAAGAGATCCTGGGGCATGTGGCTGAAATGCAGCCGGACATGATCATCAAGGACGTACATCATGAATCAGCGCTCAAACGCGTATTCGTTACGCCTTTGGATTGGCATTTGTTGCGTGAATGTCCGACCCCCATACATCTGGTCAGCGAAGTCCGGTGTCCGCTTCCTCGGGTGATTGTGGCGGCGGTTGATCCATCACATCCAGAGGGTCAGATCAGCGGAATCAACGACAGCGTCATTCAGGCGGCGAACGAATTGGCGACGCAATGTGAGGCTGAATTGCACATGCTGTATGCCTATGAACTGACACACACACATTTCTCTGATGCAGGTGCTGGCGCCGTGACGATTCCAGGTTTCAGCAACGACGTGCGCCGGTCACTTGAAAAGTGCTTCATTGCCTTGGCTGAACACCACGGCGTGCCGCCTGAGCGACAACACTTCATTGCAGGACCGCCAACCAAAGCAATGGTCGACTTTGCGACTCATACTCGAGCGGATGTCTTCGTAATGGGAAATACCCATCACCAAGGGGTGGGCAAGCTGGTTGGCAGTACAACGGAGCATGTTCTGCATCAGGTGCCTTGCAGCGTGTTGGCCATCAAGGGACCAGCGAATCAGTGAACAAAATAAAGCAACTTCGCAGTCGGCTGTGGGTGCTGATGTGGTTTTGACCGGAGCTGAACTGGCTGTTTGCTGGATCGCGGCGCAGCGGCAAGCGCGCGGCTGCGCTGATGAGGCTGATTCAGTCGGCCAAACTCAACGAGCATGATCCATACGAGTATCTGAAGGAGCTGCAACAGCTGACGACGCAGAGTATGCGCGCGATTGCTGAGCTACTGCCGCACAACCGGGAACTGGTCAGCAAGGTGTGATGGCTGACCGCTTACGCATATCTCCGAGTTCCAAGATATCTGTGGGAGTAAATGCTGGAGTATTTTTTAGACATGAAAAAGCCCAACCTTTTCAGATTGAGCTAAGTCGTTGAATTATATGGTCGGGACGGAGTGATTCGAACACTCGACCCCTAGCACCCCATGCTAGTGCGCTACCGGACTGCGCTACGCCCCGACTAGGCGTGAAACTCGTCCCTCATCTCGAAGGACGCTCAAGAATATATCGCAAGCTTTTGAAAACTGGAAGTATTTAAAAGCAGAAATTATTTCTTGAGAACAATCAGCACATCTTCCAATTCAGCAATCATCTGCCGAATCATCTGCTTGTACTGAGTGGTGTCGTCTTTGGCTTCATCGCCGGATAAACGCAAGCGTGCGCCGCCGATGGTGAACCCCTGATCGTAAAGGAGCGCGCGGATCTGCCGGATCATCAGCACGTCTTGTCGCTGATAATACCGGCGGTTTCCGCGGCGTTTGACAGGGTTGAGTTGAGGAAACTCCTGCTCCCAGTAGCGCAGCACGTGTGGCTTTACTGCGCACAGCTCGCTAACTTCACCAATGGTGAAGTAGCGTTTGCCTGGGATGACGGGTAGCTCGTCGTTATGACTTGGTTCCAGCATAAGCCTCAACTCGGGCCTTCAACTTCTGCCCTGGACGAAAGGTGACCACACGGCGAGCCGTGATCGGGATTTCTTCTCCCGTTTTCGGATTGCGGCCAGGCCGCTGGCGTTTGTCCCGAAGGTCGAAATTGCCGAAACCGGACAATTTGACTTGTTCGTTGTCTTCAAGAGCGTGCCTGATTTCCTCAAAAAACAGTTCGACCAATTCCTTGGCCTCCCGTTTATTCAGGCCCAGCTCTTCATACAGACGTTCCGCCATTTCAGCTTTCGTCAGAGCCCCCATACGTCACTTCCTTAACGTGGCGTTCAACCTTTGTTCGAGCGAGGTGAGGATGTTTTGTGTCGTGGTATTCACCTCATCGTCATTAAGAGTGCGCGATGGATGCTGCCAGGTCAAGCCGACGGCGAGGCTTTTTCTATCAGGATCAATGCCTTTACCCTGATACACGTCAAATAGCCTGAGGTCTGTCAGCCATTCGCCTGCATTTTCACGGATTACGTCCAATACGGCACTGGCTGCGACGTCTTTGTCGGCCAGCAGCGCGAGGTCACGACGCACTTCAGGAAAACGCGATAACTCCTGGAATTTAGGCATTTTGCCCAACGCCACTTCAGCTAAAACCAGCTCGAAGACGAAGACCGGACGGTCGAGACCGAGGGTTTTCGATAATTCAGGGTGGATAGCACCAACGAAGCCTACCAGGCGACCTTCTCGCTCGATGCGCGCGGTTTGACCCGGGTGCAGCGCAGGGTGTTTGCCCGGCACGAAGGTGAACGAATCGAGTGCGCCGGCGAAACCCAGCACCGCTTCCACGTCAGCCTTGACGTCGAAGAAGTCCACGACATCGCGACCCTGTGCCCAACCTTCCGGCAGGCGGCTGCCGCACACGACACCGGCCAACATCGGTTCTTGCTTCAAGCCTTCCAGCTGACCGACGAAGCGCAGACCGCTTTCGAACAGACGGACGCGGTCCTGTTGACGGTTCAGGTTGTGCTGAAGCGCCTTGACCAGACCTGGCCACAGGGACGAACGCATGGCGGCCATGTCGTTGGAAATCGGGTTGGCCAGCAGCAGCGGCTCTACACCTGGATTAAACAACTCGAATTGTTTCGGATCGATGAAGCTGTAGGTGATCGCTTCCTGGTAACCACGGGCGACCAGCAGACGACGCAGTACCGGCAGATCGCTGCGGGCTTCTGCCTTGGCTTGCGGAGCCAGACGCGCTTGCGGGTAACGAACCGGCAGGCGGTTGTAGCCGTAAAGACGGGCCAGCTCTTCGATCAGGTCGACTTCCAGGCTGATGTCAAAGCGGTGGCTTGGCACTTCGACGCGCCACTGCCCTGCCCCATCGGCGGAAATCTTCAGGCCCAAGCCGTTGAGCAAGCGCTCGACTTCAGCCGATTCCATTTCCATGCCGAGCATCTGGCTGATGCGCTGGGAGCGCAAGGTCACCGGTGCGATCGACGGCAAGTGCTGTTCGCTGACGGTTTCGATGATCGGGCCAGCTTCACCACCGGTGATGTCCAGCAGCAGGCCAGTGGCGCGCTCCATGGCTTCACGGGCCAACTGCCAATCCACGCCGCGCTCGTAGCGGTGCGAGGCATCGGTGTGCAGGCCGTAGGAACGAGCCTTGCCAGCCACAGCGATCTGATCGAAGAACGCGCTTTCCAGGAAGATATCGCGAGTCGTCGCAGTGTTGACGCCGCTATGCTCACCGCCCATGACGCCAGCGATTGCCAGGGCACGGGTGTGGTCGGCGATCACCAGCGTATCGCTACGCAGGCTGACTTCCTGACCGTCGAGCAGTACCAGCTTCTCGCCTTCTTCGGCCATGCGCACACGGATGCCGCCATTGATTTCAGCGAGATCGAAGGCGTGCAGCGGCTGACCCAGTTCAATCATGACGTAGTTGGTAATGTCGACGGCGGCATCGATGCTGCGCACGTCGGAGCGACGCAGGCGCTCGACCATCCACAGCGGGGTGGGCTTGGACAAGTCGACGTTACGGATCACACGACCCAGGTAACGTGGGCAAGCTGCCGGGGCCAGCACCTCAACCGAGCGCACTTCGTCGTGCACGGCAGGAACGCTGGCAACCACTGGGCGAGTGACTTCGGCGTCATACAGCGCGCCCACTTCACGAGCCAGGCCGGCCAGGGACAGGCAGTCGCCGCGGTTCGGCGTCAGGTCGACTTCGATGCTGGCGTCGTCAAGCTTCAGGTATTCACGAATATCCTGACCGACCGGCGCATCAGCCGGCAATTCCATCAGGCCTTCGTTTCCTTCACCGACCTGCAGCTCGGCTTGCGAGCACAGCATGCCGTTGGATTCAACGCCACGCAGCTTGGCTTTCTTGATTTTGAAGTCGCCCGGCAGTTCGGCACCGATCATGGCAAACGGGATCTTCAGGCCCGGGCGCACGTTTGGCGCGCCGCATACCACCTGGAAAGTCTCCGAGCCATTGCTGACCTGGCAAACACGCAGCTTGTCGGCGTCCGGGTGCTGTTCGGTGCTCAGCACCTCGCCCACGATCACACCGGTGAATTCGCCGGCGGCCAGCGTAACGCTATCGACCTCAAGACCGGCCATCGACAGACGAGCAACCAGCTCGTCGCGACTTACCTGCGGGCTTACCCAGCCACGCAGCCATTGTTCACTGAATTTCATCCTGCTCTCCTAAGAATTCGTTACGACTAGCGAAATTGCGCGAGGAACCGCAAGTCGTTGTCGAAGAACAGACGCAAGTCGTTCACGCCGTAACGCAGCATGGCCAGACGCTCAACGCCCATGCCGAAGGCAAAGCCCGAAAACTCTTCCGGGTCGATCCCGGACATGCGCAGCACGTTCGGGTGAACCATGCCGCAGCCCATCACTTCCAGCCAGCCAGTCTGCTTGCAGACACGGCAACCTTTGCCGCTGCACATCACGCATTCCATGTCGACTTCGGCGGATGGCTCGGTGAACGGGAAATACGAAGGACGGAAACGCACTGCCAGTTCTTTCTCGAAGAACACGCGCAGGAACTCTTCGATGGTGCCCTTCAGGTCGGCGAAGTTGATATCGCGGTCGACCAGCAGGCCTTCGACCTGGTGAAACATCGGGGAGTGAGTGATATCCGAGTCGCTACGGTACACACGGCCTGGACAGACGATGCGGATCGGCGGCTGTTTCGATTCCATGGTGCGGACCTGGACCGGCGAGGTATGGGTGCGCAGCAACATGTTGGCATTGAAATAGAAGGTGTCATGCATCGACCGGGCCGGGTGATGGCCTGGGATGTTGAGCGCTTCAAAGTTGTGATAATCGTCTTCGACCTCAGGGCCTTCGGCGATGCCGTAGCCAATGTGGGTGAAGAACTGTTCGATACGTTCCAGAGTGCGAGTGACCGGATGCAGACCACCCGAGGTCTGGCCACGGCCAGGCAGGGTCACGTCAATGGACTCGGCAGACAGTTTGGCAGCCAGGTCGGCCTCTTCAAACAGTGCCTTGCGGGCATTGAGAACCTCTGTGACACGCTCCTTGGCAACGTTGATCAGGGCGCCGACTTGCGGACGCTCTTCTGCCGGCAAATTCCCCAGGGTCTTCATCACCTGAGTCAATTCACCCTTTTTGCCGAGGTAGTGAACCCGGATTTGCTCCAGGGCATTGATATCTTCAGCGCTTTGCACAGCCTCTAGAGCTTGAGAGACGAGCGCGTCCAGGTTTTCCATGTACAGACTCCAGATACAAAATAGGGGAAGAGCTTGAAGGCTCTTCCCCTATTTATGACGTTTAACACCTGGCCCCACAGAGATGGGGCCGGGTGACTGTCGGGGGTACTTAAGCCAAGGTGGCTTTAGCTTTCTCGACAATCGCAGCAAACGCCGCTTTTTCGTTCACTGCCAGATCAGCCAGAACCTTACGGTCGATCTCGATGGACGCTTTTTTCAGGCCGGCGATGAAACGGCTGTAGGACAGGCCGTTGATACGTGCACCAGCGTTGATACGAGCGATCCACAGAGCGCGGAACTGACGTTTTTTCTGACGACGGTCACGGTAGGCGTATTGGCCTGCCTTGATTACCGCTTGCTTGGCAACACGGAATACGCGCGAGCGAGCGCCGTAGTAGCCTTTAGCAAGTTTCAGAATTTTTTTGTGACGTTTACGGGCAATGACGCCACGCTTTACACGAGCCATGAGTTACTTCCTCTATTCTTGACTAAATTAACGAAGGCGCAGCATGCGCTCGACTTTTGCCACGTCACACGGTGCCAGCAAGCTGCTACCGCGCAGTTGACGCTTACGCTTGGTCGACATTTTAGTCAGGATGTGGCTCTTGAAAGCGTGCTTGTGCTTGATACCGTTAGCAGTTTTCAGAAACCGCTTAGCAGCACCACTTTTAGTTTTCATTTTTGGCATGTTCGGATACTCCGCATTCAGTTGATAAACATAATCAGAAGGCCTGCCGTGCCCTATTGATTACTTCTTCTTTTTCGGGGCGATGACCATGATCAGCTGGCGTCCTTCCATCTTAGGATGCTGTTCGACCGAACCGTACTCGAGCAAGTCACCTTCAACTCGCTTGAGGAGTTCCATCCCCAGCTCCTGGTGGGCCATCTCACGGCCGCGGAATCGCAAGGATACCTTGGCCCTGTCCCCATCACTCAGGAAACGTACCAGGTTGCGCAGTTTTACCTGGTAATCCCCTTCCTCCGTCCCTGGACGAAACTTGATTTCTTTAACCTGAATCTGCTTCTGGTTCTTCTTGGCTGCGGCAACCTGCTTCTTCTTCTCGAAGATCGATTTGCCGTAGTCCATCAGCTTGCAGACAGGAGGTACTGCATCGGCGGAAATTTCCACCAAATCGAGCTTGGCTTCTTCAGCCTTAAGAAGCGCGTCTTCAATTGACACAATCCCAAGCTGCTCGCCTTCAGCCCCAATTAACCGAACCTCGCGTGCCGAGATATTCTCGTTGATCGGGGCTTTCGGTGCAGCTCGTTTATCTTGTCTCATTTCACGCTTAATAGTAATTACTCCGAATCTGGGCGACCACGCCGGGAAACCGCTTGCGCGAGAAACTCAGCGAACTGGGCGACGGGCATCGAGCCCAGGTCAGCACCTTCACGAGTACGCACAGCGACAGTCTGCATCTCGACTTCCCGATCTCCGATAACCAAGAGATAGGGAACCTTGAGCAAAGTATGCTCGCGGATTTTAAAGCCGATCTTTTCATTTCTCAAGTCAGACTTGGCACGAAATCCGCTTTCGTTGAGAGTTTTTTCAACTTCAGCAGCGAAATCCGCTTGTTTATCAGTGATATTCATAATCACTGCCTGGGTCGGAGCCAGCCACGCAGGGAACGCGCCCTCGTAGTGCTCGATCAGGATTCCGACAAAACGTTCGAAGGAACCGAGGATCGCCCGGTGCAACATAACCGGGTGCTTGCGACTGTTGTCTTCGGAGACGTATTCGGCTCCCAGACGGACAGGCAGGTTAAAATCGAGCTGAAGGGTACCACACTGCCAGACACGGCCAAGGCAATCTTTCAGCGAGAACTCGATCTTCGGACCGTAGAACGCCCCTTCGCCAGGCTGCAGATCGTACGGCAGACCAGCACTATCAAGGGCTGCAGCCAATGCGGCTTCGGCGCGATCCCATAGCTCGTCGGAACCCACGCGTTTTTCCGGACGAGTGGACAGCTTCATTTCGACGTCTTTAAAGCCGAAATCGGCGTAAACGTCCATGGTCAGCTTGATGAACGCAGCGGATTCGGCCTGCATCTGCTCTTCTGTGCAGAAGATGTGGGCGTCGTCCTGCGTGAACGCACGCACGCGCATGATGCCGTGCAATGCACCCGATGGCTCGTTACGGTGGCAGGCACCGAACTCGGCCAGACGCATCGGCAGCTCGCGGTAGCTTTTCAGGCCCTGATTGAAGACCTGCACGTGGCAAGGGCAGTTCATCGGCTTGATCGCGTAATCGCGGTTTTCCGACTGGGTGGTGAACATGTTGTCGGCGTAGTTGGCCCAGTGCCCGGATTTCTCCCACAGGCTACGGTCAACGACCTGGGGAGTCTTGATCTCCAGGTAACCGTTGTCGCGCTGAACCTTGCGCATGTACTGCTCGAGCACCTGGTACAGCGTCCAGCCGTTCGGGTGCCAGAACACCATGCCCGGCGACTCTTCCTGGGTGTGGAACAGGCCCAGACGCTTGCCGATCTTGCGGTGGTCGCGCTTTTCAGCTTCTTCGATGCGCTGAATGTAAGCCGCCAGCTGCTTCTTGTCGGCCCATGCAGTGCCGTAGACGCGCTGTAATTGCTCGTTTTTGGCATCGCCACGCCAGTAGGCGCCCGACAACTTGGTCAGCTTGAACGACTTCAGGAAGCGGGTGTTCGGCACGTGTGGACCGCGGCACATGTCGACGTATTCTTCGTGATAGTACAGGCCCATGGCCTGCTCATTCGGCATGTCCTCGACCAGGCGCAGCTTGTAGTCTTCGCCGCGGGCCTTGAACACTTCGATCACTTCGGCGCGCGGAGTGACTTTCTTGATCACGTCGTAATCTTTCTCGATCAGCTGCTGCATGCGCTGTTCGATGGCGGCCAGGTCGTCCGGGGTGAAAGGACGCTCGAAGGCGATGTCGTAATAGAAGCCTTCGTCAATGACCGGCCCGATGACCATTTTGGCCGTCGGGTACAACTGCTTGACCGCATGGCCAACCAGGTGGGCGCAAGAGTGGCGAATGATCTCCAGCCCCTCTTCATCCTTTGGCGTAATGATTTGCAGCGTGGAATCGCTGTCGATGATGTCGCTGGCGTCAACCAGCTTGCCATTCACCTTGCCGGCCACGGTGGCTTTGGCCAGACCTACACCAATGGATGCGGCGACCTCGGCTACGGAAACCGGGTGATCGAATGAACGTTGACTGCCGTCGGGAAGAGTAATAGTTGGCATGGCGCCTCCTCTCCTAGTGGTGACCCCTACCAAAGGTCACGTGGGTTGGGATGAGCCAGTACAAGATCCGGTCCAGGCCATTCAATAACGAACGCCTGCCTTACAGCGGCAGGAGCCTTGCGGCCAACCGGAAAACCGAACCAGAGTGACTGGGATTCAAATCAGGGTTATTCGGTCATCTGCCGCTGCCGGGACTGAAGGTCATCCGGAGCCTGCAAACGCCCGAGCGGGGCATGCTAGCACAGATGAACGGTCGTCGATGCAACGAGCCTTTAGACAAGGGCAGATCGGGCAATTTTGTGCCAGAGTGCTGAACTTGAACCCGGCTTTACCCCTCAGATAACAAGACATTGACCCACAAGGAGCATCCCAGCATGCGTCTGAATCGTTTATTCGCCGTCATCGCCCCCGTAGTCCTGCTGCTGCCGCTGACTGCCCATGCCGACTGGCCCAAGGGCGAGCGCGAGAAATACATGGCTCAGTGCACCCAGGCGGCCACCCCGCAGATTGGCGCGGCCGCGGCAAAAGCCCACTGCGCTTGCGGTGCTGATGCAATCAAGTCGTACCCGGCCAGCGACATTCAGGCATTGATGGACAACAAGGCCAGTGATGCCCTGAAACAAAAAGCACTGACCCAGATTTCTTCCTGCAAGGCCGATAACAAGGCAAAAAAATAAGCGCAAAGACGCGCTTTGAGGGGCTCAGCGACCCATGAAAAGCCCCTGAAAATCGTTTTTTCGTACAATTTATGCAGGTTTTACAGCTTTTTTTATCGTCTTTACTTTCGACTGAAAGCCCTTTAAACCGGGGCTTTCAGCCGACTCAAGCAACAAGAAAAGCGTGACAGCAGGTCAAACAGCTCCTCCGGGGGGCTCCCAAAGCGAACATTTCGACTATGATACCCCGGTGTGCCCAGTTGGCCTGAGCAGCACAGTACTACTGAAAATATATGTTTCTTGGAGATACACCATGTCTAATCGCCAAACCGGCACCGTTAAATGGTTCAACGATGAAAAAGGCTTCGGCTTCATCACTCCTCAAGGTGGCGGTGACGACCTGTTCGTACACTTCAAAGCTATCGAAAGCGACGGTTTCAAAAGCCTGAAAGAAGGCCAGACTGTTTCCTTCGTGGCTGAGAAAGGCCAAAAGGGTATGCAAGCTGCTCAAGTTCGCCCAGAGTAATTTCCAGGCGCACTAAAAAAACCCCGTCCATGTGACGGGGTTTTTTATGGGTCAAACAAAAGTCTGGAGCAATCAGCCGCAGTTGACGCGCGTAACCACCCGATTGGCATCGGTGTTCAGGTTCAAGCGGTCAGAGCGGTATTCCAGAGTGACCATGTCGTCGGGCATCAGAAACCGGGCATTTTGTGCGCCTGCGCGGGTACGCGCCTGTTCCAGCAATTCAGCGGAAGCCTTTTTGCCGATGGTGAATTCGGCTGCCTTTGCTTCGCAACGGCTATGACCTGCGTCAGTCGTCGTGACAGGGTCAGTTGCCGACTCGGTAGACGTACTGCTGCAACCAGCCAGCAACGTGGCGCCCAACAAAATACCCAATGACGCGAACTTCCAAGGCATGCAGCCTCCTCTTTTCAATAGTTATGCTGAGATTGTGCGACCACCGTTCCGACGTTTGGTTTCACCCAACGTGGTAGCACCTTGCCCTCAACGAATTAAACGCAGAGTTTGCCCGAGCGCTCGAGAGTTGTTCATCCCTCAATCGTGACCGGATATGAACAGTCCTTAATACACGTCGATGTAGTCGAACGGCGGGTTCGGCCAGTTCTCCTTGAGCGCGTTGAAGATTTGCATGACCCAAACCTCATCGCTGGCAGCGACTCGTCCGACATAGCCGGAGCCTTTCGCCCAGGTCTCCAGACGAAACAGCAGCCCGCCAATATCGGTGCCGCCAACAATGCCGGAAGACAGGTAGGCGATACCGCCTTTGGTCACCCGCGGCTGAGTGTGTTCATCATCACTGGCAGAGGCCAGGAGTTGACGGACGGACTCGAGGGTCAAGCCGCCAGGCGTGTTCAAATCGATCTGCACAACGAGGTCCTTGGAGAGTCTACAAAGGCCAAGTGTCGCATAGCCCTCTTCTCATGCCTAAGTCGGAGTGCCAAATGCCGCGCAAAATGGTTAACTCCACAGCCAGACATCCCCGACTTCACGAGCGCCTTCATGACCACCGTAAGTATCGACGCCGACATCAAAGCCAAGTGGCCACAGGGTCACAGCTCCTACAGCCCCGGCAGCCCGGAAGAGTTGGCAATTATCGGCATAGATCTTTTGGTCAAGGAACTTGGTACCGAAGCAGCGCAGTCATTTATCGCGCAGATCTTCGAGAAGTACCCCCCAGACTATATGGGTGTGACGCAGTCAGGGCGAGGGTAAAACCCCGCAGGCTGGCGCCTGCGGGCGAATCTTATTTCAAACGGGCCAGACGCTGGGTCAGCAGGTCGAAGAAACCCTGAGCATCCCCGCTCTCAACCCAGAAAGCGTTCTTCGGCGCTTTCAGGCCGTCATACCAGTCGACGATGGTCTGGCCGAAGGTCGGACCTTCACGGCTATCAACCACTACGTTGACCGAACGCCCCGTGAACAACTCTGGCTTGAGCAGGTAAGCGATGACCGTGGCGTCATGCACCGGGCCGCCGGGAATGCCGTAGTGCTCCATATCGCCCTTGACGTATTCATTGAGAATATCGCCCACCAGCTTGCTGGCGTTGTTGTTGAGTGCCGCGATCTGTTTCAGCCGCGCTTCGCTGGTGAGGATTTTATGAGTCACATCCAGCGGCAGATAAGTCAGCTTCACACCGCTTTTAAGAACGACTTCCGCAGCCTGCGGGTCGGCGAACAGGTTGAACTCGGCCACCGGGGTGATATTGCCGCCATTGAAATGGGCGCCGCCCATAATCACCACTTCCTTGATGCCCTGAACGATTTCAGGCTCCTGGATCAGCGCCAGCGCAAGGTTGGTCTGCGGGCCAAGCATGGCGATCGTGATGCTGTGGGGTTTGGCTGCTTTCAAGGTATCGATCAGATAATTAACCGCGTTACCCTCAGCCAGGCCTTTCTTGGGTTCGTGCACCGTGACACCCGACAGACCTTCTTTGCCATGAATGTTTTCGGCATAGATAGGCGTGCGCATCAGCGGCCTCGGGGCACCGGCATAGACCGGCACCTCTTCGCGCCCCGCCCACTCACGAGCCAGCCGCGCATTACGGGAAGTCTTGTCCAGCCGCACATTGCCGGCCACGGTGGTCAGCGCTCGAATATTCAACTCTTCCGGCGAGGCCAGGGCGAACAACAAGGCAACCACGTCATCCGCACCGGGGTCGGTGTCGATGATCAAATCGATTTTTTCCGCCGCCTGGGCGCTTGTAGCAGTAATCAGGGACAAAAGCAGAAGACTCCGAAGCATTTGGTGCAGTTTCTGAGCATAGCGGTGCATAGCGCACTCCTTGTGCGTGGGGAAACAAAATGAGTCAAAGGACTGTTAAAACGTAACGCCCGATATCAGGACGATGTTGCAGTAAGGCTGGCATTCGCCGGTACGAATCACCGCTCGCGCTTGCCGGCTAAGCACCTTGAATTGGTCGTGGCTGAGCAGCTCACGCCGTCCGAGATCGCCCGCGGCATTCAGCTCATCCAAAGCCGCCAGTGCCGTCGGCTTTTTGTCGAGAATCTCCTGGGCCAACACATGGCTTTCGACCTGCATTTCACTGAGCACGACCTTCAGGGTACTGATGAAGTCCGGGATGCCGTGGGTCAACGCCAGATCGATCAGTTCCACTCCTGCAGGCACCGGCAGACCGGCATCGCCGATCACGATCATGTCGCCATGCCCCAGTGACGCGATCAGCCGCGAAAGCGCGACGTTGAGCAAAGGTGTCTTCTTCATTGTGTTTTAAAGGCCTGTACGTCGAGTAACGTGGGAATCGAAGGTTGCGCGCCAGCTCGGGTCACCGATAGCGCAGCGGCAATCTGGCCGAAACGGATCGCGTCGACTTCGTTTTGGCCCGTCGCCAGTGCAGCGGCGAATCCACCGACAAAGGTGTCGCCAGCTGCCGTGGTGTCGACAGCCTTCACCTGGGGCGCCGGAAAGTGTTCGAAGCGGCTGCCACTGGCAAACAGCGAGCCTTGAGCACCGAGCGTGATGATCACTTTGCCGGCGCCCAGGGCAATCAGCCGAGTGGCAGCAGCTTTGGCGGTTTCCAGAGAGTTCACAGGCAAACCGCTAAGCGCTGCGGCTTCGCTTTCATTGGGGATCAGGTAGTCGATGGCCGCATACCAATCCGCTGGCAGCGGATGACTGGCAGGCGCCGGGTTGAGGATCACGGTTTTACCCAGCTCTCGCCCGCGCTTGAGCGCATGACCAACGGTGGCATCAGGGATCTCAAGCTGACAGATGATCACGTCGGCAGCCTGCAGGACGGGATCGAAGCAACCGATGACCGCAGGCGTCAGCGCACCGTTGGCACCTGCGACGATCACGATTGCGTTCTGGCTGTTGTCATCGACCACGATCAACGCCACGCCGCTTGACCCTTCTACGCAAGTGACCGCCTGGCAGTCGATCTGCTCGGCGAGCAACGCGCCGCGCAACTCCTCGCCGTAGGCATCGCTGCCAACGCAGCCGACCATCGACACCTGCGCACCGAGCCTTGCCGCAGCAACGGCCTGATTGGCGCCCTTGCCGCCGGACACTGTGGCAAAGGAGTTACCGATCAGCGTTTCGCCGCCTTGGGGCAGCCTTGGCGCCCGGGTGACCAGGTCCATGTTCAGGCTGCCTATTACCACTACTTTTGCTGACATTCGTCACTACTCGTCAATTCTGGTTTAGCGATATTCCGAGAACACCCCGGCCAATGGCGCAGTCGATTCTCGCAGGACAATGCTGGGCGTCACGATCCGTTGATCGGTGGCCATGTCCGGTGTGGCGATCCTTCGCAAAAGCACTTCAGCGGCCATCTCCCCGAGTTGCAGTATCGACTGCCCCACGGTCGTCAAGGCCGGGTAGACATAACGGCTCATCTGAATGTCGTCGAAGCCGATGACCGACAACTCGCTTGGCACGCGAATATTGCGCTCGGCAGCGGCTCGCAACACGCCGATACCGATCATGTCGTTACCGGCGAAAATAGCGGTGGGCGGATTGTTTTCCAGCAGGATCGCAGCCGCGCTGTAACCTCCCGTGCTGGTGAAGTCGCTTTCAAGCCTGCGCTCCGGTGCTACGTCGACGCCCGCCTCTTTCAAGGCCCGGCTAAAACCGGCCAGACGCATCTGGGCCACACTGGTACTCGCCGGCCCGCCGATCGTCGCGATGTCCCGATGCCCGAGTTCCAGCAAATGACGCGTCGCCAGGTACGCGCCATATTCGTGATCGATGCGTACCAGGTCGGCATTCACGCCTTCCAGATTACGGTCGACAATCACCATGGGGGTGCGCACACCGGCGAGACCTTCCGCCAGCCCGGCATCCCCACCGGCCGATGCCACGATCAGTCCGTCAATGCGCTTTTCCAGCAATACCCGCAGGTAGCTGCGCTGTTTGTCCGGATTATCGTCGGAGTTGCAAAGAATCACGCAGTAGCCATTGCGCTCACAGTAATCCTCTATGCCGCGTGCGAGTTCGGCGAAGTATGGGTTGAGGCTGTTAGGCACCAGCAACCCGATGGTCGCCGTGGTTTTCGCCTTCAACGACCGGGCGACCGCGCTAGGCACGTAGTCAAGGCTTTTGATCGCCGCCTCGACTTTGATCCGCACTTCTTCGCTGACCGGCCGTGTCTTGTTCACCACGTGAGACACCGTGGTGTAGGAAATTCCTGCAAGCGCTGCGACATCCTTGATAGTTGCCATGAATCAGGTCCGCCGGCTTGCGCGCTGACTGCGATAAGTATCAAGCACCACGGCGATCACGATGACTGCACCGGTGATGATCCGTTTGGTCGGTTCCGTTGCGCCGATCTGCGCGAGCCCGGCCGCCAGGACGGAGATGATCAGAACGCCGAAGAAGGTACTGATCACCGAACCCCGGCCGCCCATCAAACTGGTGCCGCCGATCACCACCGCCGCGATCACCTGCAACTCCAGGCCTGAGCCGGCATTCGGATCCGCCGCTTCCAGCCGGGAAATCTGGAACAGTGCGGCAATACCGGCCAGCAGCCCCATCAGACTGAACACCAGAATCTTGTAGGGCTTCGGATTGATCCCTGCCAGGCGCACCGCTTCTTCATTGGTGCCGATACCGATCAGATAGCGACCGAACACGGTACGGGTCAACACCGCCTGAGCAATGATGATGATCAACAAGGCAATAATGAACGATGGCGAGATGCCAAACGCGATCGGGTTGGACAACCACGCAAAGGAATCACCGATGTACGCAGTGCGCGAACCGGTCATCTGGTAAGCCACGCCGCGAGCCATTTCCAGCACACCCAGGGACACAATGAACGACGGAATGCGCCATGCCACGGTGATCGAACCTGTAATGGTGCCGGCCAGCGCCGCAACAGCCATACCGAGCAACGCCGCAGGCAGCACGCTCCAGCCCCAGCCCAGAATCGCCACGCTGACCGCCGACGCCGCAAGCGCCAACACCGAACCCACCGACAGGTCGATGCCGCCGATGATCAACACGAAGGTCATGCCCACGGCCAGCACCATCAAGTCCGGAATCTGGTTGGCCAAGGTGCTGAACGTGTCGTAGGACAGGAAATGGCTGCTCAGGACCGAGAACAGCGCGATCATTGCCAGCAAGGCACCGGCCAGCCCCAAATAGGTGCCCAGGCCGTAAAAGTTGCCACTACGTTTGCCGACAGGTGCTGCAGTTTTCATGGAAGATCCCTTGGCGCCGCTTCGTTGAGCAACGCATCACGTTTTTGGTAGCCGGCAAACGCGGCGGCAAGCAAGTCATCCTGGGTCCAGGTATCGCGCTCGAAGGTTTCGATCAGACGCCCCGCCGACAGCACGCCGATGCGGTCGCAGATCAGCATCAGTTCGCGCAGGTCACTGGACACCACCACCAGAGCCTTGCCCTGGCGAGTCAGCTCACCGAGCAACGCATAGATGTCGAACTTTGCACCCACATCGATACCGCGAGTTGGCTCGTCGAACAGCAGCACTGAACAATCGCGCTCAAGCCAGCGCCCTATCACGACTTTCTGCTGGTTACCCCCGGACAATTCCGACACCAGCTGCGTCGGGCTGGAACTGCGAATGCGCATGGCATCGATCTGGCGTTGGGCCAGGGACATTTCGTCACCATTGTTGACGATGCCGCCACTGGAAATTACCGGCATATTGCCCAACGCGATGTTGGCGCTGATCGACTGAGTCAGCAGCAAACCTTCGCCTTTGCGGTCTTCGGTAATCAGAGCAATGCCGTGACCGACGGCATCCGCTGGCGAGCGGATACTGACAACCTGCGCCGGTGAACCCAGCGCCACCGTGCCGCTGTCGGCAATGTCCGCGCCGAAAATCAGGCGCAGCAACTCGGTGCGCCCTGCCCCGATCAAACCGGAAATCCCGAATATCTCACCGGCACGGACTTCGAAAGAAACGTCGCGAACCTTGTCGGAACGGGTCAGCCCTTTGACCGTCAATGCGGGGGCGCCAATGTTGCGCGGCCCCATGTCCATGTGCTCGCCCAGTTCCCGGCCAACCATCAAGGTGACCAGTTGCTCGCTGTTGTAGTTGGCCATCGGTTCGATGCAGACCAGGTTGCCGTCACGCAGTACCGCAATGCGCTGGGCAACTTGCGCCAGCTCTTCGAGTCGATGCGAGATATAGATGATAGAGACGCCACGCGCTTGCAGGCGGGTGATCTGCTCGAACAGCATTTCGACTTCGCGGGCCGTCAACATGGCGGTCGGCTCATCGAGGATCAACACGTGGCAGTCGCCGATCAGGTTGCGGGCGATTTCCACCATTTGCTGGTGACCGATGCCAAGTTCGCCTACCAGCGTGTCCGGATCAATGGCGTCCAGGCCGACCTGGGCCATGGCTTCGATCGCCGCTTTGCGCAATTGCTTGCGACTGATCCAGCCGCCGCTGCTGGGCAGGTTATCGAGGAACAGGTTTTCCGCGACCGACAAGGTCGGCAACAGATTGAGTTCTTGCATGACCATGCGGATACCCAGGTCTTCAGCCTGGGTCCGGCTGCCGGGACGATAATCTTGTCCCTGGAACTGCATCTGCCCGGTCGTCGGCGTCACCAGCCCACCGATGATCTTCGACAGCGTGCTTTTCCCGGCGCCGTTTTCACCAGTCAGCGCCAGCACTTCCCCACGCATGAGCGTCAGGTCGATGCCGGTCAGGACCGGTTGGGCGTACGTCTTACCGATGCCGCTGACCGAGAGGACAGCGTTCGGGGCGGAAACTGACATAGAAATCTCCATGCACTCGCCCAGACGGGCGAGCACCGTAGTGTCACCAGAAGGACTACTTGGTCACCAGCTCGACTGGAGTTTCGATCACGCCATTGGGACCGCTGTCGACCTTCTCACCCTTGATGATTTTCAACGCGGTTTCGATACCGAAGACTGCTTGCTTGGCGGCGAATTGGTCCGCAGTGGCCAGGACACGGCCATCCTTGAGCATCGGTTTAATCGCGTTGATGTTGTCATAGCCGACCACTTGCACCTTGCCGGCCTTGCCTGCTGCGCGCACGGCAGACACTGCACCGACGGCCATGCTGTCGTTACCTGCCAGCAGGGCTTTGACTTGCGGATACTCGCTGAGAATCGAGGCGGCGACCTTGTTGCCTTTGTCGATTTCCCAGTCACCGGACTGCAACGAAACGACCTTGATCTGCGCGGCTTCCATCGCGTCCTTGAAACCAGCGGTGCGCGCTTGGGCATTGGTGGTGGTGGACACGCCTTCAATGATGCCGACTTCGTCACCGGCCTTCAGTTGCTTGGCCAGATACTCGCCGACCAGACGCGCGCCTTTGCGGTTATCGGGGCCGACAAAGGGCACGGTGATACTTTTGCTTTTGACGACGGCTGGATCGAGTTGATTGTCGATGTTGATCACGGTAATACCGGCATCGATGGCTTTCTTGATCACCGGGACCATGGCTTTGGAGTCAGCGGGTGCGATGACCAGCGCGTTGACTTTGGCCAGGATCATTTGCTCGACAATGCGCGTTTGTCCGGCAGTGTCGGTCTCGTCCTTGATGCCATTGGAGATCAGATCAAAATCTGCGGAATGATCTTTCTGGTATGCCTTGGCGCCGTCTTCCATGGTCAGGAAGAATTCGTTGGCCAGCGACTTCATGACCAGCGCGACTTTAGGTTTTTCAGGGGTTTCGGCGAAGGCCGATGAGACAGGTAAAGCGGCAGATACGGCAGCCAGCACAGCGACAGCGAGAAGGCGTCCAGCGAATGGCAGCTTCATGGATTTACTCCGATCTTATGATTATTGTGAGCAACGCTTGCGCAGGTTGGTTTAACAACGCTCTTTAAGGCAATCAGCCCGTCTGAAACATGTCGCAAACGTTTGCGTAGACCGAACTATGCGAACCCGGCCGAGATTTGTCAACGACCGAGAATGCCGATTTTTCGTTGTTACCCGAAATAACAAGACCTGACAATCAAGCCGAGGTGCTAACCAAATTGCCGGTAGCAGAGCCTTTGGTTAACTCCGCTGCCAAGGCTGCCGCCACTTCTGAAATTGCCGCGGCGGTACCGGTGATTCGTTGCTGGATCGACACGATGGCAGTGATTTTGGCTTCTGCATTCGCAAACCTCGCCGCTTGCGTCGCCGCCAATTGCTGCTGTTGTTCACGCATTTGTTGTTGCAGCTCTTTCATCCGCTTGAGCAGCATCTGCACGGTAATGCTTTGAGTGCTGGCGGTACTTTCGGTCTTTGAATCGCCCTGCACACCCGCTGCGCCGACAGATTTTTTATCGCCATTTTCCAGCCCTGAGCCTGATGGGAGCTTCTCTGTCGCATCGTCATTCAGGGTATCGACTGTCGTTGCAGTCTTACCGCCAATTTTGATAACAGCCGCATTTGATGGACTGATTGTCAGCGACATCTGAATTCCCTCCCAAAAAAGATCCGTATGGAGGCATCGACCGCTACGCGAGTTTCTTTAAAGGTAATTTGGCAAACATGAGCGAGTGAAATTTCTGACAAGAAAGGGTGCGCAGGACTTTTCGGTGGGCCGAACGGAAAAGCCGCATACGTTCGGAAAGCCGGACGTTTCTTTGCGACCAAGCGGTTGCATAGATCAATAAATTCTTTATATATCATTCAGTTACATCATTAAATTAACTCTGGATATTACTGGTACAGCTCTTGCTCCTTCCCCTACACCTCAAGCGTTCAGATCGACCTGAGGCATATCTAGATGAACCTGCACTCTGCACCGTCTCACCACTAGAGAGAAAAATAATGACATCTGCTTTGAAGACCTTTGTACCGGGCGCCTTGGCCCTTTTGCTCCTCCTGCCGACTGCCCTCCAGGCAAAAGAAGTTGAAACCCAACAGAAGCTCGCTAACGTGGTCATCCTCGCCACCGGCGGCACCATTGCCGGCGCAGGCGCCAGCGCGGCCAACAGTGCGACTTATCAAGCGGCGAAAGTCGGTATCGAACAATTGATCGCCGGCGTTCCGGAGCTGAGTCAATTGGCCAATGTTCGCGGCGAGCAAGTCATGCAAATCGCCTCGGAGAGCATTACCAACGACAACTTGCTGCAACTGGGTCGTCGAGTGGCGGAGCTGGCCGACAGCAAAGACGTTGATGGCATCGTCATCACCCACGGCACCGACACTCTCGAAGAAACCGCTTATTTCCTCAACCTGGTGGAAAAAACCGACAAGCCGATCATCGTGGTCGGCTCCATGCGTCCAGGCACCGCCATGTCCGCTGACGGCATGTTGAACCTGTACAACGCCGTGGCGGTGGCCAGCAGTAAAGAGGCGCGAGGCAAAGGCGTGCTCGTCACCATGAACGACGAAATTCAGTCGGGTCGCGATGTCAGCAAGATGATCAACATCAAGACCGAAGCATTCAAGAGTGCCTGGGGGCCGCTAGGCATGGTGGTTGAAGGCAAATCCTACTGGTTCCGCTTGCCTGCCAAGCGCCACACCATGGACTCGGAATTCGACATCAAAACCATCAAGAGCTTGCCCGACGTCGAAATTGCCTATTCGTATGGCAACGTAAGCGATACCGCCTACAAAGCCCTGGCGCAGTCGGGTGCGAAAGCGATCATTCACGCCGGCACGGGCAATGGCTCGGTGTCCTCGCGAGTGGTCCCTACCCTGCAGGCCCTGCGCAAGGACGGCGTACAAATCATTCGCTCTTCTCACGTCAATGCCGGTGGTTTCGTCCTGCGTAACGCCGAACAGCCAGACGACAAGTACGACTGGGTTGTGGCTCACGACCTGAACCCACAGAAAGCCCGCATCCTGGCCATGGTCGCACTGACCAAGACCAATGACAGCAAAGAGCTGCAGCGGATGTTCTGGGAATACTGATTGACCCTCGCCCGGCCGGTTCCGGCCGGGCACCTCGATACAAATTTCTCCTGTCCTACACCAAACCACGAAAAACGCTGTCAGAAGATTTTCTTGAATTTTAAGCAGTTGCGATAATCCTTACAGTTTAATACTGTATGCACGTACAGCTTAATAAGGATAATTTTGTGGCCACCACTTCCGACTCCCCGGACGCCTATGCACGCATGGGCATGCGCGTTCAAAAAATCATCAATTCCCCCACCGCCCAGAAAGCCAAAGCGGCGCTGATCTTTCGCCTGCCGGACGAACCGGTGGACGAGTGGGAGCAACTGCTCGAAGAAATCGACGAAAACGATAACGTCACCCTCGCCTATCGCGACGATGGTGGTGTGCAGATTTTCTGGGTTGTGCCGAAGGAAGATTGAGTCAATGAGTGTCCGTTTTTTTGCTCTGCTGTTTTTGTTCTGCGCCATGGGCGCCCAGGCTGCCGCCCCTCGAACCTTTGAAGAAGCCAAGAAAGTCGCCTGGAAACTCTATGCCCCGCAATCGACCGAGTTCTATTGCGGCTGCAAGTACACTGGCAACAAGGTCAACCTCGCGGCCTGTGGTTATGTACCCCGTAAAAGTGCCAAACGCGCTTCTCGCATTGAATGGGAGCACATTGTGCCGGCCTGGCAGATCGGCCATCAGCGTCAATGCTGGCAAGAGGGCGGACGCAAGAACTGCACACGCTATGACCCGGTCTATCAGAAGGCCGAGGCTGATCTGCATAACCTTGTTCCCAGCATCGGCGAAGTGAACGGTGATCGCAGCAATTTCAGTTTCGGCTGGCTTCCGGTACAAACCGGTCAATACGGGTCGTGCCTGACCCAGGTCGACTTCAAGGCGAAGAAGGTGATGCCGCGCCCTTCAATACGCGGCATGATTGCCCGGACGTACTTCTATATGAGCAAACAGTACGGTTTGCGCTTGTCCAAACAGGACCGCCAGCTTTACGAAGCCTGGAACAAAACCTATCCAGTGCAGGCCTGGGAGCTTCAGCGCAACCAAACCGTCGCGTGCGTCATGGGCCGTGGCAACGAGTTTGTCGGGCCGGTGGACATGAAAACCTGTGGCTGACGGCTGGCTTGGAACACAAAGGCCTCGAGCATAAACCTCGAGGCCTTTTTTCGTTCTAGCCGCCAACTTTGTTGTAGCGCCAGTAACCAGGAAAGGGCTGAGCGTGGATTGTTGAAGCAGGATCGCGTCGAAAGGCTCGCAAGGGCTCGTGGAGGCCACAGAAGCACTCATTAACCGTGCTTGGAAACACGTCACCTTTCCACTTCCTTAGGACTCAGACTAACGGTGCCGGCATTAAGCCTGTTACTGCGCGACCACATGCTCCACGACCAGCAGTTGGATGTTCTGCTTTTTCGCCCGGGTGAGCGCAGCGGCGACCTCTGCCTGTTTGGCCTCGGCCTCCGCTTTCGAATTGAAAGGTCCCATCAGAATGCGGGTCTTGCCATTTTCCTTGATGACATTGGCAACAAAACTGTGCTCTATCAGCCAGCCACTCAGATCGCTGACTGCCTGGGTAATCTCGCCTCGCACTTCCAGATCCCACTGCTGTGCAGGAGCCGTCACCGGCGCGGTCGACACCGCCGACTGGGGCTTCTGCCCTTCAACGCGCTTGCCTTCCCCGCATCCCGCCAACGCCAGTACCGCGATTACCAAGACCAATTTGCGCACGACGCTTCCCTCTGAAGGCTAAAAGACGAGATTTTAACATTCATGAATAGTTCTTTAGGGCCGCAAAATGGCCATAAAACAACGAGAATGATGGTTGCGGCCTCTGTATAGTTACGCCTTGGGAATTAATGCAGCATCTGCGCGTCAGAAAGAGGCACCCAAACTGTGAAACTTCGCACTAATCTATACGTACCACCGACCTCTGCACTGTTCGAATCAGGTGCCCTACAAAGCAATCAAGGAGAAGACCATGCTGATACTCACCCGCAAAGTCGGTGAAAGCATAAATATTGGCGATGACATTACGATTACCATCCTCGGCGTCAGCGGCCAGCAAGTCAGGATTGGCATCAACGCCCCGAAGGACGTTGCGGTGCACCGCGAAGAGATCTACCAGCGCATTCAGGCTGGTTTGACCGCTCCGGACAAACCGCAAAACTGAGTTCCGCAGCAGTCAGTAGCCAGCCCGTTCGCATTCCGAACCACGGCTGGCTAAGATTCAAGCGCAACGTGACTGCTGTTGCCCCCCGACTAACCCCATCCCACCCCTCGCGCCATGCCCGTGGCCGCTACCACCATCAGCAGCACCAGCATCGCCTCGACATGGCTGATTCGCGCAAACAGCTTTGCACGACGGTCATCGATAGCCCTGCCTCGCGCCAACGCAATTCGCCACTTGATCAGCGTCACCATCGGCGCTACTTCCAATAGCAAAATCACTACGAACAATGTCATTTTCAAATGGAACAGTGGCTGGTGAAGATAGTAGTCAGTGCCCTTTTCATACCCGCCAAACGCTCTTGTCCCACCAGTAACCAGCAGAATGACTGCGCAGATCCCCCAAAGATTATCCGCGATCAATACGCTTTGAGCCTGCCCCACCCCCGCAGACAGGCGCCTGAACGCAGTACCGCGTGACAGCACAGCCCAAAAACCCAATCCAAACACTAACAAATGTATTGCAGCCAGAAACCAGTGGGTCAGCATCTAGATACTCCTATCGGAATGAATTGAGCCGGTCTGTCAGTAGTAGCCCATCAAACGATGTAGCGCACCCGCTCCGGAACTCGCCGCCTGGCAGGTTCAAACTACCTGGCTGACTGCGAAGCCGAAGAAATACATGGCGTTACAGCGACTCGCTGGACTCCAACACGCCAGTGCGACAAGTTCCTGCAGGCAAAATCCAACAGCACTTGTTCCCACCGCACTGAACCGAGTACACAAAATCATGTGTGAGCCATGTGATCCGAAACCTGCTGCAAAACTCAATGAGCGCCGCCACTTTCTGCGCCTTGCCGGATTAGGGGCCGGCGCCCTGCTACTTGCAGGTATATTGCCCAACCGAATCATTCAGGCCGCCGAAATACCTTCGGCACCACCCAAACCGAAAAACGTCATCAACCCGGATGAAGCGCTTAAGCGGTTAATGGAGGGAAATGATCGGTACGTCAGCGGTAACTCAGTGACACACGACTTCAAGGACGAACGCGAAGCGCTGGTTTCCGGCCAGAACCCGTTCGTGGCAGTGCTGAGTTGCTCTGACTCGCGCATTGCACCCGAGTACGCCTTCGACACCGCGCGAGGTGATCTTTTTGCTGTACGCGTCGCTGGCAACTTTGTCACTGACGAAGGCCTGGCCAGTATTGAGTACGGTGTTGCTGTGCTGGAAACCCCGCTCATTCTGGTGCTGGGGCATGAGCGCTGTGGCGCCATCGAGGCGGGCATAAAAGCCGTTAAAGACCAAACGGTGTTCCCAGGGCATATCCCGAAACTGACGCACGCTCTCAAATCCTCGATTGAGACAGTGATCAAACAACCCGGAGATATCGCGGAAAACGCGACCGAGCAGAATGTCAAAGACTCGGTCGAGCGCCTCAAGAAAGCCACCCCCCTGCTGACCGACGCGCTCGCAAGGGGCAAACTGAAGATAGTGGGAGGTATTTATCGCTTGGCAACAGGTAAAGTCGAATTGATCGCTTGAAGCTCATCGATGCAAAAAAACAGATACGAAGCCCCCAACGAAAGGGTTACGCATGCCGACAAAACAGGTGGCAAGTACGGCGGCAGTAACTGCCGCCGAAATTGAGAGAGCTATCCAGGCCTTGAACAAGATGGCTGAGCGCCTTTGGGGAGAGGGTCGAGAAATCGAGGCGAAAGCCCTGTTGGATGCGCTGGACTCTCTAAATCGGGCGCTGGACCGGATCAGGATTGGCGAGAGTCGCAAGATTAAGACGCTTCATTGAAAATGACCACAGGGTCGTTTAAAACCGCGACGCGAACGGACGGACAAACAGTTGCCAGATCTAATACAAGGGCTAGACGGCCCAAGAACAGCCCAACAAGAGCTGTTTTATGACCTTGAAGATGCGACCGCGATCATCGGCTGGTCCGCGACAGAGTTGAGCAGCATGGCAGGCCGAGGCAAATCGCCTGAGGAAGCCATAACACTCAGCAAGATCTCGGCATTATTGAAGGATCAGCAAGCAATCATCAGCCTCTACGCGGATGAGGTGAAGGCAGGAAGGATAGTGCGAAGCAAAGCTGAGTAATTAGACGACGAGGCAACATCGGCAGAGGCTCGACGAAAAATCATCCGCACCGACTGTGCAATGGCTTGAGGGCCTCTCTTCCACTGCTATGCTGATAGTGCCAACTCTCCACACCAGAGACGAACAGCATGGCAGCAGCAGGCATGCGATCCCCTCTTGCTTTTAAGGCTACTGCCTACTCGGCTGGAGGCTTGTTTGTCGCTTGGATTGTCACAAAGCTGCTCGATACTCACTTCGACTTGAGATTGTTTACAGATACCGAGGAATGGCTGTCAGTTGCCTGGGAATGGCTTACGCTGGAAACGCCAGTGCCGAACTGGTTGCTGCTGATGATCGCGCCTTTGATCGTTTTTCTGTCCGTGGCAATTTACTACACCCGCACGACTGAACCTGCGGACGGTGAATTACATGAAATAGAGCGAAGAGTTTACAAAAAGAACAACCCTCAGTTTCCCCAGCTGACAGACAACGAGACGATACTGATGGAAGCGTTGGCTTATCACGCAAACTTCAGGAAAATTGCAAATTTTGACTCGGTTTGCAAACTCGTTTCACTCAGCACGCTGGAAGTTGAATCAGGTCTTAAGCAACTCGAAGTCAAACGCCTTGTGAAGCGGGATGTGACGCGGGGCACGTTTGGCTCCACCATCTTTATGCTTACCTTGGCCGGTAAGGATTATGCGTTAGAGCGACTTGAGCTAACGTAGGTGGGCAAATAGGCTTCATTTGAAAACGCAGGCTCAATTCAACAAGAGAAACACCACGTTTAACTGTCGAAAAACTTCACAAAGATTAGCTCTGGGTCCCCTGGGTCCAGGTTCTCTATCGTGCCGCTGGATTCATATCCAATCCGCACCAACAATTGCTGCATGGCTACATTCGACAGGTTGGTAGAAGTGAAGATTTTTTTAGCAGATGCGCCATGCTCCAAGTGAGTGATGATTTGCGTGGCCACCCCAGAACGTCGGTGAACGCTGGAGACAACTACCAGGGGTATGAACCATTCCCCAAAAAAGCATTTCTCCAGGCGCCCGTAACCAATCGGAACATCAGGTTCGGTTCTTTCACATGCAACCAGGCATTCGCACTGCGCGACTGCCTTTTCGATGTACGACCGGCGGCCACTTTCTTCTGCCGCTAAAGGATCCAGACGAACCAACCATTCGATATCGCTCAAAACCGCCTGTCTGATTTGCAGATTCATGATTGCACCTCCCGGTGAATGAGCCCGAATTTGATTTAATTGCGATGCCTCCCATGTCCCCGCTCAGCGAGGGAGGCTGACGGAAAGCCTGACGGATCGCCTCCAACTCAGACTGCCTGGGCTGTGGTGGGCTTACTGATACTTGAAATGTTAACCCGGACTAGCTAACCAAAGAGATCAGCAAGGCATGACGCGACCATGATGACCGTTCGGCGGCCGACACTCACAAGCTGATATTTCTTCTCATTTACCGATTCCGTTTCGTCATATTTCAGCTCTACAATGCAGCCGCTGACCAGTCTCAGCTTGGAAAACCTCGTCAGGGAAGAGCGCAATGAAATCATCAGCAGTCTTTGCCACGCTTCTGCTCGCCGCCGTTACTTATTCCGCCAATACCCTTTCTGCCGCAGACGATTACTACGCCGCATACTCCATCGACAGAGTGATGGGCGAATCGCCTGTCCGCAATGTAGTGGTGAAAAGAAGCGGTCCAGAATTCACGTCCTATCGCGCCTTTCAGTTCGACTGTGCAAGCCAGGATTTTCGTCAGACTGGATTTTTCAGTTCGCCTGAGGGCGCCTTGGCCGAATTGGCGAGGACAACACGATCTGACAGTTACTACTCTTCGCTGATCGACACCGCCCGCGTAAAAGCGTGCGAACTTGAACCAGGGATGAACGTCAGCGATACCGCTCAGCCACCTAGCGCGTCGTAGGGCTTTTCACACGTCATTCAGCGGGCCCGTTGGTACCAGTTACCATCAATGCGCCCGCCCTTGGGTGGAGAAAGGCGCCGCACTGGCGTCTTGACTGAGGTTTTGCAACAGTTATGCGAATCGCAGACAACAAAAAAGGGCCCACCTTTCGGTGAGCCCTTCTAGACCGCCCAGCAGAGCGGATTTTGTTTGGTAGGCGCGATTGGACTCGAACCAACGACCCCCACCATGTCAAGGTCTGCTTGAGCAAGCTGCAAGCCCCGGTGCTCAAGGGTTTCACAGAACGCCCATTCACATTATGAGGCGTCAACAATGGCAAATTTCCGCTTACTTCCGTCCGGCAACTGGAACGCTCAAGTACGAGTAAAGGGTAAATCTCCACAGTCGAAAACCTTCACTACGAGAGCCGAAGCAGAATCTTGGGCAAACCAGATCGAAGCCGTAACGGTGGATCGCAAGTATCACACTATTTATACGCTGGGCATGACCTACTGCGAGACCATGCTCAAGGACAAAGGCAGTTACAACCACGCACTGAAGATCGTGGAGCATTTAGGCAGGCACTTCACTCAGTCGATTCACGACATCACGCCGCAAATGATCAACGACTTCAAAATTATGCGATTGAAGACTGTGAAGCCGTCCACGTGCAGGACGCAGCTTGCGTTCATGTCCCGATTCTACCGATTCGCAAAACGCGGCCTACTGATCGACATCCATAATCCGGTCAGTGACATCGCCCTGCCCAAGCCTGACAAGTCTTCCGACAAAGTAATCCTTGCCAGCGAACTTCAGCGACTTCTGGCCAAACTGTCTCCAACCATGGCGCTGATTGTCGAACTGGCATACGAAACTGCCATGCGGCGATCTGAAATCCTGAATCTGACAAAAGACTGCCTGCACCTCAAGGATCGAATAGCCGACGTGATCGATGGGAAGAACGGTACGAGGTCCGTCCCGCTGACCCACCGTGCCGTGGAGATACTCCAGCTCGCTCAACTTTGGGCAACTGTAGCAGGACACCCAGACAGTCAGGTGTTCACGGTTACACCACACGCCGTATCGCAGGCAGTGCGATTGGCACGAGTAAAGGCGGGCTTGGACAGCAGCGTACGATTGCACCAACTCAGGCACACCCGGATCACCAATGTGGCGAAGAAGGGATTCAACAACGCCCAAATCATGATCGTGTCAGGCCATCGGGATACGCGATCTGTGGCGCGCTACTCGCATCTCAATGTGAAAGACGTTTTACACCTTATTGACTGACCCATCACTCTGAGTCCGTCAGCCAACTCTGCGTCGGTTGGCGGCATATGCGTCGCAAACGCTATGCGTTCGCATTCATAGAACTTCTTCAGTCCAAGCCTACTGCGGCATCCCGAGTCGGTCAGGATCACCGGAGCAGATCGCCTGCTCCCTGAACTGGAACCCGTGCGGGGAAAGCTGGGCCACGCACCATCGAATTCGTTCGGTCGATACAAGACAACGCAGGGCATCACCGACCCGACGGAAGACTTTCTATAGCTTCCGGCACACGCTCATCGACAACCTGCGGGATGCTGGTGTCCAAGACTCGCTCATCAAGTGGATAGCAGGAAACGAGAACGATGTTGTGACGTTCAATATTTATGGTAGCCGCAGCCCATTGAAGGCGATGGCACAGGCTCTTAACCACGTTGACATGGAATTTTCTCACTGATTTCACCACGACACCAACGTAGCCATGCAAAATCAGGTAAATGTGAGCCAGAGTATTAGAAGAATTTTACGGTAACACCGAGGTAAGTGTTTTAGTGGAGTTTTACAGCAGTACCGAGTTATGTTTTAGCAGAACACGACGAGCCCGAGCCAAGTATCGCTGGGTAGTCCGGCTACACCAATCTAAGTTTAAGGAGAGTTTTACGGTAACACCGAGTTAAGTGTTAACAAGGTTTTGTGGCAACAGCGAGCTAAGTATTAGACGAATTTTATCGCAGTCGCGAGTTATGCGGTTGACGCCAAAACAATAATGGATATTATGGCGACACCAACTGAGCAAGGAAACAGAGCCAGCTAACAAAGTAGGTAACCAATCGGCAGACTCTCGACGAGAGAAAAGAAGCAAGCAAGCTTCTCTATTAGGCTTGCGAAAGAAAGCAACCGAACACTGCCAATCTACTTGCAAACTGAAAGGGAAGCGAAATGCCGACTTGATGAATACCGCGAACCCCACTAACTCGAATAGTACTCTTGACAGAGGAGCACACGCTTAACTGGTCCCGACGACAAATGAATTTGCCGTTTACAACTTGCCGAACCAACCATTAGCCAACCATGATAGATTTTTTAATGAAATAGAAACCAAGCATACCCGCCGCATACGTAGATATACATAACCTCCGCGAAATACGCGCACTCTGATACCCCAAATTAACAACGCTCAACAACAGAGCGACGGGGATCTATTGATTAAAAACCGAATACAAATAAAAGAGAATTAATGAATAATATTGCGAGCTACAACCACGCAGCGTCCCAAGGCAAAAACAAAACTACTCGAATCAAAGGATTGGGACTCTTTGTACAGCCGGAGGTAATCCCGCTGCTTCCTCAGCAAACCAGTGTTGTGCTAGAGGGCGAAGTAATGAACCTATCAAAGGCTTTAAATGATCTTCCAACGCTATGGCGCCTACTCTTGATTTATACACAGCAAGTACTAGAGCTGGACGATAAAGTTACCGAAGACGCCCCAAAGATAGAGTTCTATGACGACATGGCTGATACAGAGGAGCTTTTTAATACAGGTGTCGTTGCCAAGACGTTAGGGACCGGGAAGACAAAGTTCCTAAACTACCTTCGTAAGCATAAGATCCTGATGGGTAGCGGAAATAAGCGTAACTTACCATACCAGCAGCATCTGGATGCAGGACGACTTGAGGCTGCATGGGTCAATTGCTTAGACCGCAAGACCGGCAAGCGGAAAATCGCTCCAGTTTCTCTATTCACAGGGAAAGGGATTATCTGGATCCAGCAATTCATTAAGCAGAACGGACGACAAGGTTTGTAATCGGTTTTGCTATGACTTTACCAATGCGGTAAACACCACTGCATCATGATTGCCACTTGGTGAGCCGGGTCAAAATGGGAAAGTGCGGAGCCGGGGACGACGTTATGCACCGGTCATGGCTTACCGCTCTTTGAAGGTGGCTGGTGACAATACACTGGCCATCCACCATGCATTCCGCCATATAACATTATATTACTTGTTCAAGCCAATAGGCCGCTGAGCAGATGCGTTTTCTTGCGTCTGCGATAAGGGACACGCGTTCCCACCGACAATAGCCGGAACACACCGAGGGCTTGCCCATGCACTAATAACATCACAACGAGTAACACGAATATGAAATCGCACTCCCGCAACACCTGCACTACTAGAACATATACTCAGTCCGAAGTTAAAGAGTTGGACGCGCGCATCGCCGCCAATGCTAATAAATGGCTGGAAGTTAACGTACCGAAGATCAAGCCCAAGATCCCTCGAATGCCGAAAAACATTTGTGGGCGACAAGCCAAGATGATCCGAAACCCATTCTATGGATATATAGGGAGCTTCACCTACTGGGGGCGTTATCCGGTATTCGCACTCGACATCATAGAGGGCATTGGTAGATTAGATTGGCATGACCGACCTGTCGGGGCAGGAGGCAAGTCAATGCCTCTTTCTATACGTAACCTAGCGGTAATCCTGGAACAGCTGCCGTTCGTAACGAACGACGCCGTCGAGGAATTGATGCAAATGGGTGAACGACATTCGAGGCGTTATGTAAAAGCAATTGAACTAATTATCCCTAGGATGATGGAGTGTCGCCCCAGGTTACTGCAATACGACATGGAAGGCGTCGAGCTTGAGCAACCGATATCCGAGTGGCACGACCAAGAGGAACTGTGCCAACCAACACGTGAAGAATTGACCAAGCTTCATCACGACTTAAGGACGCTTACCCAGTACAAGACCGCCGAAGAATATGACTCGGACTCGGAGTACGACACACTCACGCCGAACATTATCCACTTTCCTACCCGCCAGCAGCATCCAAAGAAGGGCCAAGTGCTGAAAATGCTAATGGATGGAATGAAGATCAAACCCATCGAGAGAGAAACCGGAGTGTGTCCGAAGACCATCAGGAAGTGGCGCGACGAAGTGTTCGCTGCACAAGGCGAGTTCCAAACTGCTTGACCCCCCCAGCGTGAGGAGGGGGGAGTGATTCGGCCGCATGTATCATAGGCAAGTGCCAACTTCCGCCAAACGGCGGAATAGGGCACAATCGCCAAAGCGTAGCTTTGAGATTAACTACTTCTATATATATATAACATGTGCCTGAGGCACGGATTACAACTCTATATAACCAAGGGGAGAGATGGGGTGAAGACCCCTCCCCGCTCTTGATCTTGATCTTGATCTTGATCTTGATCTTGCCGTTAACTGTGCAGAGTACTGCAAAGATGATTAATTCGTGACGGAACGTCACAATATATCTGCACGGTTAAAATCAAAAGCTTGGGGGCTTTCTCCTCTGCCCCCACTACTACATATTTGCCGAGAGGCAAAATGATAATTACAAAGGCGGACACTTCGTAACGAACCGTCACTATAATATATACCATAATAGCTACTGCGTCAGGGGGGGCTTGGGCCACTGCCCCCACCTCATATTTACCAGAAGAAAACCTTACCAGTTCCAACATCCACCGTGCCAAGGATTATAAGATGACAACCAAAATATTACAGAATGGAACATACTATTCTTACAGGCGACATCACTAGTAGCAGCCAAGTAAAAACACTCAGAAACATCAGGAAAATGCAACTAATAACCAGTGAATGTATTGACAATATGCACTTTCCATGATACTATTTACATGTAAATCGAGATACACCCTCTCCCTCCGTAACACTACAAAACACACCCGCCTGCTACGACATAGTTCGGACCATTCCTTTCCAACTATGCCGTATAACTTCGTTCCCGATTCCGAAGCAGAATGATCGGCTTAGTTGTACATGGATAGGCTTGGAGTTCGCGAGATTTCAAAAGCCTTCGATGTCCCGCCTTGGCCAGAGGTGCAACGAACTGGCAACTAATTATCATATTTGTCCTGCAATGGGGAAATACCGTACTTGCCCATAACAAGTACGACACTTAGCAGTACCCACCGCCCGCAACCTCAACTTCGAGGAACGGGTTCTTTTTGTCTTGAACAAAGACCAACATACATTCAAAGGTATATATATGGCAGCACAACGACCACTCCGCTTGCGAACTTGCGTATCTTGCGGACGCAACTTTTACAGCCGTTCGACCCTCAGCCGCTATTGCTGCGTCGCTCACCAAGTTCGTGAATGGCGAGCTCGCAACCGATTCACCTCGGAGGAACTGGAACAACAGTTCATCAATCAAGAGCTCGAGAACACCAATTACCCAGAACAAGGTGTCGCCTGATGAACGACACAGTGTGGTTAGAGATAGACAAAGCCAACCAAGCAGTTCTTTCGTATTTCCTGGAACGACCAACTGCACCGTCTGACAAGGTTGAGTATGTCCAAGTAACCAAGGACGAACTGCTTTACCTGTCGATTCTCGAAGACGCCGTTTTCCCCCCTGGCATGGTGGCTACTTTGAAAGACTTGGAGGCCCATCGGGCACGGGTAATAGCGGCAAAGAAGGCCGGAACAACAGCAAACAAGCCCGCTTCTAACGCTCTACAGTCGCACCAGAAGCCCAACAGCCACTCTAGCAATAACAACCCACAAACAAACAACAAGAACGCCAAGGCGAGCCTCATAGCGGCTATGCGGAAGCACCGTTCACGTAAGTAGCCCAAGGAAACACAATATGAGTACTACCCTGCAATACAACTACGGCACTAATGTTGTCGAGTTCATCAAACACGATGATGAAGCTTTAAAGAACTTCATCGCTCAACGAGAAGTTGATTACTTTCGCCGCAGCGAATCTTTACTCCACCCACAGGCTGGGGTTCACGTAAGCTGGTCTAGTGACCAACCAATGGCTGTAGCCCTCAACCAATTAACCGAATTGTTGCTCAAAGGATATAAGGTAGTAACAGCTTACTCCAAGCCTCTTGACTTCAACGTTCAACTTCGGAAGCCGAATTCTATTATTGATTCCGACCTAATTAACATTAGCAAACAAGCCAAGGCTGATTATGCCAAAGAGCGTTATGCCCGGAACGTGGAAGAAACGAAGCGTCAGGTGGCTATTACTGTAGCCCGTGAAGTGCGTGTAGCTGAGGCGGCAGCAGCCCAAGCAGCAGCGGATCAGTTGGCAACAATTCAGAATGCTGCACTAGCTGACTTGCTACAGGCGTACGCAAAACCAGTCAAGCCAAAGGTTAAGAAAGAAGCCGGGGTCGAAGGATGAAACAGGACAACCACACTAGAATGCTTGGTATCTCGTTCACGGACAATGAGTTTCATCTTCTCAATGGCCACGCTCGCAAACAGAAGATGCCGCTACGCGAATTCGTAGAATACATGGTTCGCTGCTATATCAACTCGATGCAACAACAAAAACGGAACGCGGCGAAGTAATCGCCTCGGGGGCGGCGTGGGTGATCCAGCCCCGGCAAACACACCCGAGGCTTCACCACCAACGGCAATGATAGTGGACGTTACGGGACTGTAGTGAACTTGTTATGCAAGAGGACGACGTTAAGTAGCCCTCCCAGATGGGCTAGGGGTAGCCCACCCCCTCGCGCGTTAACGTCCAGATATGGGTATTAATGTGCAGAGATGGCCTTCCGATAGTTCAGTGACAGTCCCGACTCAGACAGTCGTCACACGACGGGAAAGCAATTCCCTCATTAACGAATCGAAGTCCGAGTTGACGAACGCTGAGTGAACAACGCAATCGAGGACACGGCGTCGCATCGCCTCTTCATCAACTGAATGTACCCAGCCATTCCTGATGAGGCTTGAGATCGCATGGTCAGCACGCTCACTTTTGACCGTAAGAAAATCAGGCAACAGACCCGTATTAATCGTCACAGCACGGTTACGGTCCATTCGCACGAGCAGTAGCAGCATCACTGCCACTTTGTCCTCGTCCAGCGCTGAATAAGCCGCCATAGCCTCAAACGCGTATCTTGGAGCATGCACAGCCTGGTCCTGGGGTAATTTTTGATCAGTCATCAGTCGCTTCTCTACTATGGGCCGGATTGATTAACATTTGCTCGTCAGGCTTTTCCGCTCTGGCCAGTTCAGCGTTCACAAAGCACCCCCGTGGGCCACCGGGTTCGGTGCTCGTATTTACCGAGCGGATCCAACCGACATCAGTGAGATCGGCGATAGCCTTTTGCTCACATGATGACTCTAGGCTGGCCCTCAGGTTGACCAGCAATTTCAACAACGCTATAGAGAATGGTGCCACGTAAAGCTGCATATTCACAGTATATTGTGAAGACCTTCAACCCTGCTCCACCGACAGTCCACCCTTCAATCAGGGGGATATGGTTTGGACGCAGGCTTGGCATTCGGTAGAGTTCTTCGCGAGAGACGCAAGCAAGCAGGCTTGACACAGGAGCAGTTGGCCTTGGAGGCAGATGTGCAACGGAACTACGTTAGCCTTATCGAACGAGGCGTCAACCAGCCGACTATCAACGTCATTTTCAAGTTGGCCGCTGCATTGAAGTGCCAGCCATCGGCGTTGATTGCGGATGTCGAGCCTCTGGTGAGCCAAGACTGATCAATGACTTCGCCAGCAGTAGCAACATATCTAATGAGGAACGGTTGATTATCTAACAGCATTGGCCGGCCCAAGCGTGGATGATTCCAACTTGTAGCACGTCAAAACCCCTGTTTCCGGGCGTATTGTCATAGCAGGACTAAGCCAAGCCCTCTCGGCAGGCGGTTTACGAAGTAGCAGCAGATTTCCTTACACCAACCTGAGTAAAGCAATAGGAAGTGCCAGAATTGCATCACCGTGGGGTCGGCTTTGAGGTATCGCGGTACAACGCCCCAGAGCCATTTCAGAGAGCCGATTGACCACGGAAGCACTAGATCGACCCACACTACATCCAGCGGCATGCACGCAATCGCAGACGCCCATGGCGACACCGCCAACAGTTATGACGCGACGACAATCTCACGACCAAGACAACGGCAACACGGCACAACCGGTTTCTTGCTTCCACAAGTGCAGTTACACGGACGCCTTCGCCCTAATTAACACAATACTATTGTGTAAATAAGCCAACCCTTTAAAACACTGGACTATGTCCGAAGTGCTGTGCTCTAATTAACACATCAACGCGGAATACCATGGAGTGTTAATTAGAGATGAACATCGTAGAAGCGGTGAAAACAGAAGGCGAAGCCGAGACCATCTCCCGCAAGCTAACCAAGAACGCCAGGGGCAATACCCTTTACGCTGATATCTGGCGGTTCGGTGTTAACACCGCCCTTCGTATAAGCGACCTGCTCAGCCTTACCTTCGTGGATGTGCAAGGCGATAAGCTGGTGATCAAGGAAGGAAAGACCGGCAAAACCCGCGTTATTGACCTGAACAGTTCTGTTAAGACCATTGTAGGGCGCCGCAGGGCTGCTCATCCCACGCACACGTTTCTGTTCGAGGTAGACAGTAACCGTGCCAAAGGTAAGCCTGTAAGCCGCGTAGCTGTGGCCAATGCCTTCAAAGCCGTAGGTGACGAAATGAGTTTGCAACTTGGGACCCACTCGATGCGAAAGACTAGGGGCTGGCTGATGTACAACGGCGGGGTGTCCATCGAGAAAATCTGCAAGGTACTGAACCACTCAAGCCCCGCCGTCACGATGGCCTACATCGGCATCACACAGGCAGAAGTCAACGCCACTTACCATGAGTTCGTGTTTTAGGCTCTGTAAGCCCCAGTAGTGTGATCTCAGCCGCCCACGGCGACTTTTTCATGCCGACAATATTTTGAATTCGTGGTCGCTGACGGCGACATGACACAAAAATGCCGTTAAGGACCGACCCTGCCAGTGCGCAATTTCCGTCGCTTTCACAGATGCCACCTCGATATTCCGCAATCGATTCCTGAAGGATCCTCAGCTTCGGGCAAAGGCCGCTTTTGAAAATTTGGGTATCAGCTGATGTCAAAGAGAGGCTTATGACCGACAGGGATCTGCCACTTTTTGTAGCTCGCATAGTAGCTATAGGCTACTATTGAATCGTTTATATAATCAGTCATCAGCAAGATACGAAACTAAACGCATCTGACTGGAGGCTTTAACGTAATACACACCAAGTTTTTATAGGCGAGGGAACAATGTCAAACGATGGACTGAATGTAGTAATCTCAGGAGATAGCTCCGAAACCCAATATGTCCAGGTGCCTATAAAGAAAAAAGATTTTGGTGACTTCATCACCAATTTATTAGGGCAGCCAGAAAACATTAGTGGCGTATCGGTAGGTACATTTGAAGCATCTCACGAGTGGCTAGTTCATTTACACCACTTAATTGATCAGCGAATAAAGCAGCAATCCTCAAGCGCCCTCGTTGATTTTTCTGCAAAACTTAAATACGACAAGGGGCCGGACCGAAAAATAACAACCATTGAAGGTTTCCTTCATTTCAACGAGGCAAAGATTGTATCAACAAAGAGCTTAGCCATTACTTGGACTTACCTTGTAAGTTTCCCTAATAAACCCACGCCCGAGAAACAGGAAATATCACTACAGCTTATTACGGAAAAAACCGCAACCGTAAGCTCAGATATCCCGTTCGTCGCTCGAACTATATCAACATCCCATGGCGTCGCTAGATTTTCCGTCTCCCACACCGAGCGAACCTGGGGGGATGATATCGCCTCCTTACTAGATCGCGAAATTGACACTATTTTTGAAACAGAAACTTGGCTTTCAAGAATCGTTGGATACTCGACGTTTATTGTAGCTCTAAGCATGCTTGCAATAGGTATTTTTATACCCGACTACATTGAACAACTAATAAGAGAAAAAGAAAGAGCTGAAATATTTCTCAGCGTTATACCTACAGGCGCTACACTTGAGTCCTTGGCGATTAACGAAAAATTAAATCTTGTAATAAAATTACTAGACCCAAACAATCAACTTTATCGCGGTCAAGCATGGTACAAAGCTGCTTCTTTTCTTGCTGGAATAGGGCTTGCAATCACTACACTGATTATATTCACAAGAGAAAACCCTTCGTTCATCCTGATGACCAAGAAAGATAAAGAAGTCGCATCAAAACTAAAGACAACCAACAACAAACACCTTATCAAACAGCTCATTTCATATGCGTTAGCAGTATCCGCGGGGGTTGTGGGCAATTATGCGTATTACTACATGAATTTGTAGGCTGATAACAAGCGCATCTCGCCGTGAACTGACAATCATCGAAGTCGATCTGGCTCAACAGTCGCGTTGCAGCTAAAGGCTTGGCTGGCTACCACCAACGCAGAATCGTTTGGTGAGCTTCGCCACAGGCTGCAACCAGCGAACTGTTGCAAGTCGCCAACGTCGCTTCGGCCACTCACTTACTGTGATGATTGCGAAGTGTGCTGGTCAAGCTCGATTGTCGATTGTCGATTGTCGATTGTCGATTGCAAATGAGCAGCCAAATCAGTGCAATTACCAGATGTCAGCGGATTGGGAAAAGTGATGCCCCGCCAACGGCAAGGTGAGCTAGGCTTCCCGTAACAACACTCAAGGACGATAGTCATGCCAGATAATTCAGAAGCCAACATCGCCACGGCGGATGCACTGACATTGCTCCTGCACAACCAGCACGCCTTAGCTGCTGCCATTGAAGAGGTGACGAAGTGGCTAGCTGAGAATGGGGTGGGAAGTGTCGCCCTTAACGCAATGGCGGCAATGGAGGCTCTGGACAACAACGCAGAAGGCATCACAGATGCAATTATGCGGTTACGCCTTTCATAGGCAACATCGATTACTTCTTGCAGGGAAATGCCCCCATATAGGCAATCACGGTCAGCATAGATGCAGGCAGGTGCAGCTGGTCCGGGTGTTCTTGCAAGTACTTAACAACGATCCTCGCCTTTTGGATGTTTGTAGTTCCATCCGTTGGATAGCAGGTTTTCATGTTGGGGGTCAGCGAGTCGTTCAATACGAGTATTGACCCCTCAACACCCTCGACCATTCCGGTACATTGGCCCACATCGAAAGGGGAAATGTTCTTGTCACCGTCAGAATATTTGATTGTTGTTTGGCAGGAACTCAGCAGGCCATTTCCGTCTAGCGCCGAGACGCTGCCGCTTGCTAGAGCCCCAACCAGTGCAGCTGCCCCGATCCATGCCTTCATGTTGATTCCCTTGGTGTGTGGATGCCTCGATCTTGCTGAGAGCAATGGTGTGGCGCAAGCGAACTGCCTTTTGTTAATGCAATGGTAGCCATCCGTTGTTTTGGTACGTAGCCCACACCTTCGTCACTAGATAGCACAGCAACCCAGCACCAAGCAGATAATTGCGTGCCTTGTACCAGCGGGCGGCAACAGGGTCAGCCTTGAGCTTAGCAACTAAGAACGCTCTGGCTTGGGGCTCACGGTGGTCAAGTGCAAATGCGTTCATCCGGAGAGCTTTGATTGTCGCTTCAATTCGTTTGAAGCCACAGACTACACTCGAGGCGAACACTAGCAGCGTGCCAAGTAGGAATGTTTCCGTGTTGACGCCAAGCTGGGCGTAGGGATTGGTTTGAGCTAGGTAGGCGCAGATTGCAAGAGTAACGCCAAGGATGAAGTAGTCCAGCTTGCTCGCCGCTTCATTGTGCATTGTGATGAGTTGCTGCACTGAGCCTTGTTGTCCTGACATCTCTACTCCTTGATTTGATGCGTTGCAGTCTTCGCAAATGGCACGCCGGGCTGGAGCAAGTCCGCAACTGCGGTAACCAGCCCCTCAAGCGTCCACGGTTTTGCAAGGAAATTGGATCCGGTGGGTAAGCCGATAAAGGCCTGTGTCCAGCCACTTGTTACAACCACAGGTATCTCCGGCCATTTGTCACGGACAAGCCCAACCAGTTCAGCACCCTGAACCTGTCCCGGTAGCCCATGGTCAGCAACGATTAAGGCGCAACGCGTACCAGATTGAAGCAGGTGGATCAGAGCATCATCAGCGGTAGCGAACGCAACACACTGAGCGCCTACATCCTGCAAGATCTCTCGCATTAGATCACGCAAGATGACATCGTCCTCGACAATAACGATTTCGCCATCGATTGGCTGAAGCCGAAAATTCACATCCATGCCGTGTCGCCCTGAATCAGCTCTTGAACTTTGAGTCTTTCACCTTCATCGCACCAGGTCCACGTATTGCTTCGGTGTGATTTTCGCAGCCCCCTGGGAAGCAGTTTCTTTATCGTGAGGCTTCTGAGTCGGGCGGGACCATCGTATACATCCAGTCAAAATGGTGCAGTTGACCGCAGCTCCAGCACGCCTTTCTCTCGTTCACTTCAAGATGCTCTATCGCCATTGGGCTATTGCATTTCATGCAGGGTGCGATGCAAAGGTTCGATGGTTCGATTATGTAGGTTTCTTCGTTTTCGCATCTAACGAGGTGTTTATTGCCGCACGTTGGACATTCGACCGTGGCACCGGCTTCAACCTGAGATTGGCTTGCGTACATCTCCTTCCCGCATGCGTCGCAAGCGAACGTGTCGATTTTGTTTATTGACATCACCACCGTGGCTGACGCAACACGTTCAATCTCGTCCAGAATTTCTCGAACAGCAGATGTAGTGAACTTAAGGTTGCGTGTATCAGCAAGGGCCGGCGCGTGCAAGAAACTGCTTAGCTTTTGGTAATGCTTGTTGAGCCAATCGACCGAAAACATCTTGTAGTCGCCGATGGGGAATGGAACACCGTCGGGGCCCGTAAACGCGATTGACATGTCCAAATCAGCCTTTGGCTCAAAGCCGCGAAGCATCCTCAACGCTTTGTCTGGTTGCCATTTCCGAAATATGGCGGGAGGTAACTTAGGGCCGATTTGTCCCAGCTTCTGATAGACGATACGTTCAAGTGCCAGTCGCATCTCAAGGCAAGCGTGTCGTAACGAATTCTCGTCGCCCGCTTCGATGAATGTCATTGCTCGTGCAAGATAATCGTCAATATCGAAGATACCCATGGTCGTCCATGCTCAGTGAGTTGTGAATGGAGCTTACCGGTTGCTGTGGCCTGCTGCCATTACCTCACTCCATTGCCCGTGAGCTAGGTCTTCCCCTTGGTGTGATCACCATATGCGTAGCCCATCCGCGATGTTTCTTGCTCACGCTCACGGCGATACATATCACTAAGTGTCCACCTAAGCCGTTCGTGTTCGATCTTCAGGGCGGCAAGTTCCTTCGATCCGTCCCTGTACATGACGATCAACCCGGCAATGGTCTTGTGGGCCCTGCGTAGATCCTGACGCGTTGTGTCTAGCTCAGCTTCCAGTACCGAGCAGTAGTGCTTGAGCATTTCCACATGCGTAGGCATACCCAACTCAAACCCAGAATCGTCGATCAAATCGTCTTCCATCACGCACACACCAATTACTGTATATGCGTACAGTACAGATTGGTAAGCGGTCGCTCAAGGGAGAGATGACAGGAGGCGGAAAGGACTGAGTAGTAGGTGAAGAACTCCACCCTACGAACTGGCATTCACGGCGTTCACATTGCCCAGTGTGAACGAAGCCTATAAATTGTGAACGTTCTGCATGAAACCCAAGGCAACAAAAAAGGGCCCACCTTTCGGTGAGCCCTTCTAGACCGCCCAGCAGAGCGGATTTTGTTTGGTAGGCGCGATTGGACTCGAACCAACGACCCCCACCATGTCAAGGTGGTGCTCTAACCAACTGAGCTACGTGCCTGCTGTGAGGCGGCATTCTACGGAATTCCGAAAGGGTGTCAACACCTTTTTTCGAGCTAACCCTATGAATATGCAAAATATTTAATTTCGCGGCCGTGAAGAAGATTTTACGGTGGCTGGCGGTCGATTTTTAACTCGGGTAGGATCGAAGCGCTCGTAAAATATATTAAACACAGAGGCAGCAGGATGGCGAACACCCCCTACCCAGAGTCCTATTACGCCGCATCGGCGAATGCGGTTCCTCCGCGTCCGGCATTGCAGAACGATGTAGAGACTGACGTCTGTGTGATTGGCGCCGGCTACACCGGGTTGTCTTCTGCCCTGTTTTTGCTCGAGAGCGGTTTCAAGGTCACGGTGCTGGAAGCCGCCAAGGTGGGTTTTGGGGCGTCGGGCCGCAACGGTGGCCAGATCGTTAACAGTTATAGCCGAGACATCGATGTGATCGAGCGCAGCGTCGGCCCCAAGCAGGCTCAACTGCTGGGTCAGATGGCGTTCGAGGGCGGGCGGATCATTCGCGAGCGGGTTGCCACGTATAATATCCAGTGCGACCTGAAAGACGGCGGCGTGTTTGCAGCCATCACCGCCAAGCAGATGGGTCACCTGGAATCCCAGAAGCGTTTATGGGAACGTTTCGGCCACACGCAACTTGAGCTGCTGGATCAGAAACGCATCCGTGAAGCAGTGGATTGCGATCAGTATGTCGGCGGCATGCTCGACATGAGTGGTGGACATATCCATCCGCTGAATCTGGCGCTGGGCGAAGCGGCCGCCGTCGAGTCACTTGGCGGGACGATTTATGAGCAGTCGCCAGCGGTACGCATCGAGCGTGGCGCGAATCCGGTGGTGCATACGCCACAAGGCAAGGTTAGGGCCAAATTCATCATCGTGGCGGGCAACGCCTATCTCGGCAATCTGGTGCCGGAACTGGCGGCCAAATCGATGCCTTGCGGAACCCAGGTCATTACGACCGAACCGTTGGGCGAAGCTTTGGCGAGCAGCTTGCTGCCTCAGGATTACTGTGTCGAAGACTGCAATTACCTGCTCGATTATTACCGTCTGACGGGCGACAAACGCCTGATTTTCGGTGGCGGAGTGGTCTATGGCGCGCGGGATCCGGCGAACATCGAGGCAATCATTCGGCCGAAGATGCTCAAGGCATTCCCGCAACTCAAGGACGTGAAGATTGATTACGCGTGGACCGGTAATTTCCTGCTCACCCTGTCGCGCCTGCCTCAGGTGGGGCGGTTGGGTGACAACATCTACTACTCCCAGGGTTGCAGCGGCCACGGTGTGACCTATACGCACCTCGCGGGCAAGGTGCTGGCCGAAGCGTTGCGCGGTCAGGCCGAGCGTTTTGATGCGTTTGCGGACCTGCCGCACTACCCGTTCCCTGGCGGCCAATTGCTGCGTACACCGTTCGCTGCGCTAGGGGCCTGGTATTACGGGCTGCGGGATACGTTCGGTTTCTGACAGGCTTGTCACTCATTGATGTAACCGGCGCTTTCACAAGCGCCGGTGCGAAGGTCGTCAGAGCCGATCCCGTGCAATCCCGCTGCGGATGCGCAGGATGTCAGCGAGCACCGCCAAAGCGATTTCAGCGGGGATTTTACTGCCCAGATTCAGCCCGATCGGCGCATGAATCCGCGACAGTTCGGCATCCCCCAGCCCACCAATGCGCCGCAACCGCTCGAAGCGCTTTTGCGACGTCTGCATCGACCCCATCACGCCGATGTAAAACGCATCGGTGCGTACCGCTTCCATCATCGCCAAATCATCGATACGCGGATCGTGGGTTAGCGCCACCACCGCCGTATCGCTGTGACAGCCGCCATCGGCAATAAACACCGAGGGCAGTTGCCGACGAATTTCGACGTTGTCGAGCACCACGCCTTCCAGCACCTCGTCCCGGGGATCACAGAGAATCACTTCGAAACCCAGCCCGACGGCAAACTCTGCGCACGCCTGAGCGACGCTGGAGTAACCCGCCAGCAACAATCGCTGAGCTGCCCCGATCCGCACACGAACCCGATCGACTTCACGCTCGATGCGCGCACCCTGCTCGCGATCGGTAAACAGACTGCGCGCACCGCTGACCAGATCGACCTCGCGGATAAGCCGCCGCTGACCCAACAACGCCGACTCAAGCTCGCGCAGATGGGCCTGAACCTCACACTCCGGCTCAAGCTTCTCCACCAGCACGTCAAGTATCCCGCCACAGGGCAAGCTGACCCGGGAGCGCGGGTCATCTCCTTCGCCATAACGCACCACATTGACCGGCTCAAAAAATGCGCCCTCGGCGACCCGTTCGAGAAAGTCTTCCTCGACACAGCCGCCCGACAACGAACCGATCCATTGCCCGTCAGCGTTCACCGCCAGCAGTGAGCCCGGCGCGCGAGGCGCCGAGCCGTAGGTGGCGAGCACCGTGCACAGCCACACGCACTGCCCGGCCGCCGACCATTCAAGCGCCCGCCTCACCACTTGCAGATCGAGATGCTGCATATCAGTGCGCCTTGTGCTCGGCCGAAGGGGCATCCGCTTGCAGCTTCTGCACGTCACTGACGGCCAGATCACCGGCTTGCCCACCCCAACCCTGACGCAGGTAGTTGAGCAGATCGGCCAGCTGTTCCTGACTGAGTTTGTCGGCAAAGCCCGGCATCGGCTGCATGCGCTCGAAGCCGACGAACTGCTGTTCGCCGATCCCGTCCTCGATCACCCGCAACAGGTTGCGCGGATCTTCCAGGCGCAAGGTGGTATTGCCGCGCATGGCCACCGCGATGTGCGGTTTGCCCTCGCCCTCTACCGCATGGCAACCGGCGCAGACGTTCAGGTATTCCTGACGACCGCGCTGGGCGCTGGCGCTGAGTTTGTCCAACGGCACGTCGGTCAGCACCTTCGCTGCCGGCGGTTGATCGCCGAGCAGGTAAGTCGCCATCGCCGCCAGATCCGGGTCCGTGAGGCCTTGGGTGCTGTTGTGGAACACCGGGAACATCTCGTTGAACATCGTGCCCTGGGCGCTCATCCCGTGCTTGAGAAACGAGCTCAAGTCCTGGTGATTCCAGCCGCGCGCCGCCAGGTCGTTGGCCAGCAGGCTCGGTGCCAGATAACCATTGAGCAGGCCACCGGTCATGCGCTTGTCTTGTTGCATCGCGCCGGGCAAGCCGCGTGGCGTGTGGCATTCGCCACAGTGACCAAGGACGTCGACCATGTACTGGCCACGCTTGAACGCTTCGCTTTTGCCCTCGGTGGGCAACAGTTTTACGTCCTTGCCATAGAGCATGTTCCAGCCCATCAGACCCAAGCGCACGTTGAACGGAAAGCTCAAGCTGGTGACCGGTGCCGCACGCTCGATCGGCTCGATGGTTTTCAGATACGCGTGGATCGCATCAGAGTCTTCACGCGGCATCAGGTGGTACGAGGTATAGGGCATCGCCGGGTACAAGTTGGCACCATCGCGACGCTTGCCTTCAGTCAGTGCAGCGAAGAATTCGTCATCGCTGTACAGGCCGATACCGTGCTCTTTACTCGGGGTGATGTTGGTGCCGTAGATCGTGCCGAACGGCGAGACAATCGGCAGACCGCCCGCATACGGCGCACCACCTGGTGCGGTGTGGCACGCCATGCAGTCGGCAGCGCGCGCGAGGTATTCGCCGCGCTTGACCTGATCATCCGCATGAACCAGCAATACCGGTGCAGCCAGACCGACCGCCAACGCCAGGCGGGAAAGTAGATGCTTCATGCTTAACCCTCCTTGACCAGGCCGAGATCGGTCAGCACGTTGCGCGTGGCGCTGTAATAGCGCACGTAGCCGGTGCAGCGGCAGACGTGGTGACCGAGGCTGTCCTCGATCACCTGTTCCAGCTGACTCTTGACGATTGGCTGGCGCTGAAGCTTCTCCACCAATACGGTGGCGGCATTCACAAAACCTGGCGCGCAGTAGCTGCACTGGAACGCGAACTCATCCACAAAGCGCTGCTGGATCGGGTTCAGTTCGGTGACTTTGCCCTGCTCATCGCGGGTCGCGTGACCTTCGATGGTCCGCACTTTCTTGCCTTCGAAATAATGCGCACCCGTGATGCAGGTGCGCACTTCTTCGCTGGTGCCGTCCGGGTTGTCGACAATCACCACGCAGGCGTGACAGATGCCCTGACCGCAACCCAGTCGGGAGCCCGTGAGGTTCTTGTATTCGTGCAGGTAGTCGATCATCGGCAGGTCATCAGGGATGTCCACCGGGCCGACGGATTGACCGTTGAGGGTCAGTTGAAGCGGACGGTTAGCCATTGAGGGCCTCCTTGATGCGTGCAGAAGTGATAGGCAGGTCGCGAACACGTTTACCGATGGCATGAGCCACGGCGTTACCGATGGCGCCCACCACCGGGATCATCACCACCTCGGCGATGCCTTTGGACGGGTCGCTCGGCGACAGCGGCGGCAAAATCTCGGCCGTCTGATTCCACACAGCCACGTGTCGCGCCATCGGCAAACGGTAACGGTTGAAGTTCCAGTCACCCTCCCCCGGCCCGCCTTCGTACAGCGGCATTTCTTCCAGCAACGCGTGGCCGATGCCCATGGCGATCCCGCCCTCGAGCTGACCCTTGACCAGTTCTTCCACCAGCACCCGACCGCACTCGACCCACGAGTGATGGTTGAGCACTTGCACTTCGGCGGAGCCCTTGTTCACTTTCAACTCCACCAGCGTCGCCACCGGGCTGTAGTACGTCACCGCGGCGTTGTTCAACTGGATGTCCGGGTAATGGACGTTCTGGCGATCCAGCAGGTGGAAACCGTTGCTGGTCATCTGCGCCAGTTTTGCCTTCGGCGCGCCGTCGCCGTACTTCACGGCCAGACCATCGAGGGGCAGACGCTCGCGCACGCCGTCGATGCTGAACTCGGCCTCGGCCCAGCTCCAGCGGTTGAAACCGTGCACGGTGGCACCCGTCACCAGACCTTTTTCGTGGGCGTGTTTTGCCAACTGTTCAAAGCTCAGTGGCTGCATGCCGTTGGCGGTGAGTTTGCCGTTGACCCAATGGGCGTCTTCGCGGCGCACCACATAAGGATTGGCCTGACCGCCGTAAGGGCCCTGGCCCCAGATCTGTAGCGCCGCTGGCCACAAGCCGTGGTTGAACAGCACACGCGCCGCTTCACGGGTGGCGTGGCTGAAGTAATAGGCGGAGTTGGTCGCCGACGAGGCCGAGGCCAGCTTGCCGACCCAGCGTGGATTGCGCAGGAAACCGTCCTGTTCGGCCTGACTCATGATGTAGGGGTTGCCGCCGGTGATCAGCTGCAACTCCTTCCATTCGGTTTCGCCAGTCTTCACTTCAGTGGCCGGGATGCCGATGAAATCCGCCACCACCAGGGCTTGCGAGGTGGACATGCCCGTGCCGATTTCGATGCCGATGTGGCGCAGGGTCACGTGGCCTTCGGCGGTGAATTCGATGCTGGCCATCGGCGCTTCCGAGCCGGTGCCGAAGTCTTTCTGGCAAATGGCGAAACCGACGCCGTACCAGTGATCCGGGTCCTGGGCCTCGCGCTGCTGCTTGATCGCATCGCGGTTTTTCCAGACGTCGTGCACGGCCGCCTTGTCGAGAATCTCGTGCAGGCGCAACGCACCCGCCGGCACCGCGCCCTGGGTGTTTTTCATACCCGAGACCATGGCGTTTTTCTTGCGCAGGTCGATGGCATCGATACCAAGACGACCGGCGATTTCATCGACCATCATCTCGGTGGACGCCATGCTTTGCAGCGTGCCGTAACCACGCATCGAGCCCGCTTCAACCGCGCGGGAATGGTAGGCCGTGACCTGCAAATCGTTCTGCGGCATGTAATAGATCGACTGCGCCGCCGTCGCGCCTACCGCCGCCACTGAAGGGCTGTAGTTGATTCGTCCACCGCCATCGACACTCATCTCGGCGCGGAAAATCTTGAAGCTGTGATCGGTCTTGTCGACCGCCAGCTGGTAGCGGATGTCGAACGGGTGACGCTTGATGCCGCTCTGGAACTGCTCGTAACGGTCATTCGCCAAACGCACGGGCACACCGGCGCCGTACAACGCAGCAAGGGCTGCGTAGTAGACGAAGATGTTGTGGTCTTTGGAGCCGTAGCCGACGGTGTAGCCCGGGTGCATGTTCAGGTTGGCCAGGCCGAAACGCGACGGCGCGATCATCTTCGCGGTCTCGGTGGCGGCTTCCAGCGGGCACTGGGTGGCGACGACGAAATGCAGGGTCTTGGTCGCAGGATCGTACCAGCCGTTGCCGTTGTCCGGCTCCATTGCGGCCGGTTCGATCGACGGGGTTTTGTAGCGCTCGTCGAACACCAGCCAGTTGTCTGGCGGCGAGTCGATTTGCTGCTTCATGCGGTCAGCGTAAAACAGCCCCCGTTCGGTCAGGTTACCGTGCAGGTCCGGCTGGGAATTCCACACCGGGCGACGGTTTTTCAGCATCGGGAACAGGATCGAATCCTTGAGGCTGGCGAATTCATCCTCGTCCGCCGAGGTCGCGCCGCCGACGCGTACGTAGCGGAAGCTGCCGTAGGGATCGCCTTCGTAGAAAGGCACCTGGGCGCCATAACGAATCGCTTTGTCATTGAATTTGAGTTTGGCTTTGGCCTGACGGAAGCGCTCGAAATCATTCCAGATCAGGATCGCCACCGGGTGACCGATGAACATCGGCACTTTGCCCACGGGCAGCAATGGATCAGGCGCGTGCTCCTCCGGAAAGACGATGCCGTCCTTTTCCAGGTCTTCGGCGGTGACAATGCGGTCAGGCTGCAAGTCAGCACCGAGCCACGACAAGTCGTAACCGGCGTACAGGCGGTCGGCCTTGGTGATTTTCAGCAGCATGGCGTGCCCTTGCTGCTCAGGCCAGCCCGGCATGTCCTTGGCACGGATGTCGCGGGCAAAAACTTTGCTGCCGCAGACTTTGGACAAGGCATCGTTACGCGAGCGCGCCTTGCCGTTGTTGCCGAGCCATTGCTCGGACGGCACGGTCACGCTGTTTTCCATCAAGGCAGCCAGCGCCTGGGTGCTGAGCGGTGTAAGCGTCACGCTCACACCTGCCACCAGCCCGCCCTGAAGGAACGAACGCCGGGATATATCACGGTTGGACATGGATCATCCTCTGGGCGGTTATAGGCCCGCCCTTCTGGTTATGTTCTGGAAATCTCGAGTCTTGCAGGAACCCTTTTTGGACGAAGCAAAGGGCTGTGTTGACAGTGCAAAGCTGACCGAAAGGTTAACTTTAAAGGTTTATGCGCTCGCGGCAAACAACCAGTTACAAAAAACTGACTGAAAGATCAAATTAAGGCAGCGTTGCACCGCATTAACGTTAGAAAGCCCTGCTCCAGCTGACGCGCGGCTTGAGCAGGATGTATGAAAACAAGGGATTTCAGAAGACACGCGCTCCCTGTGCCGCTGGCCTCAGAAATCGACAGTCGCCGACAGCAGGTAAGTACGCGGGGTCGATAGCGTCAAACCGGGCTCGCTGTCATCCGATGCGCCCGCCGAACTCCAGTAGCGCTTGTCGGCTACGTTCTCGATATTGCCACGCAGGGTGATGGTCTTTTCGTCGACCCGGAACGCATAACGTGCGCCCACGTCGAAACGCTCCCAGGAGTCGATTTCCTTGTTGTTGGACTGATCCAGGTACTGCGAGCTGGAATAGAGGCCGCGACTGGTCAAGGTCAGGCCCTGCACGGTCGGCACATCCCACTCGGCACCAAGGTTGACGTTGTATTTCGGCGTGGCAGGCGCCCGGTTGCCATCAAAAGTGCCATTGGTGGTGCTGGTCAACTCGCTGTCGATGTACATGACACCGCCGAGCAGGCGGAAACCTGTTAGCGGCTCACCAAACACGCTCACTTCAACACCGTCGTTTTGACGCTTGCCGTTCGGACCGAAGACGCGAGTCGTGGCATTGGTCTCGTAGGCCGGTTGCTTGATCCGGAACACTGCGGCGGTCACGGCAAAAGGGCCCGCGTCATACTTGGCGCCGACCTCAACCTGGCGGCTGATGAACGGCGGGAAGATTTCGTCCTCGTTCACCGAAGTCGATGGCGCGATCTTGCCCTGGCTCAGTCCCTCCATGTAGTTGGCGTACAACGACAGCTTCTCAGTCGCCTTGAACAGGATGCCCCCCGATGGCGACACCTTTTCCTCGTCATAAGCGGTGTCGCCTTTGATGTTATCCGACCAGTCGTCGACCTTCACTCGCTGCCAGCGGGCGCCGAGTGTCAGCAGCAGCCGATCATCAAAGAAGCCCAGCGTGTCGGACAACGCGACACCGCTGAAGCGGTTCTCCGTGTACACCTTTGAATCGAATCGCGTCGGGGTTCCAGGCTTCGGTGTTTCGACCGGGTCGTAAAGGTTGCTGGGAGCCGAGGCGTACCGGGCACCGCCGTTTTCAAAGTCCATGTAGAAGTAGCTGGCAGCCAGATTGACCTCATGGCTCACCGGACCGGTATGAAACCAGTTGCGTACCCCTGCCGTGGCCGTCCGGACATTTTCGTCACGGGTGAAGTCGCGAGGTTGAACGCTGAAGTCCCCAGCGTCGTTAGTGACCGAGACGGCATGACGGAGAAAGTCATGATTGCTTTTACGCGCGCCCACGCCGCCGTACAACATGACGGAATCGCTGACGTCGAATTCGCCGTTCACTGTTCCGAACGTATCTTTGGTGCGCGCCTTGCTCCAGGCCTGCGCATAGTTGTGGCGGACATCGCTGGCACGGGGAACCTGGGCATTGGCGCCAACCTGCACGCGCTCCTGCGGTGCATCGGTGTCACGTTCGGTGTGCCCGATATCCGTTGAGAGCCGCAGGCGTTCACCACGGAAATCCAGGCCCAGCACCGCCATATCGCGATCGACGCTCTGGTGATCCCATTCGGTATCGCCGGACTGCTTCACGCCATTGAAGCGGATGCCGAACTTGTCATCCTCACCAAAGCGCCGACCGACATCCACGGCGCCGCCGAGCTGGTTGTTGGACGCGTAACTGCCGGTGAACGAAGTGATCGGCTTGTCGGTGGCACGCTTGGGTACCACGTTGATGCCGCCACCCACACTGCCTCTCGGCGAGATACCGTTGATGAGCTGGGTAGGACCTTTGAGGATGTCGACGCGGTCGGCCATCTCCATGTCGATCGTATAAGTGGGCAGGACGCCGTAGAGGCCGTTGTAGGCAACATCACTGTTGAACAGGCTGAGCCCACGAATGGTGAACTGCTCATAACGACCACCCGCCGGGTTGGTGGCGCGAACCGACGGATCGTTGGCGATCAAGTCGCCCAAGGTACGAGCCTGCTGGTTTTCGATCACCTCACTGGTGTAGGTGGTCATGCTGAACGGCGTTTCCATGAAGTCTTTCGAGCCCAGCAATCCTTGCGAACCGCGCCGCGCAACCTGGCCGCCGGCATATACCTCGCCGTCCGCCCCACCCGTGGCACCGAGAATCGAGGTCGGCGCCAGTTGCAGGCTGCTGCCTTCTGGCGCCGGGGTCAGGATGTACGCTTGATCGCCCACTGGCTGCAGTTGCAGACCGGAACCTTGCAACAGTCGAGCGAAGCCCTCCTCCACCGCGAACTCGCCGGCAAGACCAGGACTGTTGCGCCCGCCAACGAGCGCCGGGTCCACCGACAGATTGACGCCAGCCAACCCGGCGAAGCGCGTGAGCGCGGCACTGAGACTTCCTGCCGGCACCTGATAACTGCGTCGAGACGCGTCTTCAGCCCAACCGGCGGTGATGAACAACGGACAAGCACTCAGGCTCAACAACAGGCTCAAGTGCAACAACGGACGACGGCTGGCGGGGACCAAACGCGGACTGGACGGGAACACTGCAGGCATTGAAAAAGCTCTCTTAGTTCGTTCACTTGCCTTGAATGACAATCGATACGAAAAAAGGGGACACGCCTTACACACTATTTTTGCGCGGCAGCAGCGTTACCCAATAACGCGTACGCGAATGCACCTCCAGTGGAAGGCTGGCCGCCAGCAGCGCCAGGATTCGATCGGTATCTTGCAGACGAAAACTGCCGGTGACGCGCAGGGATTCCAGCGCTGGCTCCCAGCTCAAGACGCCCGGACGATAGCTGCTGAGCTCGCGCAAGAAATCACCCAAGGGTTGGTTCTGCGCCATCAGTACACCCTCACGCCAGCCTGGCGCGAGTACGTCAAAGGGTTCAATAGCGCCCGCACCCGCTGCTTGAAGACTGACTTGCCGGCCGGCTTGCAACGAGAAGTCCGGTCCACGCAACGGTTGCAATCGCACCGCTCCTTTCAAGACTGACACCTTGCAACCCGTCTGCCCCTGACGAACGCACACTTCACCCTGACTGACGATGACTTGCCCGAAGTGGGTCTGCACGGTCAACGGCGAGGTACCAGGAACGCTCAGCGCTATCTCGCCCTCCACGAGTTTCAACCAACGCTTCGTCAGATCGATGTCGACGGCGCTTGCGGTGTTCAGTTGCAGCGAGCTTCCATCGGCCAAGTGGACCGTCTTGCCTTCTCCGGTCGCGGTTCGCAGGTCCGCGCTCCAGACATCCAGTGGTAACTGTCGACTGATCAGCCAGGCAGCCGGCACCAATGCCACCGCCCCCAAGGCACGCTTGAGTACGGTACGCCGACTTTCCTTCGGTCGATCGAGACTGGCCATCGCCAGCGCTGACGGCAGTTCGGCAAAGCGCTGACGCAGGAGTTGGGCTTTCTGCCAGGCCTGCTCGTGACTGGAATGGCTGTTTCGCCAGGTCTGCAGTTCGGCGCGATCCCGCTCATTGGCAGCACCGGATTCCATAAGCGCCAGCCATTGTGCAGCGGCCCGTATGGCCTGGCGGGCTTCAGCGGAAGGTGCTGGGCCGATCACAGCGTCACCAGCAGGCAATGCTCATAGGCTTGGGCCATGTAGCGCTTGATCGTGCGCTCCGAGACGCCCAGGTGCTCGGCGATGTCCTGATACGTCAAACCTTCCAATTGACTCCACAGAAACGCCCTGCGCACCGGTCTTGGCAGTCCATCGAGCAATTCATCGAGGGCTTGCAGGGTTTCCAGGAGGATCCAGCGCTGTTCAGGAGATGGGACACAATCCTCAGGCAAGAAGGCCAGCGCATTGAGGTAGGCCTGCTCCAGGCTGCGACGCTTGTAGAAATTGGTCAGGAGCCGCTTGCCGACAGTCGCCAGATAGGCACGGGGTTCTTGCAGATCAGCAATGCGCTGAGAGCTGGCGAGTAAGCGTACGAAGGTGTCCTGGCTGAGGTCCGCCGCATCATGGCCATTGCTCATGCGCCGTCTCAACCAGCCTTCCAGCCAACCACGATGATCGCGGTAGAGGTCGTTGAAAGATTGCTCCTCTGGCATTACTGCATCACTCATCTCAAGAAGCCCTGTGCCAACGAGTTATCGTTAATGAGAGTGATTCTAATTAATGTCAGCCGTGCGAAGGAAGCGCTTTATGCGTCAGTTGAGCAGAAAGGCTGGATGGGGAGGATCGGGAGGGAGAAATCGCTGAATCTCAGACACAAAAAACCCCGGTCTTTCGACCAGGGTCTTTGCTATCGACTCGAAGACAGCCTGAGGCTTTTCTTCGTAGCTCCAAGGCGTTCAGTGGGCCTTGTAGCAGATATGGCGCAGCGGACGGGACTCGAACCCGCGACCCCCGGCGTGACAGGCCGGTATTCTAACCGACTGAACTACCGCTGCGTATCGCTTTGGACTTGCGTCCAAGTAACTCGTCTGACTGAAAGCTTCGAGGCTTATCAATCTCGAACCAGGTAAAACCTGCTTCGGAAATATGGCGCAGCGGACGGGACTCGAACCCGCGACCCCCGGCGTGACAGGCCGGTATTCTAACCGACTGAACTACCGCTGCGCGTCGGTGGAGGCTTTTAAAAGCTTCCATCTTGCTTTCGCAAGACTCTCGGAAGTGGTGGGTGATGACGGGATCGAACCGCCGACATTCTGCTTGTAAGGCAGACGCTCTCCCAGCTGAGCTAATCACCCGGTTTGCATCTCCGAGGCCGCGAAATTTACGCAGGTAGCGAACCTAAGTCAATAGCAGGATTGAAGTTTTTCTGAAAAAGACAAAATCGTGTCGGTGGCTGGTGACAGTGGTGACAGCCAGACCGTCATCGCGAGCAGGCTCACTCCCACAATAGTCTGCGTTGCACCTGTGGGAGTGAGCCTGCTCGCGATAACAGAAGAACAGCCACCATCGATGCTTCAGCCTGTCACTCGCTGTAAATCATCTTCTTGGTCATCCCGCCATCCACCACGAACTCCTGGCCCGTGACGAACCCTGCATTGCGCGACAGCAGCCATGCCACCATCGCCGCCACGTCCTCGACTGTCCCTACCCTGCCCGCCGGGTGCTGGGCATGGTCGGCATCGGTAAGAGGTTCGGCGCGACGGGCAGACGGATCACGCGTATCGATCCATCCCGGGCTGACGGCATTGACGCGAATCTCCGGCCCAAGGCTGATTGCCAGCGCATGAGTCAGAGCCAACAGCCCTCCCTTGCTCGCCGCGTACGCCTCAGTGTCAGGTTCCGACTGCCCGGCGCGGGTCGAGGCCAGATTGACGATAGCCCCGCTGTGAGCTCGCAGGTAAGGCGCGCAATGCTTTGCCAACAGCATCGGCCCGCTGAGGTTCACCGCCAGCACCCGATTCCAGTAAGACAGATCGAGGCTTTCCAGCGTGATGTTGTGCGGATCGGCAATGGCCGCATTGCACACCAGCGCATCAAGTCGGCCGAACTGTCCCAACACCTCGGCCACACCCAACGCCACCTGACCTTCGTTGGACACGTCCATGGCGATGAACCAGGCATTTTCGCCCAGCACCTTGGCCACTTTCGAACCGCGGACCCGATCCAGGTCGGTCAGCACGACTTGCCAGCCTTCGCTGACCAGCCAGGCCGATATCCCCAGACCGATGCCCCGCGCAGCACCCGTGACCATCGCGACGCGGCCATTGGTGCCAGTACCCGGCGTCGACAATTCGATCACAGCGCAGCCAGACCGCGCGCCAGATCGGCTTGCAGGTCTGTCACGTCTTCGAGGCCGACCGCGATGCGGATCAGGCTGTCACGAATACCCGCCGCTTCACGCTCATGCGGCGCCAGACGACCGTGGGAGGTGGTGCTTGGGTGAGTGATGGTGGTCTTGGTGTCACCGAGGTTAGCCGTGATGGATATCAGGCGGGTCGCATCGATAAAGCGCCAGGCGCCCTCTTTGCCACCCTTGACTTCGAAACTCACGACCGCGCCAAAGCCCTTCTGCTGGCGCTGAGCCAGTTCGTGCTGAGGATGGCTTTTCAGCCCGGCGTAATGGACTTTCTCGATGCCTTCCTGTTGCTCCAGCCACTCGGCCAGTTGCTGGGCGTTGGCGCAGTGAGCCTTCATCCGCAGGTTCAGGGTTTCGAGGCCCTTGAGGAAGATCCAGGCGTTGAACGGACTCAGGGTTGGGCCTGCAGTGCGCAGGAAGCCGACCACTTCCTTCATCTGCTCGCTGCGTCCGGCCACGACACCGCCCATGCAACGACCCTGGCCGTCGATGAACTTGGTTGCCGAGTGCACGACGATGTCTGCGCCGAGTTTCAATGGCTGCTGCAACGCCGGGGTGCAGAAGCAGTTGTCGACCACGAGCATCACGCCTTTCGCGTGAGCGATTTCCGATAACGCAGCGATGTCCACCAGTTCGGCCAGCGGATTGGACGGAGACTCGACGAACAGCAGTTTAGTGTTGGCCTTGATCGCCGCATCCCAACCGGACAAATCTGCCAAGGGAACGTAATCGACTTCGATGCCGAAGCGCTTGAAGTACTTTTCGAACAGGCTGATGGTCGAGCCAAACACGCTGCGAGACACCAACACATGGTCGCCGGCGCTGCACAAGCTCATCACCACGGCCATGATCGCAGCCATGCCGGTTGCGGTGGCGACGGCCTGCTCGGCGCTTTCCAGCGCGGCAATACGCTCTTCGAACGCACGCACGGTCGGATTGGTGTAGCGCGAGTAAACGTTGCCCGGGACTTCCCCGGCAAAGCGCGCCGCCGCATCCGCAGCGGTGCGGAACACGTAACTGGAAGTAAAGAACATCGGATCACCGTGTTCGCCTTCTGGCGTACGGTGCTGACCGGCGCGTACGGCCAGGGTATCGAACGCTACGCCGTCGAGGTCGCTGTCCAGCCGACCGGCATCCCAATCCTGACTCATGCTGTCACTCCTTGCCTTGCTCTTTTAGTAGATACAAAACCGGCCCCTCAGGGCCGGTAGTTACTCAGTTGTTATACAGATCAATGATCGCACTGACTGCCTGCGTCTTGACCTTGGAGGCATCATTGCGAGCCTGCTCGATCTTGTTCAGGTAAGCCTCGTCGACGTCGCCGGTAACGTACTGGCCGTCGAACACTGCGCAATCGAACTTCTCGATCTTGATCTTGCCGCCACCGACTGCTTCGATCAAGTCAGGCAGGTCCTGATAGATCAGCCAGTCAGCGCCGATCAGATCCGCCACGTCCTGGGTCGAACGGTTGTGTGCGATCAGCTCGTGAGCGCTCGGCATGTCAATGCCGTAGACGTTCGGGTAGCGAACGGCCGGTGCCGCGGAGCAGAAGTAAACGTTCTTGGCGCCCGCTTCGCGAGCCATCTGGATGATCTGCTTGCACGTGGTGCCGCGTACGATCGAGTCGTCCACCAGCATCACGTTCTTGCCGCGAAATTCCAGCTCGATGGCATTGAGCTTCTGGCGTACGGATTTTTTCCGTGCAGCCTGGCCAGGCATGATGAAAGTCCGGCCGATGTAGCGGTTCTTCACGAAGCCTTCGCGGAACTTGACGCCCAAGTGGTTCGCCAGCTCGAGCGCTGCGGTGCGGCTGGTGTCAGGGATCGGAATGACCACGTCGATGTCGTGTTCCGGACGCTCGCGCAGGATCTTCTCGGCAAGTTTCTCGCCCATACGCAGACGGGCCTTGTAGACCGACACGCCGTCGATGATCGAGTCCGGACGCGCCAGGTACACGTGTTCGAAGATGCACGGAGTCAGGGACGGGTTGTTTGCGCACTGACGAGTGTGCAGCTTGCCGTCTTCAGTGATGTAGACCGCTTCGCCCGGCGCGAGGTCGCGAATCAGGGTGAAACCGAGCACGTCCAGGGAGACGCTCTCGGAGGCAATCATGTACTCGACGCCTTCATCGGTGTGACGCTGACCGAAGACAATCGGGCGGATGCCATGCGGGTCGCGGAAACCGACGATACCGTAACCGGTCACCATCGCAACGACCGCGTAACCACCCACGCAACGGTTGTGCACGTCAGTGACGGCAGCAAATACGTCTTCTTCGGTAGGCTGCAGCTTGCCGCGTTGGGCCAGCTCGTGCGCGAACACGTTCAGCAGTACTTCCGAATCAGAGTTGGTGTTGACGTGGCGCAGGTCAGATTCGTAAATCTCCTTGGCCAGCTGTTCAACGTTGGTCAGGTTACCGTTGTGCGCCAGGGTGATGCCGTAAGGCGAGTTGACGTAAAACGGTTGAGCTTCAGCCGAAGTCGAGCTGCCTGCGGTCGGGTAACGCACATGGCCAATGCCCATGTGCCCGACGAGGCGCTGCATGTGACGCTGATGGAACACGTCACGTACCAGGCCATTATCCTTGCGCAGGAATAACCGGCCATCATGGCTGGTCACGATACCGGCAGCGTCCTGGCCGCGGTGCTGGAGCACGGTTAGCGCGTCATACAGCGCCTGATTGACGTTCGACTTACCGACGATACCGACGATGCCACACATGCGACGCAACCCCTACTTAATGGATCTGAACTGAACAACACTCACTGAGGCGTTTTGGCCGTCGGCAAGAGGTGCTCCTTGAACGGTATCTCAGCGGGTACGCTGATACCGCTGGCAAGCCACTGACTGCTCCACCCGAGAATCAGGTTTTTGGACCAGTCTGCGACCAATAGAAACTTTGGCACGAGCTGTGATTCTTTCCACCACCCGTCCTGCTGTACCGGCCCCAGGCTCAACAGCCCGACCGCCACGACCACCAGCAACACGCCACGCGCTGCGCCGAAGGCCATGCCGAGAAATCGGTCGGTCCCGGATAGCCCGGTGACGCGAACCAACTCGCCGATAAGATAATTGATCATTGCGCCTACGATTAACGTGGCGACAAACATGATGGCACAGCCCGTGATTACACGAGCCGATGGCGTTTCTATGTATCCGGCGAGGTACTCGGACAATGAACCACCGAACATCCAGGCGACGACTCCTGCGATGATCCAGGTCACCAGCGATAATGCTTCTTTGACGAAGCCGCGGCTCAGACTGATCAATGCGGAGATGGCGACTATTGCAACGATCGCCCAATCAACCCAGGTAAATGGCACAGTGCAGCCTACAGACGGATAAGGCGGCGCATTTTAGCAGAGCCCATGCTGATCGGTAAGCTGCGATTGTCAGTGCATTTCAAATCGGGGTGATAGTTTTAGCTACTATCGAAACCGCACTCGCCCCTGTAGCAGCTGGCGAAGCCTGAGTCCGGCTGCTCAGCAGCCGTAAAATCAGGCAATTGGGTCTATTTGGCACACCGTGCAAGCGTGATTGACGGCTGCTTCGCAGCCGGACGCAGGCTTCGCCAGTTGCTACAGGGATAAGCGCGTTTTAACCGCGCTCGGGCTGGAAGCGCACCACAAAACCCTTGAGGTTCTGCTGGCGGCTTAGCAAGTCGCGCAAACGGTCGGCTTCTGCGCGCTCAATGAGCGGCCCGACGAATACCCGGTTCTTGCCGTCCGCTGTGCGGATGTAGGCGTTGTAGCCTTGGCTGCGCAAGGATTTCTGCAGGCTTTCAGCGCTGGCACGGTTCGACAGGCTGGCCAGTTGCACCGACCAACTGACCGACAGGCCATTGGCATCGACGCGACTTTGCGTGGTATCGGGTTTGCCAGGGGCCGCGGTGATTGGCTGGGCAGGCGGCGTGCTTGGCTTGGCCGCCATCGCTGGTACAGGCGCCGGCGCGACGGGTTTGGCAGCAGGTGCAGGCGCGACAGGGGCAGTCGGAGCGATAGGCATCGAAGGCTCTTCCTGCTGGGCGATTTCCTCATCGCTCGGTACCGGCTCTTGCGGAAGCGTCTGCGGCTCGGGCACGACCACGGGCTCGACCTGCACTTGCGGCATCGAAGGTGCTTGCGGTGCGGCGGGCGCCTCAACGCTCACCTGGCGTTGTTCATCCTGACGCGAAAACAGCATCGGCAGGAAAATCACCGCCAGTGCCACTAGAACCAGGGCACCGACCATCCGCTGTTTGTAGGCTTTATCCAGCAATGCCATTTGCCGCTTCCTCCGTGGAGCGCCGGGCCAACCATTCAAGGGCCTCGGCGACACAATAAAATGATCCGAACAACAGAATCTCGTCGTCGCTCGTGGCCAATGCACACTGCCCATCGAGGGCTGCAGCCACGCTGTCATAGGACGTTACCGATGCGCCAAGGTTCTGCAACACCCCGTGCAAATCGGCAACTGGCCGTGACCGGGGCGAATTTAGCGGCGCAACCGCCCAGTGCTGGACACTAGCATTCAACTCGCCCACAACACCATCGAGATCCTTGTCCGCCAGCAATCCGAACACGGCCAGACGCTTGCCTGCCGGTGGCCGACTGGCCAGTCGACGAGCCAGGTACTCGGCCGCATGAGGATTATGCCCCACGTCCAGCAACAGGTTCAGGCGCTTGCCTTGCCAATCGAACTGACGGCGATCAAGACGCCCTACCACCCGCGTAGCCTTCAGGGCATCGACAATCTGTGCGTCCACCCACGGCAGGTCCATCAGCAGATAAGCCTGCAGCGCCAGCGCGGCGTTTTCCATCGGCAGGTCAAGCAATGGCAGATCACGCAGCTCAATCACCTGCCCTTGAGCGTCGACACCGCGCCATTGCCAGTGATGATCGGTCACACCCAGATCAAAATCACGCCCGCGCAGGAAAAACGGACAAGCCAGCTCGCGCGCCTTATCAAGCAAAGGTTGTGGAGGATTCAGATCGCCGCAAAGCGCAGGCGCGCCCTGGCGGAAGATTCCGGCTTTTTCGTACGCCACGGATTCCCGGGTATCACCCAGATAGTCGGCATGATCGACGCCGATGCTGGTGACCAGTGCCATGTCGGCATCCACCACGTTGACTGTATCCAGACGCCCGCCCAGACCGACTTCCAGCACCACCGCGTCAAGCCCGGCCTGTTGAAACAGCCAGAACGCCGCCAGGGTGCCCATTTCGAAGTACGTCAGGGAAGTGTCGCCGCGGCCCGCCTCGACTGCAGCAAAGGCTTCGCACAGTTCGGCGTCGGTTGCTTCAACGCCGTTGACCTGCACCCGCTCGTTATAACGCAGCAGGTGCGGAGAATTGTAGACACCGACGTTCAGGCCTTGCGACCGTAGCAACGAAGCCACGAATGCGCAGGTAGAACCCTTGCCGTTGGTGCCGGTGACCGTAATCACCCGAGGCGCCGGCTTGCCCAGTCCCATGCGGGACGCTACCTGTTGCGAGCGCTCCAGGCCCATGTCGATGGCCGAAGGGTGCAACTGCTCAAGGTAGGCGAGCCACTCGCCAAGGGTACGTTGGGTCATATGTTGGCAGGCACCGGCGGAACCACGATTGGCTCGATAGGTGCAGCAACGAACTTAGGCGTCGGCAGGCCCATCATCTGTGCCAGCAGGTTGCCCAGACGCGGACGCAGCTCCTGACGGTGAATGATCATGTCGATCGCGCCGTGTTCGAGCAGGAATTCGCTGCGCTGGAAGCCTTCCGGCAATTTTTCACGCACGGTCTGTTCGATGACGCGCGGACCGGCAAAGCCGATCAGGGCTTTCGGTTCGCCGACGATCACATCGCCCAGCATCGCCAGACTGGCGGAAACACCGCCGTAGACAGGGTCAGTCAGTACCGAGATGAACGGAATGCCTTCTTCACGCAGACGCGCCAGCACCGCGGAGGTCTTGGCCATTTGCATCAGGGAGATCAAGGCTTCTTGCATCCGCGCGCCGCCGGAAGCCGCGAAGCAGATCATCGGGCATTTGTTTTCCAGTGCGTAGTTGGCAGCGCGTACAAAGCGCTCACCGACGATGGCACCCATCGAACCGCCCATGAAGGAGAATTCGAAAGCCGACACCACGACCGGCATGCCCAGCAGCGTACCGCTCATGGAGATCAGGGCATCTTTTTCGCCGGTCGCTTTCTGTGCGGCGGTCAGGCGGTCCTTGTACTTCTTGCCGTCACGGAATTTCAGACGGTCGACGGGCTCCAGCTCAGCGCCCAGTTCGGCACGGCCTTCAGCGTCGAGGAAAATGTCGATACGGGCGCGGGCGCCGATACGCATGTGGTGATTGCACTTGGGGCAAACGTCCAGGGTCTTTTCCAGCTCCGGACGATACAGCACAGCCTCGCAAGACGGGCATTTGTGCCACAGACCTTCAGGCACCGAGCTCTTCTTGACCTCGGAACGCATGATCGAAGGGATCAGTTTGTCTACTAACCAGTTGCTCATGCTTTCTTTCTCCAGTACCGGCGGCTCGAACACTTTGGTTCGCAGCCCCGCGTATGCCCTTGAGCTAAATTCATATGTGCGGCGATGATCGACTGGGTGGCCGGATCAGCAAACGTGACCTGCGTACCACCCAAAAACCCTCAGCCATGCCTGTGGACGGCGGCAGTGTGCCAGCCGTCACATCAACGTGCCTCGTACTGCCTTGATGAACGCCTGAACCTTTGCGTGATCCTTGATTCCCTTGCTCGCCTCTACCCCGCCACTGACGTCGACCGCGTAAGGCCGGACCCGCGCAATCGCTTCGGCAACGTTGTCCGGTGTCAGGCCACCCGCCAAAATGATCGGTTTGCTCAACCCTTGAGGTATCAGAGACCAGTCGAACGCTTCCCCGGTTCCCCCAGGCACGCCCTCGACGTAGGCATCCAGCAGGATACCGCTGGCACTTGGAAAGGCATCGCAAGCGGCCGCAATGTCGTCACCGGCCTTGACCCGCAGCGCCTTGATATACGGACGGTGCCAGCCTTCACAATCCGCCGCCGCTTCATCACCATGGAACTGCAACAGATCCAGCGGCACGGCGTCGAGCAGTTCGCCCAACTCGCAACGGCTGGCGTTGACAAACAATCCCACGGTGGTCACGAACGGCGGCAGCGACTTGATAATGTCCCGCGCTTGCTGAAACGTCACGGCACGCGGGCTTTTTGCATAGAAGACGAATCCGATCGCATCTGCCCCGGCCTCTACCGCTGCCAACGCATCTTCTATGCGGGTAATCCCGCAAATCTTGCTGCGAACGGCTGACATGTCGATAGAACCCCAAGGCAAATCCGAGAAAGTCCCGGATGGTAACAAATGCGTTCGAGGGCGTCAGCCGTCAAGTTCGGTGAAACCGGTCAAGAAGTGCGGGCCAATGTAACGCTGCGGCAATTCGAACTCGTCGCGGTATTCAACCTGCACCAGATACAAGCCGAAAGGATGCGCGGTCACCCCGCCAGAACGACGGATCCGGCTCTCCAGCACCTCTTTCATCCACTCCACCGGGCGCTCGCCGGCACCGATGGTCATCAGCACGCCGGCAATGTTGCGCACCATGTGGTGCAGGAACGCGCTGGCACGGATGTCCAGCACGATCATCTTGCCGTGGCGAGTGACTCGCAGGTGGTGAAGCTCCTTGATCGGCGACTTGGCCTGGCACTGACCCGCGCGGAAAGCGCTGAAGTCATGGGTACCCACCAGATACTGCGCCGCCTCGGCCATACGGTCGACGTCCAGAGGCCGGTGGTTCCAGGTGATTTCATCGTTCAAGTGCGCCGGACGGATCTGATCGTTGTAGATCACGTAGCGATAGCGCCGGGCAATGGCTTTGAACCGCGCATGAAAATCCGCCGGCATGGCCTTGGCCCAGCTGACACTGATGTCGTGGGGCAAGTTGATGTTGGCCCCCATGACCCAGGCTTTCATCGAGCGCTCGACCTGCGTGTCGAAATGCACCACCTGTCCGCATGCGTGCACGCCGGCGTCAGTGCGACCGGCGCAGAGCAGCGAGACAGGCGAGTCGGCGACTTTCGACAACGCCTTTTCCAGGGTTTCCTGCACGGTGAGCACGCCGGAGGCCTGACGCTGCCAGCCGCGATAACGCGAGCCTTTGTATTCAACGCCCAACGCGATCCGGAAAAAGCCGTCGGCCGCCATTTCGGCGGCAGGATTATCTATATTTGCCAAGGGGTGACAGCCTGCTGATGTACGCAAAGGCGGGCATTATAAGGCTGTGGGAGGTGGAAGCCAGTGACGGTTACCCAAAGATCAAAAGATCGCAGCCTGCGGCAGCTCCTACACAGGCTCTGTATTCATTGCACGCAAACAAAAACGGCAGCCTCAATGGGCTGCCGTTCTCTTTACGACTTACCGAGCATTCAAGCCAGACGCGACAACATCTCCTTTGCTTCGCTCTTCTGCCCGTCATCACCCTCGGTCACCACCTCGTTGAGGATGTCCCGCGCACCGTCGTTGTCGCCCATGTCGATGTAGGCCTGGGCCAGATCGAGTTTGGTCGCCACTTCGTCGGTACCGGAAAGGAAGTCGAACTCAGGCTCGTCAGCGGCGGAAGCCATGGCGTCTTCCGCTGAAAAGGTCGGCCCGCTGATGTCCTGGGACAGGCGGTCGAGCTCCGCGCTGAAGTCGTCCGGCTTGGCGGACAAATCGTCGGCAGCGACGGGGGCGTCCATTTCGTCCGCCAGCGACAGGTCGAAGTCGGCCGGCAACTCCAGATCGTCCAGTGCTACTTCCGGGACGGTCGGCGCTTCGACTACCGGCAGATCCTTGGCATCGTCGTCCAGGTTCAGCAGGAAATCATCTTCGGCCAACGTGGCTGGCGAAGCTTCACCCCCGAGGTCCATGTCCAGATCAAAATCAGACAGGTCGTCGAGGTTTTCCTTGATGTCAGTCTGCTGCTGCAATACCGACTCAAAGCTCAGATCATCGTCAGACGGGAATGCGTCCAGCTCTTCCACGGGGTCCGCTTCGGGAGAAACGACGGCCGGAGAAGCGGCTTCCAGATCATCCAGGCTCAAGTCGAAGTCATGATCAAAGCTGTCATCAGCCGGCACCACTGGCGCAGGCGCTTCTGGCTCGTCCAGCATCAGGTCCTTGACGTACTGGGCATCCATTTGCGCTGCGATCGCCGCAGCGCCGATACCACCCGCCGCCACGAGCGCCATGGCCGGGAAGCGGCTTTTCAACTGCTCGACCTGAGCGAAGTTGTCGCCGTTGGCAATCAGCTTGCGCTCCTGGGCGACGAACGCATCGCGATCGCCCTGCTGCCCGTAGACTTCCATCAGCTTCAAGCGCAAATCACTGCGTTGCGGCTCCTGCTTGATGCCATCTTCCAGTATCGCGGCGGCCTGATTCAGGCGACCGGCAGCAATGTGCGACTGCGCCCGGCCCAACACATCATCATTGTGCTCGGCGGCTGGCGAGATCAGCGGCGCTGCGATCGGTGGCGTTACGATGACCGGAGCGATCACTGGCGCCGGTGCAGGCACAGGCACAGGCGCTGGAGTCGGCTCTACAGCCGGCGTCGTGGCGAGCTTCACGCTTGCAGGCGGAACTTCCAGGCCTTCGAAGCTGCTTTCCGGCAAATCGTGATCGACCGAGAATTCCTGCTCCTCGGACAATGCGCGAGCCATGCGCAGATGCTTTTCAGCTTCTTGCTGAGCTTTGCGCCGACGGGCCAGTAAGAGCAACAGAAGCAGCAGGATGACTGCACCACCGCCGACCATGCCCAGCAACCATGGATTGGTCAGCAGCTCATTGAATTTCTGATCGTCAGTGGTTTTAACCGGCGTCGGCTCGACAGGCTTCTCGGCAGGTGCCGGCGCGGCCTCAGGTACCGCCGCCTCCGGCGCTGGCGTCACCGGTGCAGTCGGCACGGCTTCAGCAGGCGTCGCAGCCGCCGGACTGGACGCCAGTTCCGCCGACATGGCGGGCGCGGCAGCAACGTCCACCGGAGCGTCTGCAGCGCCCTCAGCCTGCAACTTGGCCAATTGGTTGTTCTTCAGTTCAATCAGGCGTTGCAGCTTGTCCAGCTGACTTTGCAGATCGGTCATGCGGCTTTTCAGTTCGGCGTTGTCACGACGGGTCGTGTCGAGGCTTTCCTGGGTCACCGCCAGCTTGTTGCTCAATTTCTTCGCATCGCCCGCAGCGCCTTTGGCACCGGGCTTGCCCGTCTCGGCCGAGACCAGGCTCAAGTTGTCCTTGGGAGCTTGCGAGGTCGCGCCATCACCGCGAGGACGGTTAGTGGCATCCAGTTGTTGCTGGCCAGCGCCCGCCTTGGGTACATAGCGACGGCCCTGACGCCAGGCGGTGTTCTGTGCGGCGACTTCGGCGATGGCTTTAGGTTGCGGCAGATTGGTGCTTTGCGCCTGATCCGGCAGACGCAGCACCTGACCGGTTTTCAACCGGTTGATGTTGCCATCGATAAAGGCATCCGGGTTCAGTGCCTGGATGGCCAGCATGGTCTGCTGAATCGAACCGCCATTACGCGCCTTCGCAGCGATTTCCCACAAAGTATCGCGCGGCGTGGTGGTGTACTGGGCGGGTTTGGTCGCGCCGGTGACCGGTGCAGCGACAGTTTGCGTCGGTGCAGGCTGAGCAGCCGCGTCAGCGGTCTGCGGCGAGAATTTGGAGGGATCGAGCAACACGCTGTAATCGCGCATCAACCGACCGCTTGGCCACATGACCTGAACCAGGAATTTCACCATCGGCTCGGACAGTGGCTTGCTGGATGTCACACGCAGGATGCTTTTACCGCCGGGGTTGAGCACCGGCGTAAAGGTCAGGTCGTTGAGAAACGCCTGGCGGTCGACACCGGCCTTGGCGAAATCTTCGGGTGAGGCCAGGCTCGGCACCACTTCAGCAGCAGTGAGCTCCTTGACATCAAGAAGCTCGATTTCCGCCACCAGCGGCTGGTTCAGCGTCGACTTCAGGGTCAGCTCCCCGAGCCCGAGGGCATGCGCCACACCGGAGGACAGCGCCGAGGCGGCCGCTATTGCTAACACCAGTTTGCGAACTTGAACCATAGCCTCATCCTTTGTTTGAACATTCCTCGGCCAGCGAGAAGGTGTTGATAGTCGCTGCCGTAAGGCATTGCGCGCGGCGGCGAAGGGTCGTCGCGCGCGATCTTTTCTTTCTTGCCACGCGAAGCCCCGAAGGGTGACTCGCGATCAGCACTTCGGCCAAGCATAGCGCCCGGCCAGATTCAGTCGACAAATTGTTGCCAAGTATCTTTTACGCTAGGTCTTTTATCAACAATTCAGCCACCTGCACAGCATTGAGCGCGGCACCTTTGCGTACGTTATCTGACGTCAGCCAGACATTAAGTTCCGACGGGTCGTCGATTCCCCGGCGGACCCGACCGACGTACACCACATCCTGCCCTACCGCGTCGCCCACCGCTGTCGGGTAATCGCCAGCTTCTACCAGTTCGATGCCTGGCGCGTCTTCGAGGGCCGCGTTGACTTTCGCCAGGTCGACTTCACGCGAAGACTGCAGGGTCACACTAAAGCTATCGCCAAAAAACACCGGCGCTTGAATGCACGTAACGGAAATCTTTAACGAAGGCAGCGCCAACACCTGACGCACTTCGCGAACCAGGCGTTTTTCCAGCAGGGTATGGCCCTGTTCATCCGGCTTGCCGACCTGAGCCAGGAGGTTGAACGCCATCTGCCGATCAAAGAACGTCGGCTCCAGCGGACGCACATTCAGCAGCTCGGCGGTTTGCCGGGCCAGTTCAGTCACGGCTTCACGACCCTGGGCTGATACCGCCAGACTCGCCGTCAAATTGATACGTTGCAGGTCGATGATGCTGAGCAACGGCGCCAGCAGCACGGCCAGGGTGGTGGCCGAAGGACTTGGGCTGCTGACCTGGAAAGGCTTTTTCATCCCGACGAGGATATCGCCATTGGCCTCAGACACGACTTGCGGCGCCTGGTCGGCGGGCAACGCGCCGGACAGGTCGATCAGCGAACAGCCGGCAGCCGTGGCGCGCGAGGCGAAGCTGAGGGTGACCGCGGGACCGGCGGCGAAGAACACCAGCTGGACCTTGCTGAAGTCGAACTCATCGACTTCGCGCACTCGTACGTTCTTGCCGCGAAATGGTACCGAATGCCCGGCGGACTCGCTGCTGGCAAGCAGGTGCAGGTTGCCCACCGGGAAGTCGCGCTCTTCGAGAATCTGCACAAGCGTTTCGCCGACAGTACCGGTCGCGCCGATCACGGCAATATCAAGGGTCTGGCTCATGGTTTTACCTCTGGCGAAACGGGGGGAGCGGCACTTTACCGGGTGGGTGGCATGCAAGCAATTGATCGGCGAAACCTTGTAGCAGCTGCCGAAGGCTGCGTTCGGGGACGAAGCCCTCGCTTAGGGGATCCCTCAATCGTTCAAAAGAACCCAGCGTTCAGTTTCTACGACTGCTTCGCAGCCGAACGCAGGCTTCGCCAGCTGCTACAGGGGTTAATCGGCGCGTAAAAAAACCCGCACCTCTTTCAAGGCACGGGTTCTTTCATTGCATCAATCGATCAACGCTCAAGCAGAATCCGCAGCATGCGACGCAGCGGTTCGGCCGCGCCCCACAACAGCTGGTCGCCGACGGTGAAGGCACCGACGAATTGCGAACCCATGTTCAGCTTGCGCAGACGGCCAACCGGTACATTCAAGGTGCCGGTGACCTTTGTCGGGCTCAGCTCCTGCATGCTCATCTCACGGTTGTTCGGCACCAGCTTGACCCATGGGTTGTGCTGGCTGATCAGCCCTTCGATGTCGGCGATCGGCACGTCTTTGTTCAGCTTGATGGTCAGCGCCTGGCTGTGGCAACGCATGGCGCCGATGCGCACGCAGATACCGTCGACCGGAATCGGGTTCTTGAAACGACCCAGTATCTTGTTGGTCTCGGCCTGAGCCTTCCACTCTTCGCGGCTCTGACCGTTCGGCAGTTCCTTGTCGATCCACGGGATCAGGCTGCCGGCCAACGGAACACCGAAGTTTTCGGTCGGGTACGCGTCGCTGCGCATGGCTTCGGCCACACGACGGTCGATGTCGAGGATCGCGCTGGCAGGATCCGCCAATTGATCGGCGACAGCGCCGTGGGTCACGCCCATTTGCTTGATCAGCTCACGCATGTGCTGCGCGCCGCCACCGGAGGCCGCCTGATACGTCATGGCGCTCATCCACTCCACCAGACCGGCTTCGAACAGACCGCCAAGGCCCATCAACATCAGGCTGACGGTGCAGTTGCCGCCGATGTAGTTCTTGGTGCCCGCATCGAGCTGCTGGTCGATAACCTTGCGGTTTACCGGGTCCAGCACGATCACCGCGTCATCCTGCATGCGCAGGCTGGAAGCGGCGTCGATCCAGTAACCCTGCCAGCCAGCTTCGCGCAGTTTCGGGAAGACTTCGCTGGTGTAGTCGCCACCCTGGCAGGTCAGGATCACGTCGAGGGTCTTCAGCTCTTCAATGCTGTAAGCGTCCTTGAGCGGCGCAATATCCTTGCCCACGGACGGGCCTTGGCCACCGACATTGGAAGTGGTGAAAAACACCGGCTCAATAAGATCGAAATCCTGCTCTTCCAGCATCCGCTGCATGAGCACGGAACCGACCATACCGCGCCAACCGATCAGACCTACACGTTTCATCGCAACTACACCTTCTTTAAAAAGTGGGCCGCTGCTTTCGACGTTGAAAGTGGCAGCGGGCCCGAGAGATTACAGATTCCGCAGCGCGGCGACTACTGCGTCGCCCATTTCCTGCGTACCGACCTTAGTGCAACCCGTCGACCAGATGTCACCGGTACGCAGGCCTTGATCCAGAACCAGGCTCACGGCTTGCTCGATGGCATCAGCGGCAGCCTGTTGGTTGAAGCTGTAACGCAGCATCATCGACACCGACAAAATGGTCGCCAACGGGTTGGCAATGCCTTTGCCTGCGATGTCCGGCGCCGAACCGTGGCACGGCTCGTACATGCCCTTGTTGTTGGTGTCCAGGGACGCCGACGGCAGCATGCCAATGGACCCGGTCAACATGGAAGCCTGGTCAGACAGGATGTCGCCGAACAGGTTGTCGGTCACGATCACGTCGAACTGCTTGGGTGCGCGCACCAGTTGCATCGCGGCGTTGTCGACGTACATGTGGCTCAGTTCGACTTGCGGGTAATCCTTGGCCACTTCTTCGACGATTTCACGCCACAGTTGGCTGGACGCCAGCACGTTGGCCTTGTCCACCGAGCACAGCTTCTTGCCGCGCACCATGGCCATGTCGAAACCGACACGGGCGATACGGCGGATTTCGCTTTCGCTGTAAGGCAGCGTGTCGTAAGACTGACGCTCGCCGTTTTCCAGGGTGCGGGTACCGCGTGGCGCGCCGAAGTAGATGCCGCCGGTCAGCTCGCGAACGATCAGGATATCCAGACCGGAAACGATTTCCGGCTTCAAGCTGGAGGCGTCAGCCAGTTGCGGGTAGAGGATCGCCGGACGCAGGTTGCCGAACAGGCCTAATTGCGCACGGATTTTCAGCAGACCGCGCTCTGGACGGATGTCACGCTCGATGGTGTCCCATTTCGGGCCGCCCACGGCGCCCAGCAACACAGCGTCAGCCGCGCGGGCACGCGCCAGGGTTTCGTCGGCCAGCGGCACGCCGTGTTTGTCGATGGCCGCGCCGCCGATCACGTCGTGGCTGAATTCAAAGCCCAGGCTGTACTTGTCGTTAGCCAGCTCCAGCACCTTGACCGCTTCGGCCATGATTTCCGGGCCAATACCGTCACCTGGGAGAATCAGAATCTGCTTGCTCATGCTTTCCTCATGTCATCAGTCGGTGCACCCCTTGGGCGCACCCGGAAAAATTCTATCGTCCGGCGGCTATCGTTCAGTGCTTAGCGTTCTGCAAACAGAACCAGCACATCGGTACTGAACGAACCATCGGCCTCAATCTCAAAATATTCGCGCACTTCGTTGCCCATCGACTGCTGCAACTCGCGGATCGCCGCGCGCATCACCTGTGGCGTGCGCATGCGTTCGACCCAGGAGTTGTATTCCAGGCGCAGACGTTGACGGGTGGTGCTGCGGGTATGCAACCCCGCCTCACTGACCTGACGCAACCACTCGCCGGCGCAATAGTCGCGCACATGGCTGGTGTCGCGCAGTACTTCGACGCTTTGCAGGTAAGTGTCGAACAGCGGGCTACCTGGTGACAACACATCGATGAACGCTGCCACGCCACCCGGCTTCAGTACCCGACGGACTTCGCGCAACGCCAACCCCAGATCGCTCCAGTGGTGCGCGGAGTAGCGACTGAAGACGAAGTCGAATTCACCGTCGGCGAACGGCAGGCGTTCCGCAGCGCCAAGGACCGTCGACACGTTGCTCAAGCCCCGGTCAGCAGCAGCACCGGCCACCACGTCGAGCATCTGCTGCGACAGGTCATAAGCCACCACGTCCTTGACCAGCGAGGCGACGTGAAAACTCACGTGACCGGCGCCGCAACCCACGTCCAGCACCCGTGCATCGCCCTGCCCTGCCAGTTCGGCCTGTAGCAGCGCGAATTCGGTGCCTTGAGCGTGTACGGCGCTGCTCAAATAGGCGGAGGCCTGTTCACCGAATTGCTTTTGTACAACCTGACTGTGGGCGGTGCTGGTCATGGGGATTTCCTTTTGGGTTTAAGCCTTGTGTTGCCTGGTCGGGCCTCATCGCTGGCAAGCCAGCTCCCACAGGGTTTTGTGAACCCCGCAAATCCAATGTGGGAGCCAGCCTGCTGGCGACGGCGTCATCACGCCTTACGCAAATTTACGCGTCACGAAACAACCAAGGCTGACTCGCCCGGTGCTTGCCTTCAAACGTCGCAATCGCCTCGTGGTCCTGCAAGGTCAGGCCGATGTCGTCCAGACCATTCACCAGGCAATGCTTGCGGAATTCATCCAGCTCAAAGCTGTAGATCTTGCCATCCGGCCGGGTCACGGTCTGGGCTTGCAGGTCGACCGTCAACTCGTAGCCAGGATTCGCTTCAACCTGCTGGAACAGCTCATCAACCTCAGCGTCACTCAAGATGATCGGCAGCAAGCCGTTCTTGAAGCTGTTGTTGTAGAAGATGTCGGCATAGCTCGGCGCGATAATGCTACGGAAACCGTATTCTTCCAGGGCCCACGGCGCGTGTTCACGGCTGGAACCACAACCGAAGTTCTCACGGGCCAGCAACACACTGGCGCCCTGATAACGCTCGGCGTTGAGCACGAAATCCTTGTTCAGCGGACGCTTGGAGTTGTCCTGGTAGGCGTAGCCCACGTCCAGATAGCGCCACTCGTCAAACAGATTCGGACCAAAACCGGTGCGCTTGATCGACTTCAGAAACTGCTTCGGAATGATCTGGTCGGTGTCGACGTTGGCCCGGTCCAATGGCGCGACCAAACCGGTGTGTTGGGTAAAAGCTCTCATGTGCGGTTCCTCAGATCAGTTCGCGAACGTCGATGAAACGACCGTTGACGGCAGCCGCCGCGGCCATGGCCGGACTCACCAGGTGCGTACGGCCACCGGCGCCCTGACGCCCTTCGAAGTTGCGGTTGGAAGTCGAGGCGCAATGCTCGCCCGACTCCAAACGGTCCGGGTTCATCGCCAGGCACATTGAGCACCCCGGCTCACGCCACTCGAAACCGGCTTCGAGGAAAATCTTGTCCAGACCTTCTGCCTCGGCCTGCGCCTTCACCAGGCCCGAGCCTGGCACGACGATGGCTTGCTTGATGGTCGAAGCGACTTTGCGGCCCTTGGCGATGACGGCCGCGGCGCGCAGGTCTTCAATTCGCGAGTTGGTGCACGAACCAATGAACACGCGATCCAGCTGGATATCGGTGATGGCCTGATTGGCACTCAAACCCATGTATTTCAAAGCGCGTTCGATGGAACCGCGCTTGACCAGGTCCATTTCCCTGGCCGGGTCCGGCACGTTCTGATCAACGGCCAGGACCATCTCTGGCGAGGTGCCCCAACTGACTTGCGGCTTGATCTGGGTCGCGTCGAGTTCAACCACGGTATCGAACTTGGCATCAGCGTCGGACACCAGGTCTTTCCAGGCTTCGACCGCCATGTCCCATTCCGCGCCTTTCGGGGCGAATGGACGGCCTTTGACGTATTCCACGGTTTTTTCGTCCGCAGCGACCAGACCTACCCGAGCACCGGCCTCGATGGACATGTTGCAGATGGTCATGCGGCCTTCGATCGACAGATCACGAATCGCGCTACCGGCGAACTCGATCGCATGACCATTACCGCCAGCGGTGCCGATCTTGCCGATTACCGCGAGCACGATGTCTTTGGCGGTGACGCCGAACGGCAATTGGCCTTCGACGGACACCAACATGTTTTTCATTTTCTTGGCGACCAGGCACTGCGTGGCAAACACATGCTCGACCTCGGAAGTGCCGATGCCGTGTGCCAACGCGCCAAACGCGCCGTGGGTCGAGGTGTGCGAGTCGCCGCAGACGACAGTCATGCCCGGCAAGGTCGCGCCCTGTTCCGGGCCGATCACGTGAACAATCCCCTGACGCACGTCATTCATTTTGAATTCAGTGATGCCATATTCGTCGCAATAGTCGTCGAGGGTCTGAACCTGCAAACGCGAGACCTGGTCGGTGATTGCTTCGATCCCGCCCTTGCGATCCGGGGTAGTCGGCACGTTGTGGTCCGGGGTGGCGATGATCGAGTCGACGCGCCAAGGCTTGCGCCCGGCCAGGCGCAGGCCTTCGAAAGCTTGGGGCGAAGTCACTTCATGGATGATGTGGCGGTCGATATAGATCAGCGACGACCCATCGTCGCGCCGTTTCACTTCATGGGAATCCCAAAGCTTGTCGTAAAGCGTTTTGCCGGCCATCAGACGGTCCTCATCAGCTTGTTTCTATGCCCTGGGCTTTTTCAATAACCCCTTGGCTTGTGAGGTCGATCCTAGGGGGTTACATTAAATAACTCAAATTCATATTTTTTATGCTTTGGATAACCAACTGGAATACTGCAATGGACCTCGCCAACCTCAATGCTTTTATCGCGATTGCCGAGACCGGCAGCTTCTCTGGCGCAGGCGAACGGTTACACCTGACCCAGCCTGCGATCAGTAAACGCATCGCCGGTCTGGAGCAGCAATTGAAGGTACGCCTGTTCGATCGCCTGGGCCGTGAAGTCGGTCTGACCGAGGCTGGTCGCGCCCTGCTGCCGCGGGCTTATCAAATCCTCAATGTGCTCGACGATACCCGCCGCGCCCTGACCAACCTGACCGGCGAAGTGACGGGCCGCCTGACCCTGGCGACCAGTCACCACATCGGCCTGCACCGTTTGCCGCCCTTATTAAGGGAGTTCACACGACGCTACCCCCAGGTCGCGCTGGATATTCAGTTCCTCGATTCGGAAGTAGCCTACGAAGAAATCCTCCACGGTCGCGCCGAACTGGCGGTCATCACCCTCGCACCAGAGCCCCACTCGCTGGTCAAGGCCACACCGGTGTGGGACGACCCGCTGGACTTTGTGGTCGCGCCGGAACATTCACTCATCAGCAACGGTGCCGTCAGCCTGGCGGACATTGCCCTGCATCCGGCCGTGTTCCCCGGCGGCAACACCTTTACCCACCACATCGTCCAGCGTCTGTTTGAAGCGCAGGGCCTGACGCCAAACATCGCCATGAGCACCAATTACCTGGAAACCATCAAGATGATGGTCTCGATTGGCCTGGCCTGGAGTGTATTGCCACGCACCATGCTCGATGATCAGGTGGCGCGTATACCTTTGCCGGGCATACAGCTCACTCGCCAGCTAGGCTATATCGTGCACACCGAACGGACGCTGTCGAATGCGGCACGGGCCTTTATGGCCTTGCTGGATGCACAAATCGATCGGCCAGGGACTCATGGCTAACGTGTGCTACGCCTATAGAGCCGCGAGACCCTGCGCCTAACGCCCACTCAGCTTAAGGCTTGCCAATGCCGAAATCTGTTGACCGAATTCCGCCAATGCCGCGTATTCAGGCGCTTGACCCAAAACAGTCAGAGCAGAGCTGGGAAAGCGCACCGCAATTGCTGGCCGCCCTTAACGGTGCACGCCTGGGCGCCTGGTATTGGGACATCGAGCGCGGGCAGATCAGCTGGTCACGGGGCACTCAAGCGCTGTTCGGCTTCGACCCGCACGCGCCATTGCCCGCCGACCTGGAATACCTCGACCTGCTGCCGCCAGAAGATCGGGCGAAGACCGTCCGCGCCTTTAACGCAGTGATCGCCGGCGCACCGCTGGCACAGGCGATGCACCACCGTATTCGCTGGCCCGATGGCAGCCTGCATTGGCTCGAAATCAATGGCAGCCTGCTGCCAGACAAGGATGGGCACCCACGCATGATCGGCGTAATCCGCGAAATCACCCATCAGCGCCAGCGCGAACAAGCCCTGACCAGCTCGGAGAAGCGCTTCGCAACGCTGTTTCACCTGTGCCCGAACATGGTGCTGCTGACTCGTCAGGAAGATGGCCTGATCACCGAGGCCAACCAGTATTTCGAGAGCCTGTTCGGCTGGCCCGTGCAGGATGCCATTGGCCGCACCACCCTCGAGCTTGGCTTGTGGGTGCACCCGGAACATCGCGAGCACCTGGTCAAAGCCACCAAGGCCAAAGGCGAGCTGGTCAGCATGGAAGTGCAGTTTCGTGCCAGCAACGGGCAAATCCACGACGGCATCCTCAGCGCACAAAAGGTCGAGCTCGAAGGCCAACCGTATCTGCTGAGCACCTTCCTCGACACGACTGAACGCAAGGCCGCCGAGCATGCCCTGAAAGACAGTCAGGAGCGTCTGGACCTGGCGCTGGATTCTGCGCAACTCGGCACCTGGGACTGGCACATTCCCAGCGGCATGCTTTACGGCTCGGCGCGCGCTGCGCAATTGCACGGAATGGAAGCCAAACCCGTCCATGAATCCTTCGACGAGTTTTTCGAGGGTGTGCCCGGTGAAGAGCGCGACACCATGCGTGACGCCTACCGCAGCTTGCGCGAAGGTCCCGCCGGCAATTATCAGCTGACCTATCGAGTGCAATTGGCGGACGGCACTTCGCGGTATCTGGAGAGCCGCGCCCGCCTCTATCGCGATGAAAATGGCACGCCCTTGCGCATGGCTGGCACCCTGCTGGATATCACCGAACAGGTGGAGCGCGAACAGCAGTTGATTGCCTCGGAAGAAAAGTTCGCCACGCTGTTCCAGGTCAGCCCGGATCCGATTTGTGTCACTCATCAGGACAGTGGCCAATTCATCGAAATCAACTCCAGCTTTACCCAGACGTTCGGCTGGAGCGCCGCCGATGTGATCGGTCGAAGCGCCGATGAAATCGGCCTGTGGGACGCCTCGTCCAAAAGCCTGCAGCGGATCGAACAGGTCATCCGTGAACAGGGATTGAGCAACGTGGCGATCCACGTCCAACACAAGAACGGGCAGTCGTTGACCTGCGTGATCTCCAGTCGCCAGATCAGCGTCGGCGACCAGCCGTGCATCGTCACCAACCTGCGTGACATCACGCAACAGCAGCGCTCCGAAGCGGCACTCAAGGCCAGCGAAGAGAAGTTCGCCAAGGCGTTTCACTCCAGCCCCGACGCCATCACCATCACCGAGCGCGACACCGGACGCTATCTGGAGGTCAATGACGGGTTCTGCCGACTCACCGGTTACCGCGCCGATGAAGTCATCGGGCGGACGGTGTACCAGGTGGGCATTTGGGCCGAAGAAAAACAACGGTCCTCGCTGCTGGCCGAGTTACAGCTCAAAGGCCGGGTTCACCACCAGGAAATGCTCGGGCGCAACAAACGGGGCGAATTGCTGACCGTCGAAGTTTCGGTAGAACCGATCACCCTTAACGAAACCGCGTGCCTGCTGCTGACCGCGCGTGACGTCAGCCTGCTGAAGAACGCCGAAGCGCAGATCCGTCACCTGGCCTATCACGATCCACTGACCAATTTGCCCAACCGCGCACTGCTGATGGATCGCCTCAGCCAACAGATCGCCCTGCTCAAGCGCCACAACCTGCGAGGCGCACTGCTCTTTCTCGATCTCGATCACTTCAAGCACATCAATGACTCGCTCGGCCATCCGGTCGGCGATACGGTGCTGAAAATCATCACCGCGCGCCTTGAAGCCAGCGTGCGCATGGAAGACACGGTCGCGCGCCTGGGCGGCGATGAATTTGTCGTGCTGCTGAGCGGCCTGGAAGGCTCGCGCAACGAAGTCAGCGCCCAGGTGCGCGAGTTGGCGGACACCTTGCGTGAACTGCTGTCGGAACCGATGTTCCTCGACGGCCAGCGCCTGCAAGTGACGCCGAGTATCGGTATCGCCTTGATTCCCGATCATGGCTCGACGCCAACCGACCTGCTCAAACGCGCGGACATCGCGCTGTATCGGGCCAAGGATTCAGGCCGCAACACCACGCAGATGTACCACAACACCATGCAGAAGGCCGCGAGCGAACGTCTGCGCATGGAAACCGACCTGCGCCTGGCACTTTCAAGGGGCGAGTTTCGCGTGCACTACCAACCCCAGGTGGACGCCCGGGACAACCGCATCGTCGGCGCGGAAGCGCTGGTGCGCTGGAATCACCCGGAACTCGGCGCGCAATCGCCCACCGAATTCATCAAGGTGCTCGAAGACAGCGGACTGATTCTCGAGGTCGGCGCCTGGATCGTCGACGAGGCCTGCGGCGCCTTTAAGCAATTGATGGCCCAGGGTCTGATCGATCCGCTCGATTTCAGCCTGTGCGTGAACATCAGCCCACGACAGTTTCGCCAGAATGACTTCGTCGAGCGCATCGAACACAGCCTCAGCAGCCATGGGCTGCCCTGCTCACTGCTGAAACTGGAAATCACCGAAGGCATCGTCATCCAGAACCTGGAAGACACCATCAACAAAATGCGCCGCCTGAAAAAACTCGGCGTGAGTTTCGCGATGGATGACTTTGGCACCGGCTATTCCTCCTTGACCTACCTCAAGCGCCTGCCGGTCGACACCCTGAAAATCGACCAGTCATTCATCCGCGACGCAACCACCGACCCCAACGACGCCGAAATCATCCGCGCCATTGTCGCCATGGCCCGAAGCCTGGAGTTGAAGGTGATTGCAGAAGGGGTTGAGACAGCGGAGCAATTGGAGTTTTTGCAGGGGCTGGGCTGTCACTTTTATCAGGGGTATTTGCACAGTCGGCCGTTGCCGGTGGAGGAGTTTCAGGAGCTCCTTCGTTGATTTACTGGCAGACAAAAAAAGGGCGCCATTGGCGCCCTTCTTGATTGCTCTGAATTAATGCTGCAGAGCAGGTTGCTGCGTCCCGTTGATAGGGATGCGTTTGGCTTTCGCCTCTTCCGGCACGACGCGCAGAAGGTCAATGCTCAGCAGACCATTACGCAGGTCGGCGGCTTTGATCTCGATGTGGTCCGCCAGGCGGAACGACAGCTTGAACGCACGTTGGGCGATGCCTTGATGCAGGAAGGTGACGCCTTCGGTTGCATCGCGTTTGCCGCCACTGATGGTCAGCACACCCTTCTCGACTTGCAGGTCCAGGTCTTCTTCCTGGAAACCGGCTGCCGCTACGACGATGCGGTATTGATCGTCGCCGTGTTTTTCAACGTTGTAAGGCGGGTAGGTGCTGCCTGGTTCGTTGCGCAAGGCGGTTTCAAACAGGTCGTTGAAACGGTCGAAACCCACCGAGGAACGGAACAGGGGCGCCAGGGAAAATGCAGTACTCATGATTCAAAATCTCCTGAAAATAATCAGCAAGGTTCTATGTCTCCGCGACCCGAATTCGGCATCGCGTAACCCTTAGATAGGGACCACTGATTACATTTCAAGAGGTTTTTTGAAGATTTTTTCAGGCCGCTTCGCGAACTTGCAAACCCAATAAACGCGAGACCTGATCGAGTTCGGTTTCGCGTCTCAGCACGGTGAAAAGTTCAACTGCTTCGGGGTAGTTGCGGGTCAGCATCGCCAGCCATTGCTTCAGGCGGCCGGGTGATTGGCGGGGTGTCATCTGTGCCTTGGCTTGCAGCCAGAAGTCCTGGATGAGCGGCAACAGTTCGGCCCAGGTCATCTCGACGACGTCTTTACCGGCTCGCGCCGCAGCAATTTGACGCGCCAGGTCGGGACGCGACACCAGGCCGCGACCGAGCATGATGTCTTCCACGCCACTGATTTCGCGGCAGCGACGCCAGTCTTCGACGCTCCAGATATCGCCGTTGGCGAACACGGGCACCTTGACCACGTCCTGCACTCGCGGGATCCATTCCCAATGAGCGGGTGGCTTGTAACCGTCGGTCTTGGTTCGTGCGTGCACGACGATGTGAGCCGCACCGCCTTCGGCCAGCGCCGTGGCGCAGACCAGCGAGCCGTCGGGACTGTCGAAGCCCAGGCGCATTTTGGCGGTGACCGGGATGTGAGCCGGAACCGCGCGGCGCACATGCTCAACGATCTGGTTCAACAGCTCAGGCTCTTTGAGCAGAACGGCGCCACCGCGGGATTTGTTCACGGTTTTGGCCGGGCAACCGAAGTTAAGGTCGATTACCTGGGAGCCCAGTTCGCAGGCCAGCGCGGCGTTTTCCGCCAGGCAAACCGGGTCGGAACCCAGCAACTGCACGCGCAGGGGCACGCCGGCAGCGGTTTTGGCGCCGTGCAGCAGTTCAGGGCCGAACTTGTGGTAATAGGCAGGCGTGAGCAGCTGGTCGTTGATGCGGATGAACTCGGTCACGCACCAATCGATACCGCCCACCCGAGTCAGCACGTCCCGCAGGATGTTGTCGACCAACCCCTCCATGGGCGCCAAAGCAATTTGCATGAAAAACACACTCGACGAAAAACGTGCCGCAGTTTACTGGATTGCGCGGGGAATCGCAGATTCCTTGTAGGAGTGAGCCTGCTCGCGATAAACGATGACGCGGCGTAATGGCTAAACCGCGCCGCCCGAATCGCGAGCAGGCTCACTCCCACACTAGATTTGGGTGGTGTTCAATTCTTGCGACAACAACGCCGGCCCGTAGCCCTCGATAAACTCTGCCGGCATGCGCTTGGGCTTGCCGGTGGACAGCTCGATACAGACGAACGTGGTTTGCGCCCTCAGCAACGTGGTGTTGTCGCTGGGGCGCTTGAGTTGAAAGTGCCGGGTCATTTTGAGGCGCTGGTCCCAATCGACAATCCAGGTTGCCAACTGTAACTCGTCACCTTCATAGGCAGCCGCGAGGTAATCGATCTCGTGCCGGACCACGGCCATCGCCCGGTCAAGACGCCGATACTCGACCAGGTCCAGGCCCAGGCGCTGGGAGTGGCGCCAGGCGCAACGCTCGAGCCAGGTCACATAGACCGCGTTGTTCGCGTGCCCCAGCCCATCGATGTCCTCGGCGCCCACTTCCAGATCAATGATAAATGGCGTTGCCCGATCCCAGCCCATGCCCCACTCCCAGTCAGAAAATTTTGACCGGGGCAGTGTAACGGATGCTCAAGCGGATTGGCGCGATTGCAGGCTGCGTCCGGCCAACAGTGATAACACGCCATCAATGACCCGAGGATCGGCCAATACTCGCTGATGACCACCCGCCTCCAGACGCAACAGACGACTGTCGAACCAGGCTTCATGGATCAGCTGAGACTCTTTGACCAGGACAAAATCATCATCTTCGGCATGGACGATCAGGCCCGGCATATCGAGCTGATAGTGCGCCACATCCAGCGTGGCGGCGCGCATGCCGACGTCATTCTCGACCTGACGAATGAATGCCGAGCGCGCTTTGGGTGGCATCCGCACGTAGCGCGCAAAACCACGCAGTACTCCGAGAATTCGTGCCGGGGCGGCAATGGTTACCAGGGTTTCAGTGCGCAGGCCCAACTGCACGGCGAGCATCGCACTGGCGCCCCCCATGGAATGGCCGATGACAGCGCGCAGCGGTGGCAACTCAGCGGCGGCTTCGAGCATGGCGCGGGCGAAGAGCACGACATTTGCCTCTCTACCCGGAGAACGACCATGTGCCGGGCCATCCAGCGCAACCACGCTATAACCGGCCTCAACAAGTGCGGTGATCAGACTGGCGAACTGCGTGGGGCGCCCTTCCCAACCGTGCATCAGCAAGACCGCCGGGCCCTGCCCCCAGCGCAGTGCGGAGAGACCGAAGCGCAACGTGATGCGCTCGGAGTTTGCCAGCAACGGCAACTCCCAATCACGCGGTGGCCGCGTGCGCGGGGTCATGAATGCGAGTCGCATTTTGCTTGCGACCAACTGCGGTGCAAACCAGCCCAAGGTGCCATTAACGCCACGAACCCACTTTAACGCGTTCATCGCTCTCACTCCCCAGGCGTTCGCCTTCAGGTCATTGCACCGCTGATTTTGCGGCGCGCAGCAATCGATCAGACAACTCTCCCGGCCCCAGCGCCCGCGCCAGAGCCAAACCACCCACCATCAAAGCCATGTCGGCCAGGGCCTTTTCGGTTTCTTCCGGGCTGGCCGCCAACTGCGCGACCATCATCTCCACGTGCTCATTCAGCGCGACACGAAATGCGTCTGGCAGCCGCCCCAATTCGCCGACAGACGCCGGGATCGGGCAAGCGGAATCAGAAGAGTCACGGTGTTTGCGCGACAGATAAAACGCAGCGACCAACGCCCGCCGCTCTTCACCGGTCAACTGGTCATCCATATCGGCGATCAGCTCACGACGATGACCGAGCAACTGTTTGAACGCCTCCAGCATCATGGCGTCCTTGCTTTCGAAGTGCGCATAGAAGCCGCCAACCGTCAGGCCAGCAGCCCCCATCACCTCGCCCACGCTCGGTTCGGCCGGGCCGCGCTGAATCAGCGCTGCGCTGGCGGCCTTGAGGATGCGTTCGCGGGTTTGTGCTTTTTTATCGTTCATCGTTGCCTCCGAATATTACGACTAGAATATTATTCTCATAATAATTTTCCGCAAGTCGTGGATGTGACCGCTGGTCTGAAGAAGAGTGTGAGAGAAATTGAGGGTTTGGCCAAACGCCAGACAAACAAAAGGGCCATTCAATAATTGAATGACCCTTATAAAATCCCGCAGAGCGGGTAATCGTGGCGTCCCCTAGGGGACTCGAACCCCTGTTACCGCCGTGAAAGGGCGGTGTCCTAGGCCACTAGACGAAGGGGACGCAAAACCTTCTATACAACTGATCAGTGCTGAGAGCTGATCGATTCAAGGCCGGTGTGGCCAGACCTTGAACTGTAAAATTGGTGGAGCTTAGCGGGATCGAACCGCTGACCTCCTGCATGCCATGCAGGCGCTCTCCCAGCTGAGCTAAAGCCCCGGATTTTTCGCCTCGCGGCGGAGCGACATCTTGCAACATCGCTTCTGTAAAACTGGCGTCCCCTAGGGGACTCGAACCCCTGTTACCGCCGTGAAAGGGCGGTGTCCTAGGCCACTAGACGAAGGGGACGCAAACCCTTCTATACAACAGATCAACGCTGAGTGTTGATCGCTTCAAGGCCGGTGTGGCCAGACCTTGAAGTGTAAATTGGTGGAGCTAGACGGGATCGAACCGTCGACCTCTTGCATGCCATGCAAGCGCTCTCCCAGCTGAGCTATAGCCCCTCATCGCTGAGGACGGGGCGAATCTTAATGGCGCATCGAAAGGCTGTCAAACTTATTTTTAAAATATTTCAAAGTTTTTTGCCGACATAACAATCACTTACCGCCCTTCCCCCGTAAATCCGGGGATGTATCCGTTCCTGTAGCAGCTGCCGCAGGCTGCGTTCGAGTGCGTAGCACTCGCTCCACCGGACGCCTTGCCCTTTCAGGCAGATTACGTGGCGGCCATCAAGGACTGCTTCGCAGCCCAACGCAGCCTTCGGCAGCTGCTACAGGTGAACGTCATCAATGACGGGTGAGCGTCAAGGATTCGGTAGGTCAGGCGATGTTGCCCAAGAGTTTTTCCCACTCTTTGTTTTCTTTCTTCGACACACCACCAAGCAAGTCGATCGCCTGGCGCAGACGGAAACGGGTCAGGTCCGGCCCAAGGATCTCCATCGCATCCAGCACCGAGACCGAACTGGCCTGGCCCGTGATCGAGGCGAACATCAGCGGCATGGCGTCACGCAGCTTCAGTTCCAGGGATTCGACCACCGCCTGAATCGTCGCGGTGATGCTGTCCTTCTCCCACTGCCGCAGGCTCTCAAGCTTCCACAGGATCAACTGCATCAGCTGACGCACCTGATCGCTCGACAGCTTCTTCGATTCAAACAGCTTCGCATCCGGGTTCACGCCGCCAGCGAAGAAGAAGCCGGCCAGCGGTGCGACCTGGCTGAACGTTTCAACCCGGCCCTGTACGTGCGGTGCGATCTTCATCATGTATTCAGGATTCAGTGCCCAGGTCTGCAGGCGCGAAGCAAACTCTTCCACCGGCAGATCACGCAGCCACTGGCCGTTGAGCCAGGACAGTTTCTCGATGTCGAAAATCGGCCCGCCCAGGGAAACGCGCTTCAGGTCGAAGTTGTCGACCATTTCCTGCAGCGAGAACTTCTCGCGCTCGTCCGGCATCGACCAGCCCATGCGCCCCAGGTAGTTCAGCATCGCTTCCGGCATGAAGCCCATGCGCTCGTAGAACGTCACAGAGGTCGGGTTTTTGCGCTTGGACAGCTTGCTCTTGTCCGGGTTACGCAGCAGCGGCATGTAGCACAGCTCTGGTTGTTCCCAGCCGAAGTACTCGTAAAGCAGGATCAGTTTCGGCGCCGATGGCAGCCACTCTTCACCGCGCAGCACGTGGGTGATGCCCATCAGGTGGTCATCGACCACGTTGGCCAGGAAGTACGTCGGCAGGCCGTCGGTCTTCATCAGTACTTGCATGTCCATGCGATCCCACGGGATCTCGACGTCGCCACGCAGCATGTCCGGAACCACGCAAACGCCTTCACTCGGCACTTTCATGCGGATCACGTGAGGTTCGCCAGCGGCCAGGCGGCGGGCGACTTCCTCGGCGGACAGCAGCAGCGCACGGCCGTCGTAGCGCGGGGTTTCGCCACGCGCCATCTGCTCGGCGCGCATCTGGTCCAGTTCTTCGGCGGTGCAGAAACACGGGAAAGCGTGACCCATTTCGACCAGCTGCTGGCAATACTTCTGATAGATCTCGCCACGCTCGCTTTGACGATAAGGACCGTGCGGGCCGCCCACGTCCGGACCTTCGCTCCAGTCGATACCCAACCAGCGCAGGGCGTCGAAAATCTGCTGTTCGGACTCGCGGGTCGAACGCAATTGATCGGTGTCTTCAATCCGCAGGATGAACTCACCGCCATGCTGCTTGGCAAAGCAATAGTTGAACAAAGCGATGTAAGCGGTACCTACGTGGGGATCCCCGGTAGGCGATGGCGCGATGCGAGTGCGGACGGTGGTCATGGCAAGTCTCGAAATGAAGATAAAACAAAGGGCGAATGGTAACAGGCGACAGCGGCCCGGCTCCAGTCAGCAGGGCATTTAAGCCAAGGTTGCGCCTACAAAGTGCTGATTGCCCGGTGAATGGCCAAATATCAGCCAATGGCATTTACCGTTTATCGGCTGTATGCGAGATTCACCGACTGATAACTTTCCTTACAATTTCTCGACTACAGTCTGCCCCATGCCTGCCCAACTCAAGCGTCGCCTGTTTATTTTCCTGTTGATCGTCCTGTTGATCGCCGGGGGCTTCTTTGCCCACTGGTTCTTCAAGGGACGGTTTTACGAAAGCACCGACAACGCCTATGTGCAGGGCGAGATCACCCGCGTCTCGAGCCAGCTGGGGGCGCGTATCAATGAGGTGCTGGTGCATGACAACCAGCACGTGGAGAAAGGCCAGTTGCTGATCAAGCTTGAAGGCGATGATTTCCACCTCGCCGTCGACCGGGCCAATGCCACCCTCGCCACTCGCCAGGCCGAACGCCTGCAAGCCCAGAGCAAACTCACTCAACAAGCCAGCCAGATCGCCGCCAGCGACGCACAGGTCGCCTCCAGCCAGGCCAGCCTCAGCCGCTCGCAGATCGATTTATCCCGCGCCGAAACCTTGCGCAAACCCGGCTATGTATCGGAAGAACGGGTCACCACCCTCTCCGCCGACAATCACATTGCGCGCTCGCAAGTGACCAAGGCCCAGGCGGATGCGCAAAGTCAGCGCCAGCAAGTCAACGCCCTGAGCGCCGAAATCAAGCGCCTGGACGCCATGATCGCCAACGCCAAAACCGACCTGGCCCAGGCCGAACTGAACCTCACTCGCAGCGAAATCCACGCGCCCATCAGCGGCCTGATCGGCCAACGCGCTGCGCGCAATGGCCAATACGTGCAGGCTGGCGCCTATTTGCTGTCGATCGTGCCGGATCAAGACATCTGGATTCAGGCCAACTTCAAGGAAACCCAGATCGGGCACATGCAGCCCGGCCAGAAAGCCGAACTGATGTTCGACGCCTACAGCGACACCCCGATCGAAGCCCGGGTCGACAGCCTGTTCGCCGCCTCGGGCGCACAGTTCAGCCTGCTGCCGCCGGACAATGCGACCGGCAACTTCACCAAAGTCGTACAACGGATTCCGGTAAAACTGACCTTCGCCGCGGACAATCCGCTGCACGGCAAGATTCGCCCGGGCATGTCGGTCACCGCCAAAGTGAACATCAAAGACGCCCCTGACGATGGCCGGTGATCAACTGATCCGCCCGGCCGGCGAACCGACTCGCCGGGACTGGATCGCCGTCATGAGTGTGATGCTCGGCGCCTTCATGGCCGTGCTCGATATCCAGATCACCAACTCGTCGCTCAAGGATATTCAAGGCGCACTGTCGGCCACGCTCGAAGAAGGCTCGTGGATTTCCACCTCCTACCTGGTCGCGGAAATCATCATGATCCCGCTGACCGCCTGGCTGGTGCAGTTGCTCTCGGCACGCCGGCTGGCGGTGTGGGTTTCGCTGGGATTTCTCGTGGCCTCGCTGCTCTGCTCGATGGCCTGGAGCCTGGAAAGCATGATCGTCTTCCGCGCCCTGCAAGGCTTCACGGGCGGCGCACTGATCCCGCTGGCGTTTACCCTGACGCTGATCAAGCTCCCCGAACACCACCGCGCGAAAGGCATGGCGATGTTTGCCATGACCGCCACGTTTGCACCTTCAATCGGCCCGACGCTGGGCGGCTGGCTGACTGAAAACTGGGGCTGGGAATACATCTTCTACATCAACATCCCACCGGGCCTGATCATGATTGCCGGCCTGATGTATGGCTTGGAGAAGAAGGAAGCACACTGGGAACTGCTCAAAAGCACGGACTACATGGGCATTCTCACCCTGGGTGTCGGCCTCGGCTGCTTGCAGGTTTTTCTGGAGGAAGGCCATCGCAAGGACTGGCTGGAATCGAGCCTGATCGTTTCCCTGGGCAGCATTGCGCTGATCAGCCTGATCACCTTTGTGATCGTGCAAGTGTCAAAACCCAATCCGCTGATCAACCTCGGCATCTTGCGCAATCGCAACTTCGGCCTGTCGAGCATTTCCAGCCTGGGGATGGGCGTCGGGCTGTACGGTTCGATTTACCTGCTGCCGTTGTACCTGGCGCAGATCCAGAACTACAACGCCTTGCAGATTGGCGAAGTGATCATGTGGATGGGCGTTCCGCAGCTGTTCCTGATTCCGCTGGTGCCCAAGCTGATGAAGTACATCTCGCCCAAGTGGCTGTGCACCCTGGGCTTCGGGCTGTTCGGGCTGGCGAGTTTTTCGTCAGGGGTGCTGAACCCGGATTTTGCCGGGCCGCAGTTCAATCAAATCCAGATTATTCGCGCGCTGGGCCAGCCGTTGATCATGGTCACCATTTCGTTGATCGCCACCGCCTACATCCTGCCCCAGGATGCGGGGTCGGCATCGAGCCTGTTCAATATCCTGCGTAACCTGGGCGGCGCGATTGGCATCGCCCTCCTCGCCACGCTGCTGGACGCGCGAACGAAGACGTATTTTGATTACTTACGCGAGGCGCTGGTGCCCACCAACCCGCAGGTGGCCGAGCGAATGGCGTCGATGGCGGACAGGTTCGGCAGTGAAACGGCGGCGCTGGGCAAGCTGAGCGAGATCGCCCATCAACAGGCGTCGATCATGGCGTACAACGATGCGTTTCATTTTGTGGGGATTGCGCTGGGGATCAGCATGATCGCGGTGTTGCTGACCAAGAAATTGCCGGCGGGGTTGAAGGCTGGCGAGGCTCATTGAAACCGGGTTGCCCCCATCGCGAGCAGGCTCACTCCTACAGGTTTTTCGGGTATTCACGCGATCGTGAACGTTGCGAAGCCCATTGTAGGAGTGAGCCTGCTCGCGATGAGGCCAGCCCAGGCACCGCGAATATCAGACAGCAATCAACCGATCCCGCAACTTGGTGATTTCATCGCGCATCTGCGCCGCAGCCTCAAACTCCAGATCACGCGCAAGCTGATACATCTTCTCTTCCAGGGCCTTGATGCGCTTGGCGACTTCGCCCGGCGAGCGCAGTTCGGCTTCGTACTTAGCACTTTCCTCGGCAGCCTTGGCCATGCCTTTGCGCTTCTTGCTGCGCGAACCCGGCACGGTGGCGCCTTCCATGATGTCGGCAACGTCCTTGAACACACCCTTGGGCGTGATGCCGTTGGCCAGGTTGAACGCGATCTGCTTGTCGCGCCGGCGTTCGGTTTCGCCAATCGCGCGCTCCATCGAACCGGTGATCCGGTCTGCGTACAGAATCGCCCGGCCATTGAGGTTACGCGCCGCGCGCCCAATGGTCTGGATCAACGAACGCTCGGATCGCAGGAAGCCTTCCTTGTCCGCATCGAGGATCGCCACCAGCGAGACCTCTGGCATGTCCAGGCCTTCACGCAGCAGGTTGATCCCCACCAACACATCGAAGGTGCCCAGGCGCAGATCGCGAATGATTTCGACCCGCTCCACGGTGTCGATGTCCGAGTGCAGGTAGCGCACCCGCACACCATGATCCGCCAGGTAATCGGTCAGGTCTTCGGACATGCGCTTGGTCAACGTCGTGACCAACACCCGTTCTCCTAGCGCTACACGCTTGCCGATTTCCGACAGCAGGTCGTCGACCTGAGTCAACGCCGGACGGATCTCGATTTGCGGATCCACCAGGCCGGTCGGCCGCACCAATTGCTCGACAACGCGCCCGGCGTGCTCCGCCTCATAGTTACCCGGCGTGGCAGAAACGAAGATGGTTTGCGGGCTGATGTTTTCGAATTCATCGAAACGCATCGGCCGGTTATCCAGCGCCGACGGCAGGCGGAAGCCGTACTCCACCAGGGTTTCTTTGCGGGAGCGGTCGCCCTTATACATCGCGCCCACCTGCGGCACGCTGACGTGGGATTCGTCGATCACCAGCAAGGCGTCGGCCGGCAGGTAATCAAACAAGGTAGGCGGCGCCTGGCCGGATTCACGGCCGGAGAGGTAGCGCGAGTAGTTTTCGATGCCGTTGCAGTAGCCCAGTTCGAGGATCATCTCCAGGTCGAAACGGGTGCGCTGCTCCAACCGCTGCGCTTCCACCAGCTTATTGTTGGAACGCAGATAGTCCAGGCGCTCCTGCAACTCGACCTTGATCCCTTCGATGGCGCCGAGCAGGGTTTCTCGCGGTGTCACGTAGTGGCTTTTCGGATAAAACGTGAAGCGCGGCAGTTTGCGGATCACTTCACCCGTCAACGGATCGAAAGCGGAAAGACTCTCGACCTCGTCATCGAACAACTCGATGCGAATGGCTTCGAAATCGGATTCCGCCGGGTGAATATCGATCACATCACCGCGCACCCGGAAGGTCGCTCGGGCAAATTCCATGTCGTTGCGGGTGTATTGCAGGTCCGCCAGGCGACGCAGCAAGGCACGCTGATCGAGCTTGTCGCCACGATCCACGTGCAAAACCATCTTCAGATAGGTTTCCGGGCTGCCCAGGCCGTAGATGCACGACACCGTGGTGACGATGATCGCGTCCTTGCGCTCCAGCAACGCTTTGGTCGCGGAGAGTCGCATCTGTTCGATGTGGTCGTTGATCGAGGCGTCTTTCTCGATGAAGGTATCCGAGGACGGCACATAGGCTTCAGGCTGATAGTAGTCGTAGTAGGAAACGAAATACTCGACGGCGTTATTGGGGAAGAACGCCTTGAACTCGCCATACAGCTGCGCGGCCAGTGTCTTGTTCGGCGCCAGCACCAGGGTTGGACGCTGAACCTGAGCGATGACGTTGGCGATGCTGAAGGTCTTGCCCGAGCCAGTCACACCGAGCAACGTCTGGTGCGCCAGCCCGGCTTCGATGCCCTCGACCATCAGGCGGATGGCTTCCGGCTGATCGCCGGCGGGCTCGAAGCGGGTGACTAGCTGAAATTCAGACATGCATACCTCATGGTTCTCGGAGCAAAGAGTCGCGCCAGTCCGGTCAAACCGGCAGCAACGAGAAAGGCCGCAAACGACTGACGTCGCCCGAGGAAAAAACTTGATTGTGGTCAATGTGGAGTCGATTGCCCGCGCTTTCAAGGCAAAAGTCCTACATCCCTTGAAGTCTTTGACGCGGGCATTCGACTAACGGTCGAAAAATATTCCAAAAAACTTACCCGAAAAGCCGATTCGTCTGTCGCCTTCAATCGCCGATGGCCTCTATACTAGCTCCCCGTTTGTGCACCGCTCTAGTGCATTCGGCTGGAGCGCGACACGTCCCTCCACTCTCCATTCAGAGCCGCCGCAAAAATGAGCCTGTTCTCCGCTGTCGAAATGGCACCACGCGATCCAATCCTGGGCCTCAACGAAGCATTCAACGCCGATACCCGTACCAATAAGGTCAACCTGGGGGTGGGTGTTTACTGCAACGAGGAGGGGCGAATTCCACTCCTGCGCGCCGTTGTCGAAGCCGAGACGATTCGCGTCGCTCAACACGCTTCCCGTGGCTACTTGCCGATCGACGGTATCGCCGCCTACGACCAGGCCGTGCAAAAACTGCTGTTTGGCAATGACTCGCCGCTGATCGCTTCCGGCCGCGTCCTCACCACCCAGGCTGTTGGTGGTACCGGCGCACTGAAAATCGGTGCCGACTTCCTTAAGCAGTTGCTGCCGAACGCTGTCGTGGCAATCAGCGACCCGAGCTGGGAAAACCACCGCGCTCTGTTTGAAACCGCCGGTTTCCCGGTGCAGAACTATCGCTACTACGACGCGGCAACACACGACGTCAACCGTACGGGTCTGCTGGAAGACCTGAATGCCCTGCCGTCCGGTTCGATCGTGGTGCTGCACGCTTGCTGCCACAACCCGACCGGCGTTGACCTGAGCCCGGCAGACTGGAAAAACGTCCTGGAAGTGGTGAAAGCCAAAGGTCACGTGCCGTTCCTCGACATGGCGTATCAAGGTTTCGGCGATGGCATCGACGAAGACGCCGCCGCCGTGCGCCTGTTCGCGGATTCGGGCCTGACCTTCTTTGTCTCGAGCTCGTTCTCCAAATCCTTCTCGCTGTACGGCGAGCGCGTTGGCGCCCTGTCGATCGTCAGCGAATCGAAAGAAGAAAGCGCGCGCGTGCTGTCGCAAGTCAAACGCGTGATCCGCACCAACTATTCCAACCCGCCGACCCACGGCGCAAGCATTGTTGCTGCCGTGCTGAACAGCCCGGAATTGCGTGCGAAATGGGAAGAAGAACTGGCTGAAATGCGCCTTCGCATTCGCGGCATGCGCACCCAGATGGTGGACCTGCTGGCAAAAAACGCCCCGCTGCGTGACTTCAGCTTCGTGGGTCGTCAGCGCGGCATGTTCTCCTACTCCGGCCTGACGGTTGAGCAAGTCACCCGTCTGCGCAACGAGTTCGGGATCTACGCCCTGGACACCGGCCGTATCTGCGTGGCTGCACTGAACCAGAGCAACATCAAGGCCGTTACGGATGCGATTATTCAGGTTATCTGAAGCGCGTCGTGATGTGAAAAAACGGGAAGCCATCGAGCTTCCCGTTTTTTATTTGTTGCAGATAAATCTCAAAGCCGAGGCTCAGCCCTCTAAACTCCACACATCTACCCTGTAGGAGCGAGCTTGCTCGCGAAGGACGTTAACGATAACGCGTACTACCTGGTGCGCTCACCGCCCTCAAGTTTTTCGCGAGCAAGCTCGCTCCTACAGGTGCGATGTACATCCCGAGATTTTGACGAGAACCCACATGAAGAACGATGACCTACGCGCTGACCGCGATGATCTGGATGAACTGGACCATTTCGTCCCTCGCACCCCGGCCAAACGTGGCAATAACCTGGTGATGCAAGTGGCCGCTGGCGTGTTTCTCGGCGGCCTCGCCTTATGGCTGGTGCAACTGGCCGCCACGATGCTCTACGCCAAACTGATGCTGGGCACCTTTACCTTTGGCGGTTAAGCCAGTTCGGCTGCACGCTGGCTGGCGGCATCGTCATAGGCAACATAGAGCGATTCAGCGACCTGGCTTTTGATCGCCTTGGTGCTTTCCAGACCGAGGACGAAGCCTTCAGCCTTACCGCCCGCCCGATTCAATTCGTCAGCCGTGCTGGCCTGAGTGATTGCATCGAACAGTTTCTCGGCGTGGGGGCCGACACCTTTAGGCAGGCTGATCTGAGCGATAGTCATGCGTTCACCTCGGTAGTTTGAGGCGTTAGGACTGAGTGATTCATGGCGCGTACCTTTTCGGCGAATGGCCGGCAGCGCGTGTAACCACTTCCGGGCGGCCATGGTAGACCTCTGAACCGATTCTGGTAACCGCCAATGACCGATTAACCACCGCCCGTCCCGATGAATCCATCAAGTTAGCAACAGATGCTTGACTTCTCTTTTTGAATCAGTAACATACACGCCATTCCGCGATAGCTCAGTTGGTAGAGCAAGTGACTGTTAATCACTGGGTCCCTGGTTCGAGTCCAGGTCGTGGAGCCAGACAAGGTTCCAGAGAAAGCGTCCACATTCTCTGAAGCCCAAAAAAACCCGCCTCATGGCGGGTTTTTTCGTTTTGGTGTTTCATCGGTCTCCGTCAGAAACTGGTGGATACCAACCGTTTTAGGGGTAGAGTTTGGGATACAGGTCACTTCGATAAAAGGGAGTACCCTTATGTCGCGCACTACTGCTCCACTCTCCGACGCCGCTTGCCGTTCGGCCAAGCCCACAGACCGCGTCTACAAGACGCCAGCTTTGCGGCCAGCGCACTGACTCGACGCGTTTTTACTATTTGCTGACCATGCAATTACTCACTTATCGCCTAGGAAAATCCTGGCAGTTCAACCGCTAAGCGAAGGTCAGAAAACGAATGTGGAGCGGACATTCGCCAGACTACTAGCATCCTCGATCACCCTATTGAGCTTTCCGCTACTGAGCCAAGCGTCAGGTCATGCATCACAAGCTTTTAAGGGTGGCGGCGCTCTGCCTTATAAACTGAGGTACCATGATTCACCTAGACAGGCATGGTGGCACTCAGCTACCTTTTGCTTCATAACAGGATCCACACAGTGACCCTGTCTCGTAGGGACACGAAAATGATCGATGAGCTCCACGCCAGCAAATCCTGCTACTTCTTCCGCCAGCGTGCATCTATCACAGCTGTGGCGATCACCGCGCTGTTCCGAGCTATCAGGGGCGCGCAAACCTCTTCATCGAACAATTTTTTCTCATTCAATCGAGAGTCCCATGGGGCAGCGCTTTGGTCTGCGTTGTGCTTCCAGTTCGACAGAGCGCCGGCCTTTCTACCTGGCGCTGATACCGTGGTCGACCGGGTCACTGGGTACCTATTGATTGTGGAGTACCGTAGCCACGTCGCAATATTCAAGTCACAAATCGACGTAACGCCTGAATTCGCGAAACGACATCTGCAACGGATCAGCCCGCTGGAAGTTGATCGTGGCCTCACAAGCAAGGACTCCATCTTCGACCGCGTTCGACTGAGGCATATGTCGCTGTCGCGATTTGCTCTACGTAGCAAGACACTTGAGGGGGAAAATCTCCAGAATAACGTGGGTATGGCTTCATCCGCTCGATTCGCTCCGTTGGGGTACAGCTTTCGGGAAGCAGCCGAGCATTACTCGACGACTCCGCGAACCGGACGCATTTCCCTGCGAGCAGACCGCGCGGGCTACCTCGATTTGGTGGATTACGCCTGCAGCATCATTGACCGTCTGCACCCTAGGCCAGGAAGGCCGTCTTCCTCACCCTTCCTGGCAGCTTTCGCCCGGCCAATGGAGTTGTCGGATCTGACAGCGGCACCCAGTCAATTTGCGGTGGACACCGCCATCCTCAGGCAGGCCATCCTTGGTGACAAAATCATTCGCCTGGTGAAACCGGACGGTCCAGGTTTTCGTGAACTTTCTCAAGCCGAAGTCGAAGCGATTCTGGAAGAGTTGACAGCCGTACTGCACATCACGATCGATGCTACGCGAAAGCTAGTCCTTTCCAAGTCGGACACCGGGGCCGAGGTCGGAGAGATGGCGATCAACAAAACGCGGATCGCATTGAGGCGTCTGAAGTTGCCCTCTCTTTCCCAGGTCCACGTCGAGGACACACAATTCGGGGTCGGAGCAGATAATGGGCGTGCGCTGTTGAAGCAGTTTATCGATAAACAGGAGGCCTACATCGTCCTATTCGATCAGCCACAGTTCGCCTACCTTGATGGAACTTTATATCAAGACGACTCACTGGTTAACGGCGGGGCGTTGTTCCTGGGCTACTTCTTCGGCAATGCCGAGCTAGCAAATGTCGTTGATGAAAAAGGCACGTTCACAGCGGCACACAACACATTTGATAACGACTCAACCTTTGGCGTCATGCTGTCTACGGTAGCGCCGGAAGACAATGTCATGGTGTGCGACGACCTTGGCGATGAGTGGGCTGACTTCATCGGCTTTCGGACAGATCCATCTGCGCCAAGAATCACGTTCTACCACGCCAAGCATGGAGATCTATCCTTGGGGGCCAGCCCATTTCACGTCTCGGTAGGCCAGGCGATCAAGAATCTCGGCAATCTCTCGTTACCCACATCATCCATGCCAGTGAAGTACAGGAGGTGGAGTCGCCTTTACAACAACAAGGGGGCTAGAACGCGCATTTCCCGCACGTGCCGTGGCACGCCGGCTGATACCCAAGCAGCAGTGGATTTTTGTCGCAACGCTCCGCATACAACAAAGCGGGTGGCCATCGTCACCTCCTCGCTGAGCAAAGTAGCTGTGGGGCAAGTCTTCCAAGACATTGCCGCCGGTGCTGCCGTTGATCCCTACTTCGTGCAACTGTACTGGTTACTCTCGTCTTTCTTTGCAGCTTGCACCGAGGTCGGGGCGTTCGGTTGCGTTATCTGCCAAGAGTGAGCACCCTCTTAAAAAGGCGGAAGCTATGATTGTGTGCTTTAGCCACCTGTAAGATCGGTATCCATGCCTAATCGGTTCGGTTCCCTCCCGCAGCACGAACCAATTAGCTGTTCGGTGTATGTGAGTGCCTGACCTGCATTCTATTTCTGTTGTCCGTAGCACGAAGACCAAGACCAAGACCAAGACCTCCTTCGACGGACTCCAGGTCACACATAGAAAATGCGAAGCATGAGCCGCTTTGCCTCAAGGTTCTTGACTCCTAAGTGAGCATCGGGCAATTTGTCGTAAGGGTACAAAAAGCCACCAACATCTTCGTCGTCCATCACCTATCAAACTCAGCTACTTGACCGCATTGTAAGGCGCGAAATTTGGATTGCTACTCAGGTATTCAAATGAGTCAAAATGATGCCAAGTGAACATGTGATTTGAAATTAGACCAAATAAATGTCAAATGACCCAAATACCGTCTCTAACCAAGCACCATATTACGAGGGTCTAGGTTTTCCTATCGACCGCCTGAGTTCGGACGATTTCGAAAATTTTGTTTTTGGTTGCCTCCTAAGTATTCAGGACATACTTGGTCTGAGAGTTATTGGCAAACCATCTGGCTCTGGAGATGGGGGATTTGATGTTCAAGGGGTTGTTGTGGCTACTGGCCGCCTCGTGTGCGTTCAATGTAAGCGACAAGGTCAACCTCTGGACATGGGGCAGCTGATAAAGGAGCTTGCAAAAGTTGCGGCAACGTCAGCGCTGGAAGGCTCAAGTATTGGAGAGCACCGATTCATTTGCACTGGAGGTGTCCGCAAGAAAGTAGTCAGCGCATTGCGGGCCACCTCACGACAGGAGATAGCCACTGAAGTCGGAAATACCTTGCAGAGTGCTACTGATGCGGAGCTCGTTTCCCTTCGCGTTAAGCTAGAGCAGCGAGGGGAGACACCTCGGATGATCGCGGAATCGTATGTACTTAAGCTTGATCGCCTTACAGCTTGGAATCTTAAAGAGTTCGACGCTGCATTGTCTCCCCGTTGGGAGGCGATACTAGAGGTGGCACAGCGTTACTTCCGGATAGCGACAGTTGTACGGGATAACCCTCGCGCTGCCTTTGATCGTTTGGCCTACATTGCCGAGTATCGTCATTTCCACACCATCATCGAACCGCGCTTTGTCAGCACTGACCTGCCTACTGGCATTTCCATTGGCACGGATGTGAATATCAATGCGGGTCAAAAAACAGCATTAAAAAATTTCAGTACCATCGACGATTTCCTACAACTTGATGTGGGTGATCTTGCACTTCTAGTAGGGCAAGGGGGCGTCGGAAAGTCCACCTCACTGGCTCTAATCCGTGCCAGAGCATTGCAAACAAGCCCGGAATGCGTACTGCCGATTTTGATTTCTTTGGCGACATATGTCCCAGGCGCTCTTGATCGGCTAATTAATCAGGAACTCAGTGCTGATTACGGCACTTGGCGCTTGCTACCGGACAAGGTGCTATTACTTTGTGATGGATTAAATGAATGTACTCATGCCAACATGACGGCGTTTTTTGGCGAGCTAAGTCCCCTACTTAGGCGCAGGCGTATTGCTTGCGTCCTTTCGTCTCGTGAGCCCAATAGGCTGAACAATATTATTCTTCCGCAATTTCCGCTGGCGTGCGTAGAAGTACAGAGCATCACTCCTGTCGCCATGCGACGCATAGCAGAAGGTGAGCTTGATCAGCAAGCCGCTGACGTCTTCACGAAGAACTATGTGTTACTTGCCGAAAAATCTGGATCATTACTTCTGTGGACCCCGTTTGCTGTTAAAGTCGCATTGCGGGTCTGGAAACTAAAGTCAGCGATTCCTAGCACTTTAGGTGAGATGATTGAAGCACTGCTCGAATCACGATCAATTCGCAACTCGAGTTTCCCACAATCAAAAGTCCATTCAACGGTTCTTCTTCAGCTTGCAAGTGCGTTAGCATTTCAGTGCGTATTTATCAGTAGACGTCTTGAGTTTCCTATAAGCGAAGCCGGAAAATGGATTCGTGAATCAAAAACCCATTGCAGCGACGCACTTGGCATAGGAGATCTTAAGGACACAGAAATAGTTGATCTTCTCGTCAGTCAAGAGCTATTGCGTATCTCTGAAAGAGGATATATCGGCTTTGGACATCAACTGCTAGCCGGTAGCCTGTCAGCTGCAATGCTGGCACAAACATGGCGCAACCATTTAGACTCTCTGCGTGAATCTGTAGCAGATGATGCTTGGGTGTTTGCTGCAAGGTTAGTCTCACGTGAGCACATGGAAAACTTCCTTACAGTTGTACTTGACGCTGATCTGATTTTGGGAGCTCGAGTTGCGAGAGAGCTTCCAAGTGATCTTCAAGATATAGCGGAGGAAATGCTGAGTCGATCAATTGCGCCAGAGGTATCCATGATCTTTAGACTTCAGGGACTGTATGCGCTTGCCAGACTCGGTACTCCCAAAGCTATGAGGCGATTGAGGGAGGCTACGAGTGAGGCTGACAGCCAGATGAGATATTCGGCCTTTCGAGCACTCGCCTCTGCAGGAGATGCAATTTATCTCAGAGGTTTACTTCCTGAAATTGATAAACTCAAATCAACTCCCATAAAAATTTCGGGTGGGAATGTCGCCATCTGGGAGGCCGCCCCTTTATCAATGCGAATCAGCCTTGCAAGAGAAAGGCTGTCCCGATGCGGTGCTGGGGAACCGGTAGGTGAATCGCTATTTCTCCTTGCCTATGAGAAAGATCCCAGCGACGTACCTGCCATCGAGCGGCATCTACGAGCAGCCTCTGATTTGACAGCCTTTCAGATTGGCTTATACGCGCTCCATGCTGTTGATCCTTCGCAAGCAAAGAAATTTTTCGATGAAGTACTGTTAGAGTACGTCGAACCACACGACAAGGCTAGACTGATAAGAGCAGCAGCTTGCATTGGCATAGATATCGACACACGTATGGCCTTTGAATGTGCCATAGCCGAGACGATGCCTAGTGAGCCGGATAATCATTCGGAATATTATCTACAACAACTTATCTCTGATGTACTGAAGAGTGCGGAGTTGCCGCACGATATGGTCTCTATTGTCGAACAAGACCTACCCCGCACTACAGGCCCAAGAAAGGCTCGGTTGTGGCAAGTAGCTCATCGATGTGATAGTTCCGCGATTTCTCTGTATGCATTTTCTTGTATTGATAAATGGACCTCGGATCGAGGCAATGCCTGCAACTACTTTATTGAAATGGTGCACTCTGCTCTTACCCCAAAGCAGGAGCTATTGAATTTATGCGAAAAGGGATTATCAGAGGAGGCGAATGCGTACGACTGGACTACATCTAGGGTATTTGCGCTAGTGGGAATACTTGGATTTACTGCTAAGGCAGCTACCAGTCTTTCAATAATGATAGAGCGATTGGCAAGGATTCGTCACGCAGTAGATGGTAATGACTACTCATGCCTTTCACCCTCTGACCTCCAAGCACTTAACTCCATCAAGTCAGAGCACATGCTTATTCGTCTAGGAGGTCTTGCTGCAGAGCTTATTCCTGCCGCTGCAAAGGCTCGCCACCTGCTATCGCACAATGACTTGCTTCTCTTACTCCCCTTTCAAACAAACGGATATGAGGGTTTAGTTGAGCTCCAGCGCGAGATGTTATCTGATGTAGAGGACATTTATGTCGATGATGTGCTGACTGGCATAACCGATAGATGGACGCGCCTTTCAGTGCTGTTGATCGTAAGCAATCGCAAACCAACCGACAGCCGTATCAAACTTCTTGAAAGAGAACTGCAAGCCTCCTATGCCCATCCTGCAGCATTGCATATTGTCTGCCAGGCAGTCGAAAATTGCTGGTGCGAGGATGTCCTTGACATGGTGCTGAATACGGTTGCATCCATCCCAATATGGCGAGAACAAGATACTCAATTCTTCTGGGACTTTTGTCAGATGGTCGCCAAATTTCTTCGCGCCGAGAATCTTCCAGCTATTGAATTTGCGATTCAATCTGCCAGAACCCAATTTGCAGAAAAAATCATGAATATATGGAGAGAGTACGCGTCGGGAGAAAAAATAGGTTTGGCTAGGCTTTGATTAATCCTTGAGTTCCAGCACTGGAAAGTTTTTTCGAAGTAGAAATTCGCTCAATCGAATGGCTGTCGGGTGATAAAATGCTATGCCACCGAGCTGCCATTGGATAGATACAGCCTTAGCGATGCGTCCTTCGCATTTATCAAGACAATACTTGACGAAAGCCGAAATGCGCGCAGCAACAAACGTCCACATATGGCCGATTGTTACCTGTACGACTGACCAGTTCGGGTTACTCACTGCCGATCACCTTCTCTACGAGTATCGGTCAAGCCGGATGCAAAAGATGGTCAGAATCAATGCCATCGATGGCCGGCAGATATGTAAACAACGAATCAAAACCTGTCGAAACTCAGGACGTCTTTCTCAATACCTAAACCGCCCAACTAAAGTCCGTTTCGGACGGACACAGTGATCACGAGGAAACGAACTACTGCACTGATCGGTAGGCGGGACGGACGCAACTGCCGTGCTCATGGGAATCCAAAGAGTTCGCATAAAATCTGGGATTTATTAGGATAATCGTAGTGATATAAACTTTACAAAATAATAAAAAATCCATTTAAAAACAAATACTTATTTATCTTTTCGAGTCCAGGCAGTGGAGCCAGACAAGTCTCCAGAGAAAGCGTCCACATTCTCTGAAGCCAAAAAGAAACCCGCCTTCTGGCGGGTTTTTTCGTTTCTGATGATCTATATCTTGAACCGGCTCACGCTTGTGACTTCACCGTTTGCTTGGGCAACTCTCCAAAACGCTGCCGATAATAATTGGCAAACCGCCCCACGTGCCCAAAGCCAAATTCAAGCGCTACCTCAGTCACGCTGGCGTGTGGCCTGGCCAGCAAATACTCCCGAGCGGCTTGAAGGCGCAACCCACGCAAGCGGTCCATCGGACTTTGGCCGTACTCGCGCTGGCACAAGGTATTCAAACTGCGAATGCTCATGCCCACGGCTGTCGCCAGTTCAGCCAGGCTGATGCCCTGGGCAAGGTGCTCGCGCATACAGGCGTCGATTTTATGCAAATGCCGGGTAGGCTGCCGCAGCGAAGGCGACGTTTGCTGGGCAACCCCGCAATGGCTGAGCAGAAACAGCGGCAGGCTTTGCTCCAAATGCTGTAACCAGCGCGAAGGCGTTGTGCTCGCCGGGCCCTCGGGCAGGTGTTCCAGCAATTCGCTGACCAGACGAAACCAGCGCATTGCCAGCGGCCGTTGCAGGCGGCTGACCGGCGCCAGGGTGAATCCCGAAGGCAAGTCATCGGCCAGCGCCCGCTGGCTCTCGTCGAGTAATGCCCGTGGCAGTTTGAGGATCAGTTGCTCGCAGCCCTCCTCCCACACTACTCGGGCCTGTTCACGCGGCGACAGAATTGCCACTTCTCCAGGACAGACGCTAAAACCCATGCCGTCAGACTCCAGGGTGGCGCTGCCGCGCAGTGGCATCTGCACCAACACGAAATCTTCGAAAGGCTGCGGGCGGATTTCAACCTGGCCGCCATAGCGCAGCGCATACAGTTCGCAGCTGGCGACCTTGCCGCGATAGAACGCCGTATCGACACCGCCTCGCGGCCAATCCAGCTCATGTTCCACCAGCGCTTGCCCCATCAACCGCTGGGTTTCCTGCGCCGAGCGGCTGGTGAAGACCGGCTCGCGGCACATCAGCGACAAGTTCAGGCCGACGCTGTTGGCGGTGGCCGCGTGAAAAGTCGTCATTTCAAAGCGACCGGTTGCGACGGGCTTCGCTGCGTTGCAGGGTTTTGCTGGGCGTTTCGTTGAACAGCTTGCGGTATTCGCTGGCGAACCGCCCCAGGTGCGAAAATCCCCAGCACATCGCGATCACGGAAATGTTGCGCACCGAGGCGTCTTCAAGGATTTCCTGGCGCACGGCGCCGAGGCGAAACTTTTTCAGGTAAGCCATGGGCGAGACGCCGAAGTGTTTGCGAAAGCCTTCGAACAGTTTGAAACGTGACACACCTGCCGCCGCCTCGATGTCTTCCAGGTGCATGTCTTCGCGGGCGTTGCTTTCAATGAAATCCTTGGCGCGGACCAGGTAGTACGGCAACTTGGCGCCCAGCTGCTCACGCAACTCGGCACTGTAGTTGTTGGGCTGAGAAAGGATGAGGCCCTTGATCAGCGCGCTTTCGATATCGCGGGTGAAATACACCTGGTTGAACAGGTCGTGGCCGCGCTCCAGCTCATCAATGTAGTGACGGGCCAGCCGCCACCAGGAGGCTGAGGCGCCGTTGACCGCATCCATCACAGGCTCGAATTTCAGCGGCGTTTCCAGTGGACGCTGCAGCATGCCTTCGAGGGTCTGACGCATCGCCATGCGGGTGATCACCACGGAGATTTTGTGGCAATCGCCGGCCATGCTCAGTGACTGGGTTTCGTGAGGCGTCACGATCAGGCCCTGGTCCTGACTGGAGTACAACCGGCGGCCGTCCTTGATCAGCTCCTGCTCGCCGCGAATGGGCAGGCTGAGGCTGTAGCAATTGAGGTGTTCGACATCCTCGACGCCGATGGTCACGTCGGTGCCGTACTCCATCCGGCCCAAGGTCGTCGACATGGACTTGAACACATTGGCCTTGTGGTGAAACTGAATCCGGTTCGGTTGAGAGGTCTGCAATTCGTGCGGCCCGCAAATGCCGGCCATCCATGCACGGGCGCCGGCCAGGTCATAGCGGTCTATACGGATATCTCGAAACTGGGCAACGTTTGGTTCGGTCATTTCAGTACACCCACGGCAATGAACATCGACACGCTCTTCGGCGCGTATTCTCAATGGATTAGCAAGGGCTATGCCCAGCCGGTGCGAACAGGCGATATCCGCATTTTCAGGCTAGTAATCGGACACTATCTGGATATCGAGCGCATCGTGCGGCGTTGACGCGCACCGCAACGGTGCCGATCAGGGTCGACGCCCCGGGTAATGCGCTACCCAAGGCGTCACTTCAGCGCCCAACCGCGCTCGATTTGAGGGCAGGACGTTACCAAAATTTCCAGGTGTAAGTGGTGATCAGGCGGTTCTCCACCCAGTCATTACCGTGGCTGAATTTGGCGACGACGTTGCCGGCCTCCACACCGACGCCTTTGAGCGGACCGCTTTGCACCACATACGACAGCACCAGGTTGCGTTCCTGCTCTGCTGCCTGGCTGAGGTCGCCGCCGCGGTCCACCGACGTACCCTTGAAGTAACGGGTCATGAAGGTCAGGCCCGGGACGCCGAGGGCGGCAAAGTCGTAGTCATAACGCAATTGCCAGGATTTTTCGTTGGGCTTGATGAACGCGACCCGCGACCAGTTCACCAGAAACGGCTGCGGGACATAGCCGCCCAAGGTCGGGAAGTTGCTGTCGCCAAGCATGCGCTGGTAGCCCACGCCAAATCGATGCCCGCCCTTTTTCAGCGAGGTCATGGCGCCGTAGGAGCGGTTGTCGATGTCGCCGTAGAGGGCGTCGCCATCTTCGTTATTGTTGAAGTAACGCAGGTCGGTCTTCAGCCCATAACCGTCACCCAGGTCTGCCAGATGGGTGATACCCAGGTAGTGCTGTTGGTAGATGTCTTCCAGTTGTGCGTAGAAGTAGGTGCCGGTCAACGACGGGGTGAAGGCATAGCTGGCGCCGGCGAGGTTAAGGCCATCGCTGCCGTGGCGCACGCCGGAGCCGGTCTGCAGGTACAGCTTTTCGTAGTTGGAAGAGTTACGCGCCCCGATCTCCGTCAGCCGTCCGGCGGTCAATGTCAGACGGTCGACCTCCTTGGACTCGAGCAAGGCACCGCGATAGGTCGTGACCAGTTGGCGCGAGTCGTCGATGATCACCACGGGCAGAAACGGCCGCAACTCACCGACTTTCAGCTCGGTTTTCGAGTAGCGCATTTTCAGCGTCACACCGCCACGGCCATAGTCATCGGCCTGCTCCTGACGGCTTTGGCTGTAGGGGATGATGGAGTCATCTCCGCGCCCGCCACCGCCGTCCAGACGATAGGCATACTGCGCCTCTGCATCGAGGCCGAACTGCACCGGGCCTTCGGTATAGCCGGAAGCGAAACGCAGGTCGAAACCCTGGGTCCAGCTGCCCACCCGTGAATGCGGCGGGTTGTCCTCTTTGTAATCCCGATCGATGTAAAAGTTACGGGTACCCAGCGTCAGCTTGCTGTCACTGACCACATCCGCCTGTGCCAATAATGGCGTCAACAAGCCAACTGTTTGAACGCCCCGTATGAGCCACGTCTTATCCAACATATTATTTATTCCCCCTGCCGCGTATAGAACAAACATTAATAGAAGGCCCTTCTGGCACAGAACCCAAGGCCATGAGCAATGGCAGTTCCCAGTGACCTGCAGCGAGACACTCTGGTGGTGCTTCGATTGAAATTAAGCCGCAATAAGTTCGTCAACGGCTATCCCGTTACTGAAAGACAATTAGCCGATTGCTCAGCCGCCAGACGCGACGAAAGCCTGTATTTACTGGGCTATTGCGCTATCAACCAAAAATAGAGCTTATTTTGCGGATGGGTTTCCACTAATAACCGGATAGACCGGGCTCGCCACCACGTCATTAAATGAACCCATGAATTAGCCCATTGGCCGAGGACCGGGATATGACAACTGCACGAAGTGTCGAACAGTGGAAAAGTTACATAGAAAGTTGCTTGGACTTCCGTCCGCAAGACGGTGCTTATCGTATTGCCCGCGATATGTTTACCGACCCGGAATTGTTCGATCTGGAAATGGAACTGATATTCGAGAAGAACTGGATCTACGCCTGCCACGAAAGCGAGATCGCCAATAATCACGACTTCATGACCCTGCGTGCCGGGCGCCAGCCGCTGATCATCACCCGCGACGGTGAAGGTCGTCTCAACGCCCTGATCAATGCCTGCCAGCACCGCGGCACCACCCTCACCCGCGTTGGCAAGGGTAACCAGTCAACCTTCACCTGCCCCTTCCACGCCTGGTGCTACAAAAGCGACGGCCGACTGGTAAAGGTCAAGGCGCCGGGCGAATACCCCGAAGATTTCGACAAGGCCACCCGTGGTCTGAAAAAGGCTCGTATCGAAAGCTACAACGGCTTTGTATTCGTCAGTCTCAGCGTGGAAGGCACCGACACCCTCGAAGACTTCCTCGGTGACGCCAAGGTCTTCTTCGACATGATGGTCGCGCAGTCGCCGACCGGTCAGCTCGAAGTCCTGCCGGGCAAGTCGGCCTACACCTACGAAGGCAACTGGAAACTGCAGAACGAGAACGGCCTGGACGGTTATCACGTCAGCACCGTGCACTACAACTACGTGGCCACCGTGCAGCACCGCCAGCAGGTCAACGCCGAAAAAGGCCTCACCGCCAGCGACACCCTTGACTACAGCAAGCTGGGTGCCGGCGACAAGGAAACCGACGACGGCTGGTTCGCGTTCCACAACGGCCACAGCTTGCTGTTCAGCGACATGCCCAACCCGGCCGTGCGCCCGGGCTACGCCAGCATCATGCCGCGCCTGGTCCAGGAACACGGCCAGGGCAAGGCCGAGTGGATGATGCATCGCCTGCGCAACCTGAACGTCTACCCGAGCATGTTCTTCCTCGACCAGATCAGCTCGCAGTTGCGGATCATCCGCCCGCTGGCCTGGAACAAGACCGAGATCAACAGCTTCTGCCTGGGCGTGGTCGGCGAGTCAGATGCGGATCGGGAAAACCGCATCCGCCAGTTCGAAGACTTCTTCAACGTGTCCGGCATGGGCACCCCCGATGACCTGGTGGAATTCCGTGAAGCCCAGCGCGGCTTCCAGGCCCGCCTGGAACGCTGGAGCGACATTTCCCGTGGCCACGGCAAGTGGGTCGAAGGCGCCACCCGCAACAGCGAGACCATTGGCATCGCTCCGGCACTGACCGGCACCGAATTCACCCATGAAGGCCTGTACGTCAATCAGCACGCCAACTGGCAGCGCTTTTTGCTCGAAGGCCTGGCGCGCAAGGCGGCCGAACAACAACCGTTGAAACTGCGTGAGGTGTGAACATGAATTCGCAACTGCAATACCGCGTCGAGCAATTTCTTTACCGCAACGCCGAAGCCTGTGATGCCCAGGACTGGGACACCTACCTGGACATGTTCAGCGACGACAGCGAATTCCACCTGCCGCAATGGGATTCGGAGCACGTCTACACCACCGACCCGAAAAAAGGCATGTCGCTGATTTATTACCCCAACCGGGGCGGCCTGGAAGACCGGGTGTTCCGCATTCGCACCGGCAAGGCCGCGTCGACCATCCCGATGCCGCGCACCCTGCACCTGATCAGCAACGTGCGCATTGCGCCGCTGCAGGACGATGAGCTGGAGGTGCGCGTCAACTGGAGCACCCTGTACTACCGCATGCAGACCGCCGAGCAATTCTTCGGCCGCGCCACGTACCGCCTGCGCCCCGACGGCGAGAGCTGGAAAATCGCCCGCAAACACGTGGTGCTGCTCAACGACACGATCAACTCCGTGCTCGATTTCTACCATCTTTGAACCCTGCGGATTAACGCTTATGACGCACAAGGTCGCCTTCAGTTTCGCCGACGGCAAAACACTCTTCTGCAACGTGCAGAACAATGAAATCCTGCTCGACGCGGCCCTGCGCAGCGGGATCAAGATTCCGTTGGACTGCCGCGAAGGGGTTTGCGCGACCTGCCAGGGCCGCTGTGAATCCGGGCAGTACACCCAGGACTACGTGGACGATGAAGCCTTGTCGGCCAGCGACCTGGCCGAACGCAAGGTGCTGACCTGCCAGACGCGCGTGCAGTCGGACGCTGCCTTCTACTTCGATTTCGATTCCAGCCTTTGCGGCAGCAATGGCCCGAGCAGCCTGCAAGGCACTGTCAGCGAGGTGCGGCAGGTCTCTCCGACCACCGCCATCGTGCACGTGGAGGTCGGTGCAGCGGGCGCAGCGCTGGACTACTTGCCGGGCCAGTACGCCCGCCTGCAAGTACCGGGCACCGAGCATCGGCGTTCGTATTCCTTTGCCTGCGCGCCGGGCAGCAGCCACTTGCAGTTTCTTATTCGGCTGCTGCCCAGCGGCGTGATGACGGACTACGTGCGCGATCGCTGCCAGGTCGGTGACGTGATCCACATGGAGGCGCCGCTGGGTGCCTTCTACTTGCGCCATATCGACCGCCCACTGGTGATGGTCGCCGGCGGCACCGGGCTGTCGGCCTTCCTCGGCATGCTCGAGCAGATTGCCGACCGGCAAGGCTGCGGCCACCCGGTGCACCTGTACTACGGCGTGCGCGAAGCCGCGGACCTGTGCGAGGTCTCGCGCATCGAGGCCTATGCCGCACGGATTCCAGGGTTTCGTTTTACCCCCGTGGTCAGCAATCCCAACCCCGACTGGCCGGGCAGGACCGGTTACATCGCCGAACACCTCGAACTGGCTGAACTGCGCGACCAGCCGTTCGACCTGTACCTGTGCGGCCCGCCGCCAATGGTCGAGTCGATCAAGGATTGGCGCCAGCAACACGGCCTGGATCAAAGCCGCCTTTACCTGGAGAAGTTCACCGAGAGCAACAGCTGACACCGCACCCCATAACAACAATTAATCGGCCCGACCGAACACTGCATCACTGCCCTCATCGACATCTACCGTGCGTTGGCACGACCTACTTCATAGGCCGCCTCATGAAAAACCTGGTATTGCGTGCATGTCTGGCAACTTCCCTCTGCGCCGCGACGGCTGCGCAGGCCGTGGAGCCTGTCCGAATCGGCTTCATCACCACCCTCTCCACCCCCGCCGGTTACCTCGGCGAAGACTCGCGCGACGGCTTCCAGCTGGCGATCGACCAGGAAGACGGCAAGCTCGGCGGCGTGCCGGTGCAACTCATTGTGGAAGACGATGGCCTGCAACCGGCCAAGGCCAAGCAGATCGCCGACCGTATGAGCCTGGACGGCATCTCGTTGTACACCGGAGTGATTTTTTCCAACGTACTGGCGGCCGTGATCAACACCACCACCAAGGACGCGTTCTACGTCAGCAACAACACCGCGCCTTCGACCCTTGCCGGCGAAAAGTGCATGGCCAACTACTTCGTCGGCTCCTACCAGAACGATACCCCGCACGAAATGGCCGGTGTCGCCGCCAACGAGCTGGGCTACAAGAAAATGGTGATTCTGGCGCCTAACTATCAGGGTGGCCGTGACGCGCTCGCCGGCTTCAAGCGCACCTACAAGGGCGAAGTGACCGAGATCTACACCAAGCTCAATCAGCTCGACTTTTCGGTAGAACTGGCACGCGTGCGCTCACTGGCGCCGGACGCAATTTTCCAGTTTCACCCGGGCGGCGGCGGTATCAACTTCGCCAAGCAATACGGCGGCTCGGGCCTGTCGGCACAGGTTCCGATGGTCGTACCGGTGTTCTCCATGGATGAACGCATGCTCGCCGCTGTCGGCGACGTGGCCAAGGGCACCAACGTTGTGACCTTGTGGAACCCGCAATCGGACAACCCGGCCAACCAGGCCTTCATCAAGGCGTTCACCGAGAAGTACAAGCGCGTCCCTACGGTGTATGCCGCTCAAACCTACGACACGGCACGGCTGATCGGCGCCGCCCTGAAAGCCTCCCAGGGCAATTTGAAAGACCAACCGGCCTTTCGCGCGGCGATGAAGAACGTCAAGTTCGACTCCATTCGCGGTGACTTCAGCTTCGCCCAGAACCGGCACCCGGTCATCGACTGGTACCTGTTGCAAGTGCAGACCGGCGCCGACGGCAAGCTGATCGAAGTGCCGATCAAGACCCTGGCGACCCGCCACGTCGACAGCTACGCCGCTCAATGCTCGATCTGACCGGTCTCTGAGCCCCGTCCTCGCCCCGCAGAACACCTGCGGGGCGTTTTCATGAGGAACGCAGTCATGTTATTGCTCGAACAGATTCTCAACGGCCTGCAATACAGCGCTTTGCTGTTTCTGCTGGCCTCCGGCCTGACCCTGATTTTCGGCATCATGGGCGTGATCAACCTCGCCCATGGTGCCTTTTACATGGTGGGCGCCTTCTGCGCCGCCTACACCGCCATGGCCACCGGTTCGTTCTGGCTGGGTGGCCTGGCTGCGCTGATTGGCTCGGCCTGCTACGGCGTGCTGATCGAAACCTCGATCATGCGCCGCCTCTACCAACGCGATCACCTGGATCAGGTGCTGGCGACCCTGGCCGTGGTGTTCTTCAGCAACGAACTGCTGACCCTGATCTTCGGCCGCAGCCCGCCGGCAATGCCCACGCCTGAATGGTATTCAAGCTTTGTCGAAGTGCTGCCGGGGCTGATGTACCCGGTCAGCCGGCTGCTGTTCATCGCCGCCGGGCTGCTCGTGGCGATCGGCATGTGGCTGCTGATCAACCACACGCGCCTGGGCATGCTGATTCGCGCCGGTGCCGACGACCATGAAATGGTCGGTGCACTGGGCGTCAACATCGCCCGGCTGTACACCCTGGTGTTTGTCTTTGGCTGCGTGCTGTGCGGGCTGGCCGGATTCATGGCGGCACCGTTGCTGTCGGTGGAGATCGGCATGGGCGAGAAGATCCTGATCACCACCTTTGTGGTCATCGTCGTTGGTGGCGTCGGCTCGGTGCGCGGTGCGCTGGTGGGCGCCTTGCTGATCGGCATGGTCGACAGCCTGGGCCGTGCCTACATTCCGCCGTTGCTGGACCAACTGCTGCCCAGCGACACCAGCAGCACCCTGAGCGCCGGGCTGATTTCCGCCAGCGCCTACATCGTCATGGCCCTGGTGCTGCTGGTGCGTCCGCGCGGCCTGCTGCCGGCCCGCGCCTGAGGAGAACGCTATGTCACCCCGTCTCATCATCGATCTTGCGTGCCTGGCGACCTTCGCCTGCATGCCGCTGCTGGCCCACTGGTTACACGAACCTTATCTGGTCAGCTTTTTCACCCGCCTGGCGATCTACGGCATGGCGGCTGTCAGCCTGGACCTGCTGATCGGTTACGGCGCCATGGTCAGCTTCGGCCATGCCGCGTTCTTCAGCCTGGGCGGTTACATCGTCGGCATCGTTGCCTTTCACACCTCGCAAGGCATGCCGCTGTGGGGCTGGCAAGGCAGCAACAGCGCGCTGGTGGTGTGGCCGCTGGCCCTGCTGGTGTGTGCGCTGCTCTCGCTGCTGGTGGGTTATCTGTCGCTGCGCACCAGCGGTGTGCAGTTCATCATGATCACCCTGGCATTCGGCCAGATGCTCTATTTCGTGCTCGGATCGCTGTCGCTGTATGGCGGCGACGACGGCATTCTGCTCAACGGGCGCAATACCCTCGGCACACTGGACCTGGGTGACCCCAACCACTTCTATTACCTGTGCGTAGCGCTGCTGGCCGGCTGGTTGCTGCTGTGCCGGCGGCTGGTCAATTCGCGTTTTGGTTACGTGCTGCGCGGGCTCAAGCAGAGCGAGCGGCGCAGCGTCAGCCTGGGCTTCAAACCCTTGCGCTATCGCCTGACGGCGTTTGTGATTGCCGGCACCGGCGGTGGTCTGGCAGGGATTCTGTGGGCCAACTACGCACTGTTCGTCAGCCCCGACATGGGCGCCTGGCACAAGTCCGGCGAGCTGATGGCGATGGTGATCCTCGGCGGCGTCGGGACCCTGATCGGCCCACTGCTGGGCGCGGCCACCTACCTGGGCCTTGAACAGGTACTGAGCCAATGGACCGAACACTGGATGTTGATCTTCGGCCCCCTGTTGCTGCTGGTGGTGCTGTTCGGCAAGAAAGGCGTTTACGGATTGCTGCTGAGCGTGTTGCAGCGCAAACCGAAGGTGGTGGCCGTCAAACCGAACGTCGCCGTGGAGGCACGCCCATGAGCTCACAACTGTCGATTCGTGATCTGTACAAATCCTTCGGTGCGGTGAAAGCCACCAACGGCGCCAGCCTTGAACTGGCCAAGGGCGAATTGCACGCCATCATCGGCCCTAACGGCGCTGGTAAATCCACGCTGATTGCGCAGATCGCCGGGGAGATTTTCCCCGATCAGGGCCAGGTCCACCTCAACGGCAAGGACATCACTCGCGTGCCGGCCTGGCAACGGCCGCGCCTGGGTCTGGCACGGGCTTTCCAGGTGAGTCAGCTGTACACCGAGTTTACGCTGCTGGAGAACATCGCCCTGGCCATCGCCGCCCGCGAAGGCAAGGCGTTCGGCATGTGGCGTCCGTTGAGCCGCGATACCCGCCTGCTGGAACCGGCGCTGGGCTATTTGCAGCAGGTGGGCCTGGGCCCTCGCGCGCAAGACCCGGTCCACGAGCTGTCCCATGGCGAACGGCGGCAATTGGAGATCGCCTTGGCGCTGGCACAGGAAGCGTCGGTGCTGTTGCTCGATGAGCCGATGGCCGGGATGGGCGCCGACGAATCCGCGCGCATGACCGAGCTGCTGCAAAGCCTCAAGGGCCGCTACGCGATCCTGCTGGTTGAACACGACATGGACGCGGTATTCGCCCTCGCCGACCGCATTACGGTGCTGGTGTACGGCCAGACGGTGCTGACCGGCAGCGTCGAGCAAGTGCGCAACGATCCGCAAGTGCGGGCCGCTTACCTGGGAGAAGAACATGCTTGAAGTTCAAGGCTTGAAAGCGGGCTACGGGTTGAGCCAGGTGCTGTTCGACATGCACCTGAGCATCGAGCAAGGCCAGGTGGTATCGCTGATCGGCCGCAACGGTATGGGCAAGACCACCACGGTCAAATCGATCATGGGATTGCTCAAGCCCAGTGCCGGCAGCATCCGCATCAACGGCACGGAAATGCGCGGTGCAGCGCCCTTTCGCATCGCCAAGGCGGGCCTGGGGCTGGTGCCGGAAGGCCGCCGCGCCTTCGGCACCTTGAGCGTGCGGGAAAACCTGCTGGCCACCGCCACGCGGGGCAAGTGGGACCTGGCGCGGGTCTATGAACTGTTCCCGCGTTTGCTGGAACGCCAGGACCAGCTGTCACGCACGTTGTCGGGCGGCGAGCAGCAGATGCTGGTGGTCGGCCGCGCACTGCTGACCAACCCCAGCCTGCTGATTCTCGACGAAGCCACTGAAGGCCTGGCACCGATCATTCGCGAGCAGATCTGGCATTGCCTGGCCACGCTCAAGGCCGAGGGCGAGACGATTCTGGTGATCGACAAGAACCTCAAGGAAATGGCGCGGGTGGTCGACCGTCATCACATTATCGAGAAGGGACGCCAGGTCTGGGACGGCACACCGCTGGAACTGGCGGCACAACCGGAACTGTCGCAACGCTACTTGGGAGTGTGAACCGCCATGGACCTCGATCAGGCCTACAACAACGTCGCCGCCGTGGGTGATTTTCCACAGATCATGCAGCGTTTTCGCCAGTGCAGCGCCGAGACCTACGCACGCCATGCCTGGCAACGAGACGTGCCGTATGGCGAGGCCCTGCGCGAGCGTTTCGACTGGTATGCCCAGGCGGATGCCGGGGCGCCGACAGTGCTGTTCATTCATGGCGGTTACTGGCAGGCCTCGGACAAGGACGACTATGCCTTCGTCGCCGAAGGCCTGATCGAAGCCGGGTTCAATGTCGGATTGCTGGAGTACACCCTGGCGCCCGAGGCGAGCATGGGCACCATCGTCGGGCAAATCGGCAAGGCACTGGACTATCTGCTGAAGCATCGCGAAGCCTTGAACATCGGTCAGCAGGTGGTGCTGTGCGGACACTCGGCGGGCGGGCATCTGACCGCGCTGTATCGCCAGCACCCGCTGGTGACCCTGGCCATGCCCATCAGCGGCCTGATGGAACTGGACCCCATCAGTCACTGCTGGCTGAACGACAAGCTGCACCTGAGCGCAGAAGACATTCAGCGCTACAGCCCCCAGCGGCTGATCGGCGATGGCGCGCCGTTATTGCTGACCGTGGGCGCGGATGAATTACCGGAACTGATCCGGCACTCACGCGACTACGCCACTGCCTGTCACGAGGCCGGGCAGGCCGTGAGCCTTGTCGAGCTTGCAGGGTGTCATCACTTTGCAGTGCTGGACGACCTGGCCCGGGCGGATGGCGAACAGTTGCATGCGCTATTGAAACACCTGAAACCCCATTCCTTGTAGGAGCGAGCTTGCTCGCGATGAAGCAGAGAACACCGCGGGGAATCAGGATCCCCGCGTCATCGTTGACGACCATCGCGAGCAAGCTCGCTCCTACAGGGTACTGGGTGCAGTATCCAGATTGCGCGCGGTGCTTTCAGGAAGTGGATCACTCTCGCCAAAAGTGGATACCGGTTTGCCGTTTGCGGCTTTTTTGACCCCCTCAAGCTTCATACAGTGGCTACGAATTCAGACAGGAATTGCGTATGTCCAGCCTCTCGCTCAGGGTCCAACAGATCGAGTCCTTGACCCCCAGAATCCGCCGCATGTTGCTGGTATCCAGCAACGCGCAGAGACTGCCGGGCTTCACCGCCGGGGCGCACCTTGAGTTGCATGTCCCTGGCCATCGCGCTCAACGCCGTGCCTATTCCCTGGTCAACCTGCCTGACGGCGAGCACTACGAAATCGCCGTCCAGCTCGAAGAGACGAGCACAGGGGGATCGCGCTGGGTGCACTCGCTCAAGGTCGGCGATGAACTGCTGGCCGATGCACCACGCAACCACTTCCCGCTGTGTGAAAACACCGAACACGCCCTGCTGATCGCCGGTGGCATCGGCATCACGCCCATGTTGAGCATGGCCAGATCGCTGCAAGCAGCGGGCAAGCCGTTCACCCTGCACTACGCCGGTCGTGATGAAGTGCAGATGGCGTATCTGCCAGAGGCCCGCGCCTGCCTGGACCACCACTGCTGGATCAGCGGCGGCGACCCGCAAAAGCGCTTCCCGGCCGCCGAAATCCTGGCCTCGCCAAGACCGGGCCTGCACCTCTACATCTGCGGCCCGACCGCCCTGCTCAACAGCGTACTGGCCTGCGCCCGCGATCAGGGTTGGGCCGAAGATCACCTGCATTACGAACTGTTCAGCGGCGCCCTGGAAATGGCCGGTGATCACGGTTTTGAGGTGCACCTGCGCGAGAGCGGCGTGAGCCTGCAAGTCGCCGCCGGGCAAAGCGTGCTGGACGCCATGCTCGCGGCTGGCCTGGACCCGATGTTCGACTGCCGACGGGGTGACTGTGGCGTGTGCGTCGCCCAGGTCATCGACGGTCAGCCCGATCACCGCGACATCTGCCTGTCGGCGCGCGACCGCGCCAGCGGCAGTTTCTGTACCTGTGTCTCCCGTGCCAGCAGCGCGCTGCTGGTGCTCGATCTGTGACAAGCCGAGGACATCCCGTGATACCGACCAATGAGCAAATCGCTGCCTTGATCCGCGAGGACAGCGTTCACAAGAGCGTCTACACCGACCCGACCCTGTTCAAGCTGGAAATGGAACGCATCTACGGCAACGCCTGGATCTACGTCGGCCACGAAAGCCAGGTCAAGAACCCCGGCGACTACCACACCACGCGCATCGGTGATCAGGATGTCATCATGGTGCGCGGCGCCAATCAGCAAGTCAGCGTGCTGTACAACCGCTGCCCGCACAAGGGCGCGAAACTGGTGGCCGACGGTGACGGCAGTGTCGGCAAATTCTTCCGCTGCCCGTACCACGCCTGGACCTTCAAGCTCGACGGCCAGCATCTGTCGGCGCCGCTCAAGAGCGGTTTCGAAGGCACCTGCTACGACCCCAAACATCCGGATTTCTCCATGGCCAGTGTGGCCCGCGTCGACACCTATCGCGGGTTTGTGTTTGCCAGCCAGGCCGCATTCGGACCGGACCTGAAAGCATTTCTGGGCGGCGTCATCACCTCCATCGACAACCTGTGCGACCGCTCACCGGTCGGTGAAGTCGAAGTGGCGGGCGGCATTTTCCGCGTCAAGCAACGCTCGAACTGGAAGGTGTTTTACGAGAACCTGCACGACACCATGCACGCTCGCGTGACCCACGAATCGTCGGTTGACGCTGCGCGTGGCGAAGCCGAAGCCATCGGTGAAATGCCCTTCGAGCTGCTGATCATGGACGGCAACGGCGAGCCCTATGACTTCTGGGAAAAGCTCGAGCTGCGCGCTTACCACAACGGCCACGGCTACATGGAAGCCATCTTCGACCCGGCCGCCGCCGAGCGCGACGAGGTCTCCCGCGCTCATTTCGAATGCCTGAGCCAGGCCTACGGCGAACAGCGTGCCAAGGAAATCCTGGGCATGAACCGCCACAACACGGTGATCTACGGCAGCGGCTCGCCGCACACGGTGTTCATGCAATTCCGGGTGATCCGCCCGATCGCCGTCGACCAGACCATGGTCGAGATCCAGACCTTCCGCTGCAAAGGTGCGCCGGAGGCCGTGTTCGATCGCGCGCTGACCTATGCCAACGTCATCAACTCGCCCTCCTCCAACGTGATGCCCGACGATGTTGAGGTTTATGCGCGCTGCCAGGAAGGCAACATGACCCGCGGTGGCGAGTGGATCAGCATGCACCGCTACGTCGGTACCGATCAGCTGCTGGACGACGGCGCGGTGTCCACCAACGGCACCAGCGAACTGCCGATGCGCAACCAGTTCGCCGCCTGGAAACAGTTCATGACCGCCACGCTGATCGCCAAGGAGAGCACCCATGCTGCTTGACCGCCGAATCGACGTCGACACCCGCCAGTTGACCCCCGCCCATGTGCCCGTCGAGACCCTGCGCCAGCTCGAACAATTTCTTTACCGGGAGGCGCGCCTGCTGGATGAGCGGCGTTTCTGGGAGTGGGACAAGCTGTTCACCGACACCGGTATGTACTGGGTGCCGCACAAACACGAGCAGGCCGACCCGTTCGATCATATCTCGCTGTTCTGGGAAAACCGCATGCTGCGTGAGGTGCGGATTCGGCGGGTGGAGAACGCTCGCAACTGGTCCCAGCAACCGCAGACCCAAACCGCGCACCTGGTCGGCAATGTGATGGTCGAGGGGCTCGACGCCGAGGGCCTGCTGGTGATCAGCGCGAGCTTCCAGTACAGCGAATGGCGCCTGGAACAGCGCCAGCTCGCCGGTCGCTACACCTACAAATTGGCCGCCCAGGACGGTGGTGGCTGGCAGATCCAGCTCAAGCGTGTGGACCTGATCAACTGCAACGACGTGTTCGCCAATCTTGAGGTGTTCGTGTGATGAGCGCGCCGGTGGTGATCGCCCTGCACTATCAAAACGACGTATTGCACCCCGAGGGCAAGATTCGGGTCGGGCTGGGCGCCGATGACCGCGCGCGTGCTGCGCTGCTCGAAGCGGCCGGCCGACTGCTCGCCGGCGCACGCGCCAAGGGCTGGCCCATCGTCCACGTGCGCGTGGCGTTCCGTGCGGACTACGGCGACCTGATCCAGAACGCGCCGATCCTGCGCACGGTCGCCAGCCTCGGCGCAGTCCGGGAAAGCAGTTGGGGCGCGGAGTTTTTCAGCGCCCTGGCGCCGCTGGACAGCCATCATGAGTTCGTCATCACCCATCACCGGATCAACGCTTTTTTTGGCTCGGCGCTGGAAACCGTGGTGCGCCAGTTCAATCCTTCGCACCTGCTGATCGCTGGCGTGGCGACCCACTCCGTGGTGGAAAGCACGGTGCGCCATGCGGTGGATTGCGGATTCGAGGTGACGGTGGCGGCAGATGCCTGCGCCAGCGCAGACAGCGGCATGCATGCGGCCTCGCTGGCGAGCATGGCGGTGATAGCCCGTATCAGCCCCGTCACGCAAGCACTGGAGGAATGGTCATGATGCTCGAAGGCAAAGTTGCGATTGTCACCGGCAGTACTCAGGGGCTGGGACTGGATATCGCACGGCAACTGTTAGCCGAGGGCGCCCGAGTGATGCTGGTGGGGCGCAACGCCGACGCTGGCCAGGCATTGGCGCAAACAATGAACTGCGCGTTTTCAGCCTGCGACGTGGAGCGTGACGAAGACATCGACGCCTGCATCGCCGCCACGCTGGAGCGCTTCGGCAGGCTCGACATCCTGGTCAACAACGCGTGCCTGTACGCCGATCAGGGACTGGCCTCGGACCGCGCACAATGGCTGAAAACCCTGAACGTCAATCTGGTGTCGGCGGCCATCTTTACCCAGAAAGCCGCCGTGCATCTGCCCGCCGGTGGCGTGGTCATCAACATGGGCAGCACCGGCGGCAAATTCGGCGCGGCCGGGCGCGCGCTGTACCCCGCCTCCAAGGCCGGCATCCTGCAACTGACGAAGAACCTGGCCATGACCCTGGCCCCGGAGCACATCCGGGTGCTGAGCGTATCCCCGGCCTGGACCTGGTCGCCCAGCGTCGCCGACTTCAGCGACAACGACCCGGACCTGGCGGATCGCGTCGGGGCACCTTTTCACCCGCTCGGGCGCATCGGCCGTGGCCATGAGATCGGCAGCGTGGTGGCTTTTCTGTGCAGCGCCGGTGCAAGCTGGATGACCGGTGTCGATGTGCCAGTAGACGGCGGCTTTTCGATTCTCGGGCCAGACCGTGGCGTGTCGCCGCGGGTGTGGTTCCAGCAACACCGTGACAGCCAATAAAACCTGATAACCGAATGGGGTAGATGACATGGGCAAGATGATTGAGATCCAGGCAACGGACAGCAGCGCCACGTTCGGCGCTTACCTGGCCCTGCCCGCCAGCGGCAAGGGCCCCGGCGTGGTGATCGGCCAGGAGATTTTCGGGGTCAACGCCAACATGCGCGCAGTAGCCGATTTCTATGCCGAGGAAGGTTACGTGGCGCTGGTGCCGGACCTGTTCTGGCGCCTTCAGCCGGGCGTTGACCTGGGCTACACCGAAGCGGACTTTGCCGTCGCCATTGATCTGTTTCAGCGCCTGGACATGGACAAGGCCGTCGGCGACATCGACGCCTGCTTCACCGCCCTGCGTGCATTGCCTGAAGTCGAAGGCACGGGCCTGGGCTATGTCGGGTTCTGCATGGGCGGCAAACTGGCCTGGCTCACCGCCACGCGAACCGATGTGGCCTGCGCCGTCGGCTACTACGGCATGGGCATCGAACACCTGCTGCACGAGTCGGAAAACCTCAAGGGCCGCTTGGTACTGCATTTTGCCGAAAACGATGGCTACTGCGACGCCAGTGCACGCGCCCGGATCAGCGAGCACCTCGGCGGCAACGACAAAACCGAAATCTACGTGTACCCAGGCGTCGACCACGCCTTCGCCCGGGCCGGCAGCGCGCACTTCGACAAGTCCGCCTCGCTGATGGCCCATGAACGCAGTATCGCCGCACTCAAGCGCGAGATCGGCCCGCACTTCAACCTGTCCGCCCTGTGGGAAGAACACATCCGCCATGAGTTCGACACCCGCGACGTGCCCGCCACCATGGCAACCATGGTCGCCGAACCCTACGTCAACCATATTCCGACCATGACCGGCGGTGTCGGAGCCAAGGAACTCAGCCGCTTCTACCAGCACCATTTTGTCCACGGCAACCCGCCGGACATGAAGCTCATCCCGATCTCCCGCACCATCGGAGCACTGCAGATCGTTGATGAATTCATCATGTGCTTTACCCACAGCACCGAAATCGACTGGATGCTGCCCAACGTGGCACCGACCGGCAAGTACGTCGAGATTCCGATGCTGGGGGTGATCAAGTTTCGCGGGGACAAGCTGTATCACGAGCACATCTACTGGGACCAGGCCAGTGTGCTGGTGCAGATTGGCTTGTTGAACCCTGAGGGGCTGCCGGTGGCCGGGGTGGAAACGGCGAGGAAGTTGCTGGATGAACAGCGGCCGTCCAACACGTTGATGGGGCGCTGGACGCAAAGCGAGCAATAACGACCGGGTAAGAAAAAAGGCCGATCTGTCATGCAACAGATCGGCCTTTTTCATTCGCTGCGAACGTCAGACATGTTCACTGCTTTTCGCATGCGCCGGCCGCGGTTCTCCGTGCCCGTGATCCACCTCGATCACCGGGATTTCCTTGCCATCGCAGTCATGCAACTTGCCTTCGCTGAAGTAATCCCCTTCGCGCAACGCTGCCAGATCCTGATAACGCAGAACACGCTCAGTCCCTGCTGCAAACACCGATTGCTGATCGGAGTTGCCTGCGGTGAGGTGGTTGAACGCCAGGTTAAGCACGATCGCCATGATCGCCGACGAACTGATGCCCGAATGGAAAATGGTCGCGAACCAGCTTGGGAAATGATCGTAGAAGTTGGGTGCGGCGATAGGAATCATGCCGAAGCCGATGGAAGTGGCAACGATGATCAGGTTGACGTTGTTGCGATAGTCGACCTTGGACAGGGTGCGAATACCGCTGGCCGCCACCGTACCGAACAGCACGATACCGGCACCACCGAGCACCGAAGTCGGCACCGCGGCAATCACCCGTCCCATGAACGGCAGCAGACCCAGGACCACCAGGAACAAACCTCCGGTGGCCACCACAAAGCGGCTCTTGATCCCGGTCACCGCCACCAGCCCGACGTTCTGGGCGAAGGCACTTTGGGTGAAGGAGCCGAAGATCGGCGCGATCATGCTCGACAGCATGTCGGCACGCAGACCATTACCCAGGCGCTTGGAATCCACTTTGGTGTCGATGATTTCACCGACGGCCAGAATGTCGGCGGAGGTTTCCACCAGCGTCACCATCACCACGATGCACATCGACAGAATCGCGGCGAAGTGGAAGGTTGGCATGCCGAAGTGGAACGGTGTCGGGAAGCCGAACATCGGCCCCTGGGCCACGTTCGAGAAGTCCGCCATGCCGAGGAACACCGCGAGAATGGTACCGATCACCATCGCCAGCAGAATCGACAGACGGGAGATGGTTGCGCTGCCGATCTTGCTCAACAGCAGCACCAGCACCAGGGTCACCGCCGCCAGGCCAATGTTCGCCATGCTGCCGAAATCAGGGGAATGGCTATTGCCGCCCATCGCCCAGCGTGCGGCCACCGGCATCAGCGTCAGGCCGATGGTGGTGATCACGATGCCCGTCACCAGCGGCGGGAAAAACTTCGTGATGCGCGAGAACACCGGCGTGATCAGTAACCCGATCAACGACGCGGCAATGACCGCCCCAAGAATCGACTGGAAACCACCCTCCCCGCCACTGCTGACAATCGCCACCATGGTCGCAACGCCAGAGAAGGACACGCCCTGTACCAGCGGCAACTGACAACCGAAAAACGGTAAACCAAGGGTCTGGAGTAACGTCGCCAGCCCCCCTGCAAACAACGAAGCAGCAATCAACAAACCGATGTCCGCCGGCGAAAGCCCGGCCGCCTGGCCGATAATCAATGGCACTGCGACGATACCGCCGTACATGGTCAGAACGTGTTGCAGGCCATAAGCCATATTTGCGCCGACTCCAAGATTTTCATCCTCGGGCCGTTGGTGTGAAACATGGGGCGTTTTCATGGTTGGGGGGTTCCCTGGTTTTTATTCTGCGCACACTGTATGCAAGACTCAGGACAAATGTCTATAGAGTTGTATACAACTCATCAGTCAGATAATGGACATATGTCCATTTTCCCCTGCATGCGTTGACTTTTTCCCCCGGAAAAATCCTTGAAACACATCCTGCCTGTCCCGCCTCCCTCCCCCGCTAATCTTCATCACGCCTAGCGACCGTTGGCACGGACGCCCCTCGCTTAAATACCTTGCGCCAGGCCTTGCTCAACGAGAAAGGCAAAACGGTCGGTGCCGATCAACACACCGCTGTTGGCAATGCGCCGCATATCAACGAAGGAATAACGACCGCTGAACTGCAAAATCTAGAGAAAAAACTGGCCGAGGCACTCAACGAAATCCATCGGGTGATGAAGCCTTGAGTCCGATGCCGGTAATGGGCGACCAAGGGCAGACTTGGCAGCGCTGCCCTTTTAAATCTGTCCTGCAGGTATTCATACGCCCTGAATCAACCGCTCCAACACTTGCCGCAAGCGCGCATGCGCCGGCACTTGAATGCCGAATTCCGTCTTCAGCAGATCAATCAACTCATCCACATTCGCCACCTGATGCCGCTCACTTTCAGCGTCCATCCGGTGAATGGCGAAACTGCCGTTGTTGAGCGTGCGTCGCCACCCTTCCCCAGTCCGCGCCACCATCAATTGCCTGGTGAAAGACGATTCAGGATGGGTCGAGACATACCAGTTGCCGACGACGTAATCGATGTCTTCCTGGCGTTGCAGATCGAAGATGTACATCGCGCGCCAATCACCCGCGACGTTGGCGCGAAGCGTGTAGCCATCGGCATGCGGCTCGATGCGATACGGCTCATGCGGCGTGAGCTGTTCGGCAAGTGAATCGAGCAGCAGTGGCGCGGTGGGGACCATGCCACCGAAGCCGACATCAGTGATGTAGCGCACGCCCTCCAGGCTTACCAGACTCAGACGATGCGTGCGGGCGGTCCACGCGCCTTCGGGTTGCCCCATCACCACTCGACCGCTGATGCCCCGCGCATCGAAGCCCAACGTTTGCAGCAAGGCCAGGAACAGACAGTTGAGTTCGTAGCAGTACCCGCCCCGCCTTTCGTGCAGCACTTTGCGCTCGATCGACGGCAAATCGATCAGTACCGGCTCGCCGGCCAAAGTCGAAAGGTTTTCAAATGCAAAAGCGCCGGTATGGCGCAATTGAAGGAGGCGCAGTGTTTCCAGCGTGGGTGCCGGAGGGGTATCGAAACCGAGTCGTTGCAGGTACTGCGCGAGATGTGTCAGGCGAGGCTCGCTCATTGTTCAGTCCTTTTGAAGTGGCCGCGGATCGCTCCACCAATGGGCCACAGGTATAGGCCAAAAGCTCATCGGACCGACAATTGATTTAGCCAATAGCCCTGCGAGAAAACTTCAACGGCGTTTGCGCGAGCCCAACCTGATCCACGTTGGGGCATGGTCGCTGGCATGGGGCTCGTTGCGCACCCAGGCATCCACGCCCGCCTCCTCCAGATAAGGGCTCAAGGCGGGGTTAAGCAGCAGATGGTCGATGCGCAGGCCGGAATTTTTCTGCCAGTGCTGGCGAAAGTAGTCCCAGAACGTATAGAGCCGATCTTCCGGGTACAGATGACGCAGGGAGTCGGTCCAGCCTTGATCGAGCAGGCGCTGATAACACTCACGACTTTCCGGTTGCAGCAGCGCATCCTTGAGCCAGGAGCGCGGGTTGTAGATGTCCAGATCGGTTGGCACCACGTTGTAATCGCCTGCCAGCACCACCGGATGGTCACTGGCCTGCAAGTCCTTGGCGTAGGCGATCAGCCGCTCGAACCAGGCCAGTTTGTAATCGAACTTCGGTCCTGGCTGAGGGTTGCCATTGGGCAGGTACAGGCAACCCACCAGAACGCCGTGTACGGCGGCTTCCAGGTACCGGCTGTGCGTATCACTGTCATCGCCCGGCAAACCGCGCCGACTCTCCAGCGGTTGCGCATCCCGCGCCAGAATCGCCACCCCGTTCCACGACGACTGGCCCTGCCAGATCGCGCCATAGCCGGCAGTCTCAAGCTCGGCGGCGGGAAAGGCACTGTTGACCGATTTAAGCTCCTGCAAGCAAGCAATATCCGGCTTCTCGCGCTCCAGCCAGGCGAGCAGATTGGGCAGTCGGGCACGCATGCCGTTGACGTTGAAGGTGGCGATTCGTAGTTTTTTCACGGGCCAACGCTCCTGATAGCGAGGTGTCTAGGGTGTGACACCTGCGCGTTTGGGTGGTTGCGTCCCGGTATTGAACTGGCTGGATGAAGCGCGCTTGGCGTTGTCGACCACTCGTCATCCAAAAGGCACCAATTACGCGGTCCGCGACACCAATTTCAGGTAACGACTCACTTTTGGAGACGTACCATGATCAATCTCAAAATTTCTTCCCTGATACTGGCAGGCTTGTTGTCCGCGGCTTCTTTCGCCACTTATGCAGCCCCCGGCGATGGCGCTGATGCAACCGGTACCCAATCAGGTTCGACCGGTGGTTCGACGATGTCGCCCAACAACACCAAGGGCGCACCTGCACCGGGCAGCACTTCGGGCAGCAGCAGTGGATCGAGTTCATCAAGCGGCTCAGGCGTTAACTCCAACGGCGGCACAAGCGGTTCTGGCGCAGGCGGAGGTACCGGTGCGGCCGGCGGAGGCACAGGTGGCGCGGGGGGTGGGACTGGCAGCTGAACGCGTAAAGGCAGTCGATAATCAACTGTCGGCTGCTTTGTTCGCCCGCTCGCTCATCTCAACGATCAGACCGCATCAGCGCATCGGCGGCGCTTTCCATCGACAGCGCCGCAGCGCGATTGCGACCTGAATGTTTGGCCTGATACAACGCAGCGTCTGCGCGCTCGACGAACACTTCGAGACTGTCGCGCCCTGTTGGCACGAATGAATAGCACCCCAGGCTAACCGTCAGATTGCCTGTGGGCGAACCCGTGTGGCTAATGTTCTTGTCGATGACACTGCGGCGTATTTGCTCGGCAATCACCATCGCGCCCCGAATGTCCGTGTCCGGCAGCAACACCGCAAACTCCTCCCCGCCGTAACGCACGGCCAGATCGGCCTTGCGATGGCAGCAACCCTTTATCGCCCGGGCCACTTCAGCCAGGCAGTGATCACCGGCCACGTGCCCGTAGGTATCGTTGTAACGCTTGAAGAAATCGATATCGAGCATGATCAGACTCAATGAACTCGCCTGGCGGGCCCCACGTCCGAACTCGATGTCCATCGCCCGTTCGAACAGCCGTCGGTTGGCCAATCCGGTGAGACTGTCATGGGTCGCGATCAACTCCAGCGCTTCCTGAGCCTCACGCAAATCAGCCTCTATTCTTTCGCCATTGCGCACCTGCTGAATGAACACCCAACCGAACAGCCCCACACCGAGCAACACCAACGCGACAATTACGATGGATTGAAACGCTGTGTCGTACCAGTGCTTGAGAATCGCATCCTCGGAGGACGCGGCGGACACGACCAGCGGGTACGCGTCCAGCTGACGGTAGCCATACAACCGCACAATGCCGTCCACTACTGAGCCGATCATGGCGTTGCCGGTGGATGCTTTGGGCAGCAATGTCTGAAAAATTTCCCCCTGGGCCAATGACGTACCGATCTGCGCCTCCACAAACGGTCGTCGAGCCAGCAAGGTTCCATCGGTCAGCGCCAAGAACATCGAACCGTTGTCATCAATGCTGAAGCTTTTGAAGAATTGGTCGAAGTAAGACATCTTGATCCCGGCCATCAAGACGCCCTGAAACTTGCCGTTTCGGTCGTTCACCCGCTTGGACACCGGAATGATCCACTCTCCGTTTTCCTTGCTGCGGATAGCCGGGCCGATGTGAGCCACGGATGAAACGTTCTGCTGGTGAAATTTGAAATACTCACGATCTGCCACACCCGCACCGCGAGGCAGGTCGTCAAACGAGGTCACCACCCACTGTCCCTGCTTGTCGAACAGAAAAATCCCGTGCAACTGATTCAGCGCCATTACTCGCCGCGCGAAGGTTTTGCGTAGCCGTGGTAATTGCGCAGCGCCATAGCCGTCGGCCTGAATCCAGTCGGCCAGGCTGCTCAGTACCAGGTCGGCCTTCATAAAGGTGTCTTCGGCCTGCTGCGCCATGGCACGGGTCAGGTTGGACGATGCCACCTGCGCTTCAGCCAGGTCATGGCGGCGTGACTGCTCCAGTTGCAGGTACAACAGACCACAGAGACACAGGCAGACCGCCGCAATAAACAATACCGCGGCCTTACGCAGCGGTAATCGTTTCAACGTACCACCGGGGGTGTGAAGCGGATCGTGAAGGGGAATTGGCAAAAGCTCATCCTGAGAGGGCAAGGCATGGGCATCGACCCAAAGCCCTTGTTTTTTGTGAGCGTAGTCTACGCCTTAGTGACGAGACAATTGTCCTTTAGAGGTATCGCCTCGCGCTATGCATAGCAGCCGACGACCTTGAACCGCTTTATGTAGCAGCCGGACGCAGGCTTCGCCAGCTGCTACAGATTTGGTTTCATCAGGGGGGGGTTAACCAGCAATCATCCTGTCGACGTCCTCAAACGTCACTCGGGAAACCAGTTCGGCGGGAATCCTTGAGGACCTGGACAGGTTGTAGACCTGAAAGTCTTTGTTCATGACGTACTTCGACAAAATCTTGAACGACGGCAGGATACGGGTATGAAAATGCTCGTCCAGCGTACAAGGTGACACGAACGAGCCTGGCGTTTCATAAAAACGATTCGCCGACTGATCCAGATCGACGCCCACCAAAAACACTTTGGTAAATCCCACGTGATAGGCAATTTGCAACGCCAGATAGGCCACGGTGCGGGCATCAAAAAAACCGCGTTTGAGGTTCTTGCTGAACCCCAGGCTTCTATTGCGACCTGCCCCCAACTTTCGACTTCTGATCAGCTCCTCGTCGCGCCGACACATCAGATCGAACCAGGAAAGTTTCGGCGCACGGGTCAATAGATACAGCTGGCCCGCAGGATCAAGTGCCTCGTAATGCATGTGGTTTTGTGGCACGGCCACACGCTGACTAAGGCGCATCGCTTCCCCACTCAGACGGGGCTGCTCCCTGTAGAAAGCGTCATCCGAGCAGATGTAAAAGTACGGTTTGACGCCAGAGCCAATGAACAAAGAAATCGCGCCGTTCATTGTGATCATCGGCACGTCGGCATACTTCGCCAGGGGAAAGTCTTTGGCCGATGCACCCGAGGCGATGATAAAAACCGCACCACTTTCAATATTGCGGCACTCCTCCAGGTCACGCACCTGTCGCGGACTTTTGAGCAGTTCCCTGGCTTCTTGCGCAACATCCATATTCAGCCCCCTATTGTTTCGGGTTGATCACCACGGCGGGAGCTCCTGCCCGCAGCAAATCCAGAATGGGTAACTTCGACGGCAGATTCAAACCCCGCAGGACCGCCGAATCGTAGTCGTAGACATCCGGTTTGAAGGTCACCCGTCCGTCCTTACTCAGGTCCACCGTCCAGTACGCCAACAACACCGGCACTTTGACCGGCAGCTTGATGTTTTGCGTCTTGCCATTGGCCAACTGTTTCCGAATACCTGCACTGTCCCAATGTACCGGGTCGTTAAACAGCAGCTCGACCAATTGCAACGGGTTCTCTACGCGGATGCAGCCCGAACTGGTGGCGCGCACGGTTTTGGAGAACAACTCGCGATGGGGCGTGTCGTGAAGATAAATCGCGTAGTCATTGGGGAACCGGATGACCACCTGACCCAACGAGCTGTCCGGACCGGCGTCCTGGCGCAGGCTGATGCCACGCGGGTTGCTCCAGTCAACGCTCGACGGATCAAGCTCCGCGCCCTGCCGGTCGATCACTCGAATACGGTTCGCGGCGAGGTAACCTGGATTCTTCTGGATCTTCGGTATCACATCTTCCTTGAGAATCGTCGGCGGCACCGTCCAGGTCGGGTTGAACGTCACATAAGTGATCTCGGCCTGAAACACCGGGGTATTGCGAAACGGTTTGCCCACCTGCACCCGGGACCGCCAGATCGGTTTGCCGTCACGGTACATCGCCACTTTGTACCCGGCGATATCGACAATCACGAACGTACCTTGCAGCTTGTACAGCAGCCAACGCGCACGCTCCATGTTCACGCGCACCTGATCGATACGCGCGTCGACGGGCACGTTCAGCGCCGCCAGGGTCGTCTTCCCTGCCACGCCATCGGCGCCAAGGTATTGATCGGTCTGATACTTCTTCACCGCCGCAGTGACGGCGGCATCGTACTGGGTTCCCCGCGCCAGGCGCGGATCAAGAAAACCGCCAGCCACCAGCCGCGCACGCAACTGCGCGACGGCAGGTAGATCCATACCTGGCTTGAGCGATTGACCTTCGGCGACTTTCGGCCAGCCACCGATCTCGCGCACCTTGCGCAACTGCGCCAAGCCTTCACGCAAGCCTACGTAAACGGCCTCTTGAGGCGGCGCCTGGGCAAAGGCCCTGGCCACATCATGCTCATCGAGTGCGATGAAAAACTTGTTCACGTCTTCACGCGGGTCAACATCCGCGGGGTCGAAATTCCAGTGAATATCCAATCGAGACGGGTCGACCTTGCCCCGGCGCAACTGCAGCAGCGCAGTCAGGAACGTGTGGGTCGCGGCAATATCAAACGCGGCGCGTTGCTCGGGGGTCGATGTTTCGGCCTGCATCAACGGCTGGGACCTGGCCAGCTCATCAATGTGAAAATCCGCCGGGTTCAACCCTTCAACCTGAGTGGCGTGCAGGCTGGTGAACAACTGCGCGACGTCCTTTTCGTGTGTCCAGGCCGCGCGGTAACCGCGATGGGAATAGAAATCCAGCACCATACGACTGATATCGACTCGCTTGTAACGCGACGAAGTCAGCAATGGCGGAAAGGCGGTGGTAAGTGGAGAAAGCTTCGCTTGAATCGCCTGGCCGACGTTGTCGTCGACGGCGGCACCCCTAAGGATGTTCGGAGCAATTGTCGGCTCAATCGACGAATTTTCTGCAAGCGCAGAACCGCTGATCAGAAAGACCATAAAAAACACGCGGCTTATGACGAATAACCTTGTTGATTGCACCATGGATAATCCTTAATCTCCCGAATTAAACGGCTAGCTTCCCGCAAACAGCTAGACTCGAAACTATCACGATGAGACATCTATATGGCGCGAGACCGCATTCGTTCGTTATTCACGGCCCTGCTGCTGACATCCCTTTCAGTACCGGCAGCGTACGCCGATTCACTTGCAGCCGCTCTCGTCAAAGCCGCTCCCGATGCCAACGCCACTGTTATAAACCTCGCCGTACGTGCTTCACAATGCTCACAAGTCCAGGGCGCAATTCCTGCCCAGCGTCTGGCCGTGATCGATTACTCACTGCCTTCGACCGAACAACGCCTGTGGGTGTTCGATCTGAAAAAGCGCAAATTGCTTTTTCATGAACTGGTTGCCCACGGCCGAAACAGCGGCGAGAACATGGCCGTGAACTTCTCCAATCAAAATGAAAGCTTCGCCACCAGTCTGGGGTTGTATCGCACCCAGGCAAGTTATGTCGGCCAAAATGGCTATTCACTGCGCATGGAAGGCCTGGAGCCCGGCTTCAATGACAACGCTTTTGACCGCGCCATCGTCATCCACGGCGCGCCCTACGTCAGCCCGGTGCTGGCCCGTGCCAACGGCCGGATCGGCAGAAGCCTGGGTTGCCCGGCCGTGCGACCTGCGGTTGCCCGCCGACTGATTGATTCGATGAAAGATGGGCAGCTGCTGTTTTCGTATTACCCGGATCAACGCTGGCTGAAATCTTCTTCTTATATTAATTGCAGCGGCGCCACTGTGGCCTCGGCAGGGAAAACAACCAGCCGCAAGTAGGTACATTTGAACTTGCCGCCCCCGCCCAAGGCGGCGAGTTCAATGCTGGATTCTGCTTTGCTTTGATGGTTTGATCGGTTCACCCGAACCATCAAATAAGCCCAAAAATAATGAAAAACCTGAAAAGCACGATGCTACTCGGTAGCCTGCTCGCCCTGTCCATGGGCGTGCAGGCCCAGGAAGGCCCCTCTCATCTGGACAGCGTTCTGCAGCAGGGCCAGCTGCGCGTCTGCACGACCGGCGACTACAAACCCTATACCTACAAAGCTGAAGACGGCGAATACTCCGGCATCGACATTGCCATGGCCCGCTCACTGGCCGATAGCCTGGGCGTAAAGGTCGAATGGGTGCCAACCACCTGGAAAACCCTGATGCCCGACCTGATCGCGGGCAAATGCGACATCGGCATGGGCGGTATCTCCGTCACTCTGGAACGTCAGAAGAAAGCCTTCTTCAGCACCACGCTTGATGTCGACGGCAAAATCCCCTTGGTGCGCTGCGAAGATCAGTCGCTGTACCAGACAGTCGAGCAGATCAACCAGCCAACGGTACGCCTGGTGGAACCGGCGGGCGGTACCAACGAAGCGTTTGTTCACGCGTTCCTGCCCAAGGCGCAGCTGCGGTTGCACGACAACGTGACCATCTTTCAGGAGCTGCTCGACAAGAAAGCAGACGTGATGATTACCGATGCGTCGGAAGCGTTGTTCCAGCAAAAACTCAAGCCTGGGTTGTGCGCGGTAAATCCGACTCAATTCATGCAGTACGGTGAAAAGGCCTACTTGCTGCCTCGCGATGACATGACCTGGAAGCTGTATGTCGATCAGTGGCTGCACCTGGCCAAGGTCACCGGGAATTATCAGAAAGTGCTGGGACAGTGGCTGGCGGTACCCGCCCCTAACTAACAACAAATCTCCTGTAGCCGCTGGCGAAGCCTGCGTCCGCTCGCGAAGCAATCGCTAGTTCAGCGCCCTCCCAAAGCAGGAGGGCCGCTGTCGCCCAATCAGGACATTCGCGGAGCGTCCGCCCACTTCCCCATCTCTTGATGCGATATATTCCCGCCACACACCACAAGGCCGATGACAGCGTTATCAGGAAGCTCAGGTGCGGTAGCAAGTACCGCAGGAATAAGCGCCCCCGTCGCGAGCTCTACCCAGAGTCCCGCCTCCTCTCCGAAGGCAAGCATGCCCTCGATCGCCTCCTGATCAGACACGATCACCATGTCTTCTACATAGTGTTGAGCGTGGGCCAGCATCAGCTCATCGATAACCGGCACGCCCAGCGTTGAGATGATCGAACTGATCTCGACGTCAACCGGCTTTCCTGCCTGCAACGCCTGGTACATGGAACTCGCCCCGACGGTCTCGACGCCCCAGATCCGGATGTCGGGTTTGATCGCCTTCAACGCCGTCGCCACCCCCGCCAGCATCGCCCCGCCACCGACAGCAACGAAGACGTCAGTGAGTGCAGGGCAGTCCGCAATAAACTCAAGGGCAAGCGTTCCGTGGCCTTCAGCGATCAGCGTATCGCTGCAATCATCAATGACCCCATACCCCTCTTCCTCCAGCGCTTTCGCCCTGGCAAACGCAGCGTAAACATCGCTTTCCACAATGACCGAACTGCCAGAGGCACGAATCCGGTCAATCGACGACGACGGCGCACTCTTCGGGACAATGACCGTCACATCAGCACCGAAGCGCTTCGCGGCCTCGCCGATGGCAATACCAAAATTACCGCCGCTGACTGCGACGAATTTTGCGCTGGTTACATCTTCCGACAATGCCGAGAATTTATTGAGCACACCGCGGGCTTTGAACGATCCGCCAACTTGCAAGTTTTCAAGCTTGAGGAAGACGGGCCGTTGGGTCTGTTCAGTCAGACGAGGGCTCGAAACAGTTGGGGTGCGGATCACTGAACCAGATATTCGTTGCGCGGCGGCGACGATGGAGTTGAAGTTGATGAGATCTGGGCGTGAATTGGGCGATTTTTTAAACATGGAATCCGTTCCTTGAAAAACTCGGTAGGCGGATGCTAGCAGCCTGTTTTATGACTGTCTTGCGTAATCCACCTCGCTGCTACAGGGCATGGAAGCAGGACTCGCCCGAACCTCACAGCCGCAATCCTGATAAACTCCACCACCTCCCAGCCTTACCGATTTCAGACATCCCCATGCTGCCAATCACCGCTGCACCTGCGCCATTGTCCCGCCGTTTTTCTGTTGCTCGGATGATGGATTGGATGTAGCTATCCTCCGCACCCCCGGCCCGCCTAGACCATCCTGCTTTATCTCTGCGCCTTTGTAGCAATTTTTAAGCAGCCTTCCAGACAGGCCTGTCACGGGCACTACCGGTTCTTTGCTTGTCGTCTTTGGCGTCGCCGATTACTCGGGAAGCGCCGGCAGTACTTCACCCCACTCACCATTCGACTGCTACGCTGAATTCTTCACGGAGGATTCGCGATTGCCAAACTCAGACCAGCTCCCTTCCCTTCTATATAAAATCAACGAGTACCAGCTCGCCCTGGAAGCAGCCATCATGGAGCTGACGCTATGGGTTGAGCAGCGCGGCTCAGCAGAAGTCGCCGGCAATGTCCGCGGCGCCCTGCAAACTATTGATAAAAACGAAGAGTTTATCAATATGACGCTTGCGGTTTTGATGACTCCGGACTGACTCCAATCGGCCAAAAGTGGTCATTCATCACATGCGTGACGAGGCAATGCAATCGAAATCAAAGCTGCAAGCAGCACAAATGCACTCGATATCCATAAACACGCACCCAGCCCATACAACTGATAAACCCAGCCAGAGAGCACTGTGCCGATAAGTCGCCCCATCGCGTTCGACATGTAATAAAAACCCACATCCAGCGACACGCCATCTTCCTTGGCGTAGGACACGATCAGATAGCTGTGCAGCGACGAATTCACCGCGAACAACGCGCCAAAGACCATTAATCCACCCAACAGCACCGCCTGTTGCGACAGCCCGGTGTTCAGCCCGAGAGCGATTGCCGCAGGCAGCCCCGCCAGTGCAATGGCCCACAGAAATGCCGCCCTACCATCCGGTACGTGGCCGCGTTTCTTGCCAGTGATGTTGGGCGCAAACGACTGCACGATGCCGTAGCCAATCACCCAGGCCGCAAGGAAGCCGCCAACCTCCCAGAAGTCCCAGCCGAACACGCTACTCAGGTACACCGGCAAGGCCACCACAAACCAGACATCGCGGGCACCGAACAGGAACATCCGAGCCGCCGAGAGGATATTGATTGCCCGGCTCTTGGACAGGATGTCGCGAAATTTGGGCTTGGCTTTGGCCTTGCCCAGGTCCTTTTTCAACAGGATCAAACTGCTGATCCAGATCAACGCCAGAACACTCGCCATGGCCAGCAAGGCGCCTTTGAAGCCGATCAATGCCAGCAAGGCTCCGCCCAGAAAGAAGCCGACGCCCTTGAGTGCGTTTTTCGAGCCAGTGAGGATTGCTACCCACTTGTACAACTGCCCCTGCTGCCCATCCGGAACCAGCAGCTTGATGGAGCTTTTGGCACTCATCTTGTTCAGGTCTTTGGCGATCCCGGACAGTGCTTGAGCGCCCATCACCCACGGGATGGTCAGCCAGGCTACCGGAACCGTCAGCATCAGCAGCGCCACAACCTGCATCCCCAGCCCGATGTTCATGGTTCGGTTCAGGCCCAGCCGGGCGCCGAGGTAGCCACCCACCAGGTTGGTGATCACGCCAAAGATTTCGTAGAACAGAAACAACGCCGCGATTTGCAGTGGGCTGTAGCCCAACGCGTGAAAGTGCAACACCACCAACATGCGCAAGGCACCGTCGGTGAGGGTGAAGGCCCAATAGTTGCCCGTGACGAGCAAATACTGCCGCACTTCCGGAGCGAGGGCTGACAACGCTTTCATGACCGCTCCTTAGTCCGCCAGACTGACCAGTTTGGCCAGTTCGACGGCGCGATTGGCATAGCCCCATTCGTTGTCGTACCAGGCATAGATCTTCACTTGAGTGCCATTGATCACCATCGTCGACAGTGCATCGATGATCGATGAGCGCGGGTCGGTGCGGTAGTCGATGGACACCAACGGACGCTCCTCAAAACCGAGGATGTCTTTCAGCTCGTTCTCGGAGGCGTCCTTGAGGAATTGATTCACCTCCTCAACAGTGGTGGCACGCTCGACTTCAAAGACGCAGTCAGTCAGTGAAGCGTTGGCCAGCGGCACGCGTACGGCGTGGCCGTTTAGGCGCCCACGCAGCTCTGGGAAGATTTCGGCAATCGCGGTGGCCGAGCCGGTGCTGGTCGGGATCAGGCTCATGCCCGAAGCACGCGCACGGCGCAGATCCTTGTGCGGCTGATCGAGAATGCTCTGGGTGTTGGTCAGGTCGTGAATGGTGGTGATCGAGCCGTGGCGAATGCCCAGCTTCTCGTGGATCACTTTCACCACTGGCGCCAGACAGTTCGTGGTGCACGAAGCAGCGGTGACGATGCGATGTTCCGCCGCATTGAACAGCTGATGATTGACGCCCATGACGACGTTCAACGCCCCTTTTTCCTTCACCGGCGCGCAAACCACCACACGCTTAACGCCCTGATCCAGGTAGGCTTGCAACACCGCCACGGTTTTCATCTTGCCGCTGGCCTCGATCACCAGATCGCAGCCTGACCAGTCGGTATCGGCAATCGCCTTGTTGGCCGTGACTTTGATCCGCTTACTGTCGATGACGACGCTGTCGCCTTCAGCGATGGCTTCGTTGTTCCAACGGCCATGCACCGAGTCGAAGTTGATCAGGTGCGCATGGGTCGCCGCATCACCTGCCGGATCGTTGATCTGCACGAATTCGAATTCTGGCCAGCCCCAGGCTGCTCGCAAAGCGAGACGACCGATCCGACCAAAACCATTGATGCCAACTTTGATAGTCATGTTGTTGTGCTCTGTATCTGTTGTCAGTGGGAGTTCGACTGAGTGTCGAACTGGCCGATGTATTCGATATGGGCAGGATGCTGAATGGCCCGCGGACGCAACGTCTGAACATCGCGGATGGCATCGCTGAATGGCACACCGCTTTCGATCAACAGTTGTGCCGCGATCAAACCGGTACGGCCCGAGCCGCCCTTGCAATGGATGGCAATGGTTTTCCCTTCGGTCAGCAACTGCTGGAGTCGCGGATGATGCTGTTCCCATGCGGCTTTGAATGCTTCGCCAGGCGCTTGATCGTCTTCTACTGGCAGGTGAAACCACTCGATGCCTAGCATTTGGCATTCTTCGGGCAGCAGGTCGATCTCGTTCTGAAGCAACTCTTCGGTCGGCATCAGCGTCAGCAACGCCGATGCGCCTGCATCCTTAAGGGTTTGCAACGCTTCGAAAGGTCGGGTGCCCTTCGTGCCTGGGCACGGGGTGAAGATCAATTGGCCATTGAACTGTGCCAGCGGCAGTACGGAATATGGGTGTTGTAGCACGGTGAAAATCCTCAGATGGAGCGCTGATTGACACGTTTCATAAGTTCTTCCGCCGACTCCTTGCGCTCGGAATAACGATCCACCAGATAGTCCTGACGGTCGCGAAGCAGCAGCGTGAATTTCACCAACTCTTCCATCACATCAACGACTCGGTCGTAGAACGGAGAAGGCTTCATCCGGCCGTTGTCGTCGAACTCCATATAGGCCTTCGGCACGGAGGATTGGTTGGGGATGGTGAACATGCGCATCCAACGTCCCAGCACGCGCAGCTGATTGACCACGTTGAACGACTGCGAGCCACCGCACACCTGCATGACGGCGAGGGTTTTGCCCTGAGTCGGGCGTACCGCGCCCATCGCCAGTGGCACCCAGTCGATCTGCGCTTTGAACACTGCGCTCATGGAACCGTGGCGCTCTGGAGAGCACCAGACCTGCCCCTCGGACCACAGCATCAGCTCGCGCAGCTCCTTCACACGTGGATGATCGTCGGGGGCGTCATCTGGCAGCGGCAAACCTGACGGATTGAAAATCCGCGCCTCGGCGCCGAAGTGCTCAAGCAGTCGAGCGGCTTCCTCTACCAACAGGCGACTGAAGGAGCGCTCACGGGTCGATCCGTACAGCAGCAAAATGCGTGGTTTGTGGGTGGAGGTCTTTTCGATACCGAGTTTGTCTGTCGATGGGAGATCAACCAGTTCGGTATCGAGTTGGGGGATATGGTCATCAAACATAGTCTTTGTCCTGCGCAACGGCGCTCTTGGATTCATCGAACCAGCGGCGTTTCAACCAAAGGGCCACACCTACCAGAGAAATCAGTACCGGTACTTCCACCAACGGACCAATTACCGTGGCAAAGGCGACCGGGGAAGCCAGGCCGAAGGTGGCGATAGCGACCGCAATGGCGAGTTCGAAGTTATTGCTCGCGGCGGTGAAAGCCAACGCGGTGGTACGCGGATAGTCAGCCTTGAGCAATTTGCCCATCCAGAAACTGATGAAGAACATCACCACGAAATAGATCGTCAGCGGGATCGCGATCCGTAACACATCGAATGGCAATTGCAGCACCACGTCACCCTTGAGGCTGAACATGGCCACGATGGTCAACAGCAGTGCTACCAGCGTCAGCGGGCTGATCTTCGGAATGAAGCGTTCTTGGAACCAAGCTTCGCCTTTACTGGCAATGAGAATCTTGCGGGTCAGGAAGCCCGCCAGGAATGGCACACCCAGGTAGATCAGTACCGACTCGGCAATGCTGACAAAGCTGGTCTCGATCACACTGCCCTCCAGCCCGAACAGCGGAGGCAACAGCCCAAGGAAGACCCAGGCATACACACTGAAGAACAGGATCTGGAAGATGCTGTTGAACGCCACCAGCCCGGCGACGTACTGATTGTTGCCACCCGCGATCTGATTCCAGACCAGCACCATCGCGATGCAACGAGCCAAGCCGATCAGGATCAGACCCGTCATGTATTCCGGCTGGTCCCGCAGGAAGATAATCGCCAGTGTGAACATCAACACCGGGCCGATGACCCAGTTCTGAACCAGTGACAAGACGAGGATTCGCTTGTCCTTGAAGACCTCCGGCAGTTCCTCATAACGAACCTTGGCCAGAGGCGGATACATCATCACGATCAAGCCAATAGCGATGGGGATGTTGGTTGTGCCCACAGAAAGACTGTTGAGCCACTGCGGCCAGCCTTCAAACAGGCTTCCCAAACCGATGCCTAAGGCCATGGCGAGAAAAATCCATAGCGTCAGGTAACGGTCTAGAAAGGAAAGGCGGCTTTTACTCATGATCGTTGCTCCTGTGGTTACAGCGTGCCAATCAGGGCCAGCTCTGCCTTGAGCTGTTCGGCACTCAGCTGGGAAAGCGGTAAAGCCAAGAAAGCTTCAATACGGGTTTTGATCTGCTCCAAGGTGGCGTCAAAAGCCGCCTCGATCTCTTCCTGAGTTCCGTGGTATTCCGAAGGGTCAGCCAGACCCCAGTGGGCTTTGGTGGCGGGTCCAAAAAATACCGGGCAGGCCTCACCGGCAGCCTTGTCGCACACCGTGATGACGAAATCAGGTGCCAGATTCACATGGACATCGCTGGACTTACTGAACAATCCGTCTGTCGAAATACCTGCTTTCTCCAACGTTTTTAGACTCAGCGGATGCACTTCGCCTTTGGGCTGACTGCCAGCGCTGTAGGCTTTCATGCCTTGCGGTGCCAAGTGATTGAAGGCTGCTTCACAAAGGATGCTGCGGCAGCTATTGGCAGTACAGAGGAACAGGATTTTCATCGAGCGATCTCGTAGTCGAAGGCGGAATCAGGCGGTTTTGCTTTCACAGCACACGGCTGCCCGTTCAGGACGGTCACCCATTTCATCAAGGCGTTTGGCATCAGGGCTCAACCAATGCTTGTTGCTTTCGAGCGCAGTGGTCAGCACCTGATGAACCCAATCAGGGAGATTCGGGTGCAGTCGGTAATACACCCATTGGCCTTGCCGACGGTCCGATAACAGGCCGCAAGTACGCAGTTGCGCCAGGTGCCTGGAGATTTTTGGCTGACTCTCGTTCAACGCGCAGGTCAGCTCGCAAACACAAAGCTCTCCTTCACGGGTGATGAGCATCATCGTGCGCACCCGAGTGTCGTCAGCCAGGCATTTGAAAACAGTGGTCGGTGTCAGATGGTCAGCCATATCGTTTCTCAGTGTTTGTTTTTGACCAAGACGAACATCTTGATGCGCTCATGAATTTCGTGAAGCGTGTGACGGAAGGCGTCGGGTTTGGTGCTGGTGGCCGGATCCTCAAAACTCCAGGCCAATGCCTTACCGGCTCCAGGTAACGACTGACATTCCGCTGCGGCTTTATCACACAAGGTGATGACGTAATCGAAACGCTCACCACGAAACTCGTCTATCGACTTGCTACGTAATCCTTCAGTGCTCACACCGATATGTGAAAGCGCTTCAAAGGTGCGCGGATCTACCTGAGTCGGAGTTGTGCCGGCGCTGAACGCCTCGAAATGCTCCGAATCGGTATGCCTCAGCAATGCTTGGGCCAACTGGGAGCGTGCAGCGTTGGCGGTACAGACGAACAGGACACGGGCTTTGCTGGCCATTGTGAAGCCTCAGCTCATATGCGGTTTAACGAATATATGTTTTTCCGCATGCAAGGTAAAGAGCCAACGACCCATTAATCCATCTAAACGATTGGACCCCGTCAAGCAACTTCAATGAAAGCTGTGTATTACGGCGCTAGCCAGCCTTCCGCGCCTCTTCAAATATCTGCGGCGGTGTATATATGGTTTCTGTAATGAATCTGTCACTCACGCAGAAATAGGTCGCTCCTTGGTTCAAGGACTACCTGGACGTGCAAAAGAAAATAAGAAGGTCGCCCCTAACCCGCCCCGGTCATCGAGGGCGGGTTCGGTTGCTGCGCACTAGGCTTTGCAACAACCCGGCGAGGTACGAGGCGCGGCCTCAAGGATCGTCTCTCCGGTGCCACAACAAGACGCCTGACTTGCCGAAACCTTCAAGCGATCATCGACTTCATCGAAATCCGAGTTGCAAATGCCCGTTTCCGGGAGGATCAGCTCAACCCTTTGGGCTGCATCCCAATCACCCGCCAGCGCCGCGATGACAGAGCGAACTTGCTCATACCCCGTCATCAACAAGAACGTAGGCGCCCGACCATAGCTCTTCATTCCAACAATGAACAAACCTTCCTCAGGATGGGCAAGTTCTATCGCGCCATGAGGTCTGACCGTACCGCAGCTGTGCTCGTTGGGATCGATCATTGGAGCGAGTAACACTGCACTTTGAGTTGCGGGATCAAGTGCGGTACGTAGCTCGCTGAGCAATCTCAGATCTGGGCGGAATCCAGTCGCCACGATGAGTTCGTCCACTGGTGGGAGTATCCGCTCTCCTGCCTTCACGACCAGCCCTTGGCCATTGCCTGCGACTTGATCGATGGCGACGTTTTTGAACAACTCGATCACGCCGTCATTCAGCAACTGGCGAATCTTCAGGCCGAGCTTTCCGCGCTCTTCCAATTGGTCATTCGCACCACCACCCAGAATGCGCTCAAGAGAATTACCCCGGACCGCCCAGAGCACTTTGGTTTGCGGTGCCTCCTGAATCAGACGCACCAGATCCTGTAGGGCGTTAAACGCGGAGTGACCACCACCCACCACCAGCACTCTTTTGTTGGCATAGCGATTCCGCGCACGACCCAGCACCTCCGGAATGCCGTATGCAATGTGTGCTGCATGCTCGATCTCGCCCAAAGCTGGGATGCCATGGGCGCCCATCCAGTTTGGTGTCAGGTAGGTGCCCGAGGCATCAATGACAGCACTGGCCAGCACATTCTGTTCACCCGCTGACCCTGAGACACGCAGTAAAAAAGGAGCTGCTGATCTGCCCTGAGTCTTCATCACATCCTGACCGACGCGAGTGGCTGCCAGAACACGGGTATTGAGCTGCAAGTGACGCTTGATCTGATCGAGGTCCGCGAGAGGTCGAACAAAGCAATCCAGTAGTTCACGGCCCGTTGGATACTCGCTCTCCGGTGGTGGAGTCCAACCATCGGCCAGCAAAAGTTTGGCCGCCTCCTTGTCCACATTGAACTGCCACGGAGAGAACATCTTCACATGCGCCCATTTTTCAATGCTGGACCCCGCTTTCGGGCCCGCTTCCAGAATCAGCGGCGTGAGACCTCGCGCCAGCAGGTGAGCAGCTGCCGCCGGGCCCATTGGACCGGCACCGATTATGGCGACGGGAAGGTGAGCGTTATCCATGATCAACTCCTTCTTCAGGTTGGCTGATTGTTCGGGAACAGGCGCTCGACAATCGCGCAGTCTAGCCAGCGTCCTTCAAGGCAGGCGTGTTTTTCATACACCCCAACTTGGCGGAAACCGCAGGTTTCGCACAATGCGAGGCTGGCGTGATTGAAGGTGAAAATGCGTGAAAGGACTTTCCAGAATCCGCGAACTTCGGCTTCTTTCAGCAGTGACTGAAGTAACTGTTTGCCGAGTCCCTGTCCGCGAACGCTGCGGTCCAGGTAAATAGAAAAATCCGCAATGCCGTCGTAACAGGCACGAGCGCGATAACTACTGAGCCCAGCCCAGCCAACAACCTGATCTGCCTCGTCGACCATGACCAACACTGGATAACGCTCCATTGCGTTGATGCGATCAAGCATGTCCGCCGGGCTTCGAGGGGCAGTTTCAAACGTAGAGCTACGTTCCTCGATGCCCTGGTTGTAGATGGCCGCTATTGAAACGGTGTCCTTGGGTTCAGCTAAACGAACTCGCATCGTTGGAGCCCCATTACGTTGGCAGTAACAACATTATTGGCAAAAAAGGGGCAATTCTTCCCTTTTCAATTCTTGTTCTTCACGGCTGGGCAGCACTCGCTCGCGAGCCCGCAGCGAATTTCTGTGGCCCGCGTAATCTGCCTGAGCAAACTCAACGCTCCCTGTCTGGCCTCGGCCGAGAGGTTCTCGATCATCGCTCGTTCTTCAGCAATCAGGTCTGCCCTGATTTTTTCGTATAACTCACGCCCAGCATCCGTTGCCTGGATTCGCACTGCGCGCCGATCTTCATCATCCTCAACGCGGGACACATACCCTTTGCGTTCCAGGGTATCGATCACTCGACTCGCCGTACTCTTGTCCAAGAACATCTCTTCCGCCAAGACCTGAAGGCGCAATGCGCCCCTTTTAACCAGCGTTTCGACGGCATAGCACTGGGTCACCGACACGTCGTAACAGCAGATCCGGTCACGATCACGGAACTGATAGACGCGAACAAGCTGGTTCAAAGCCTCGTACAAGTCTTCGGAATCCTGGGTCAGTTGATCGTTTTTAAGCTTCGTCATAACCGCCACAAATTAGTTGTTAGCTGCAACAATAATCCTCGTATTTTAGAATCGTCAACACCGATCTTCAGGTTGACGGTCCCCAGAGGAAGGCGCTAGCTTGTTGTTACTGACAACTAAAAATGAGCGCGCCAGTCGTGACACATCCAGAGCAGATTCATCCCCCGATCAATCGCTCCAGGCTCGTATGGGGAATGGGATTTACTCAGATTCTTGCCTGGGGCTCGACCTATTACTTGCCCGCAGTTCTTGCAGCTCCGATAGCCAAAGAGACGGGGTGGTCCATCACCAGCGTGGTGGGCGGCCTGTCCTGGGGGTTGCTGGTAGCCGGAGCCTCCTCGCCATTTGTTGGCCGCCAGATTGATCGCCATGGCGGACGCTCTGTCCTTGCCGCCAGTTCACTGCTGCTGGCTCTCGGCATACTACTGATGGGGCTGGCGGGCAACGTTGCCACCTACTATGTCGCCTGGACGCTGATCGGCGTTGCCATGGCGGCGGGTTTATATGACGCAGCGTTCTCAACCCTGGGACGTCTTTTCGGCGAAGGGGCTCGAACATCCATTACCGGGCTGACCTTGTTAGGTGGCCTCGCCAGCACCATAGGTTGGCCGGTGATTGCGGGGCTGGAGAGTTGGATCGGTTGGAGGAGCGCCTGCTTTGCCATCGCCGCAGCTCACTTGCTAATCGGATTCCCTATTCATGCCCTGTTGATTCCTGGAAGTACAAAACAACCGCCTCACCCCGTCATTACAGAAACACACAATGCATCAGTACTTCGCCCCGACACCACCAATCATCTGTTCTTACTGATTGGCGCCATGCTGACGATACTGGCGCTGGTGGTATCAGGTATCTCAGTGCACCTGCTCAATGTCCTCAAGCAATTGGGGATCGCGACTGCTGTGGCCTTGGCCATCGGCATGGTGATTGGTCCTTCGCAAGTCCTGGCACGGGTGGCTGAGTTTTCCATAGGCAGGAACCTCCATCCAACCTGGTCCGCACGAGCCGGCGTGTTGCTTTGTTTGATCGGGCTTGGACTGCTGATCTCAGGCCTGCCCTGGCTGGCCTTTGTGGCGATAGCACTTTACGGAGCCGGTAACGGCATCCTCACCATCGCTCGCGGGACTCTTCCTTTGGCGCTGTTCGGGCCTCAAGGGTATGGCGTACGAATGGGACTGCTCGCAAGGCCCGTCCTTGTCGCCCAAGCTTGCGGCCCCATCGCCGCCGCTTACGTACTGGACAGCTTCGGAGCATCGGTACTGCTTAGCCTGATGTGCGGGCTTCTGTTGCTGTGCTTCATCGCCACTTGGCGTCTGCCAACTACGCAAAAAGGCAGGTAATTACGATGTTCCGGTAGACGCAGAGTTGAGCAGAAGAAAGTCGATACCCGGCATCAAGCGAACACGGGGTGTGGTGCATTGTGAATGAAGCGCATCAAGCTAGGGATGATGTGAGAAGCATCCGGCCCAACGCCTCTAAGGGTGGCCGAAGCAAAGTTGCGCTGCTTCGGTAATCCCACAAAATACAAACCCGGTACGTGCTCCGCCTGCCCATTTCGCTGAGTCAGTTTCCCATTGGCCTCCATGTGTAGACCTGCCAAAAAACCCAGGTTTGGACGCAATCCGGTCGCGAAAACCAAACTATCCACTTCGGTGTGCTGACGATCGGCCCAGAGCACGCCCGTTGACGTTACCTGGGTGAACATCGGCTTGCGCTCAAAAAGTCCCTGCTTCATGGCTCGACGATAGGTGCCATCATCCAGTACAGGAGTACTTTGGTCATTCAGCCAACGAGTCTTCTCCATCCCTGTCCACTTGAGCCAAGCATGAAAATCCACACCGAGGATCTTTTGCGGAAAAAATCGAATCGATTCCCTTGTCGCCAATACGACGCTGCTGACTTGAGCCAACTCATGGGCAATTTGTACCGCTGAGTTGGCAGCACCTACGACCACTACTCGTTGATCACCGAAGCCGTCGACATTTCGATAATCAGCACTGTGTAAACGTTGCCCGCGAAAACTCTCAAGCCCTGGAATGTCAGGGATGAACGGCTGATTGAATCCGCCAGTGCAAACGATCAATGCTTTTGAGCAGAAACGCTGACCATCAGATGCCTGAAGCAAAAAGAGTCCATCCTCCCTTCGCACATTCTGGACTCGTATGTTCTGCCGAATGGGTAACTGGAAAGCCTCCGCGTACTGCTCCAAATAACGTACGACTTCATCGCGTAGCGGATAATGCTTGGCTTCAGCTGGAAAGGGCATCCCAGGTAACGATGAGTAAGCAGCAGGGGAAAAAAGTCTCAGGCTGTCGTAGTAATTTCGCCAGTTTCCACCTGGCTGGCTCTCGGCATCCAGGATGAGAAACCTGAGGTTCTGCTGCCGCAGATGCCAACCGCACGCGAGCCCAGCTTGGCCCGCACCAATAACGATGACATCCGTGGGCTCATTAATTATGCTCATGTATGCGCACTCATGCATATATTAAAACAACAAAAAGCTACTCTGGCGAACCTGGGCAGCAAAAAGGGGCCAGACTCTTCATGTGTTGGAGAATGGCTTCGAGCCGTGTCACCACCGCCGGTCCATCCACCTCGTAGAACATCTGCCGACTGACCTTGGTAGCACGGACGATGCCCGCCTCTAATAGCACTTGCAGATGACGGGACACCACTGAACGCTCTTGAGGTAATCCTTCAGCGATCTCGCCGATATCCGCACGCCCCAGTTGCATGACTCGCTTGAGCACAGCTACCCGCGACGGCTCGCACAGAGCTTTGAAGAAGGCTCCATCAAGAGAGTCGATTGCAGCATCAATTGCACGGGAACGTGTAGAGATTCGGCTTGTCATGCGGAGGACTATATGTGCATATCCATGCACGCGTCAATTGTCTGAATGAGCGTCAACAACAGATCTCAATAGCGCCTGATCAATGCCTGCAAGCTCCAGAATGATGAATTCGAACGTCAGCTATGGGTCGGTAGATGCCCTTCACGACAGGCAGCAATCGACCGATTTCAGCCATTGCAGAATGCTAGATATGAGTTTTTTGTTGTAACTGCATTTCTAATATGAGGCAGAAGGTATAGATAGGGATTCGAACCCCTTCTAATACTAAGGCAGGTCGCTTTAGGCCAGAGAATTATGGATTTTTGCCTCTTGTCACAGGCGTCAAGCGGCCTAAAACGGGCCGCTGCCTGCCCTAATTTTGCCCTAAATTTTTCACGCCGCTCTGTTCCGGCACGGGCTTTGACCGCTGCAGCCCCCTGGGCACCAGATATCGATGGGGAGCTTTGCATATTCACCATCGCTTCGGCCCATTCATCTAAGACCAAAGCAGAACAAACTATTATTATCATAGTGATAAAAGCACATTCCTGAAGAGTCATTTTTTATCAGACGAATGTACGAGGTACTACCCTCAGACAACTGCAACTGTCTATCCAATATAATGGGCACGTCAAGCCCTGCTAAAAACTCATCAAACCCATCTGTAACAACCCGATTCTCAACAACCATGTAGGCATATTCACCCCAGATAGGCGTTATATATCCAGAAACATAAAGATATTCAGTCTTCCCTTTTCCCTGCCAAGTTGAAGCATATTGAAATGCACGATGTCCGAAAGCCATGGTCTCAATATTAATGACAGCTGGCGCTCCTACCATAGCGGCGTCTTTATCCGTATACAATGACGTAGCCATTTTATATTCTACATTCTTTTCTACCCCTAACTCTCTAAAGTAAAGCACCACAGCAATCGAAGCCATACCGAGAACCGCTGCAATCAAAAAAGCATTTTTCTTAATGTTCAACACTCACACCCTCTGCGCGGGACATACAACGAGCGATGGTCATATGCAATGGTACATCTATCGGCACGGCGAAAGAACTCGAGCCTTCGGCTGTATAACAAACAAGCCTATATCTTTTATCATTCACTCTTACTAGTACCTTTCCAGAGTAGTATGGCGTAATGTCCTTAATTTGACTTACCAAATTGTAGGCTACATTTTTCTTTACCGACGTAATAAACTGAATTTCAAGACTCCCAACAGAAATATTCGCAGTTTTTAAGTGATCATTCTCCAGAATATCTACTTCTGGCTTTAGCAAATAAAGCATAGACAGAATAAAAAACACACCTGCCATCACTAACATTGACTTGCCTAAATTTTTTTTCCAAACTCTAGTTTTTACAACTGGCTTCACCAATGCTTCACCAGTCACCATATCAACAACATTATCCTGCAACCTTTCACCATCAAAAGAAACCACCAAAAAACTTTGGTTAAACATGTAACCAGCCTTCGGACTTGTGACAATTACAGCATGCCCTTCTGCACCGAAACAGGATCTGATATTGAAAATAGCCTGGGTTAGACTACCAAAAGTAACTACACGACCTGGCCACCCAGTTAGTATTAACTGTTCCTTACTAAAAACTTCTCCTGATTTGGAGATGAGCTGATACAAAACTCTAACCTCAGCGGCACCCAAAGTTGAGGCGACCGGTAGACCGTCTGAATCCACTATATTTAGCTTCCAGCTTGTACAGTCAAAAAGCATACGAATTGACTTTTCTTTTCCAGAGTTTACGTAGACGCTGTAGCCCTGAATACCACCATTTTTTACCAAGTCAGGCATAACCGCCCCCTCACATTAGTCCCGTTCTTATCCAAGACGATAGTGACGCAATGCCCCCGAGTTAGCAACGACCCACGTGGGCGCCCACCAAAAAAAAGAAACTAATAAGATTATTAACCATTTAATGATTTGATCATACGAGGAATAACTTTGATACTTCAGGAAACTTTCACGAGGTAACAAACATGCTAGCCAAATCGGAAACCAATAATTTGATTTTTATAGAACACGATCATTTGCCTGATGACTATCAGCAGCAAATCCTTGATTTGAATTCCCGTCAGTCAGCGCCTACGGCGGTGAGAAGCGGCACCCTAAGCCAGACCTTCGCAACCGCACTGGGAGATCGCATCATCATAAATAATCTCCCGTCACAAATTACCAATAACTCCACCTATCCTTGCGAAAAAATATCAATTGAAATCACGTCCATGCGAGAGAACAAACTTCAGTTGAAAATATCTCTCAACAAAAACTCCTTCGCGGCCGAGCATTATCCCCCAGCAAAGAGGTAGGCCAGTTACAAGAACTGGCCCATCCAAAAAAAACTTTTTACTCGAAGCATACATTTGCTGACCGCCCCAATATTCGAGCAGCACTTTCTAGTTATTCCGAAATAATGTCTCTACCCGAAAAGACAGAGCAAGCTAAACTCATCTACAAAGTCTAGTCCAACGCTTCGCTAGGAAATTTTTTATTCATGAAAAACAGAAAGTTGCCGAAAAATAACAGCATTAACAATAAATTAACAACCTCATTAATACTTCCACCCTTTATCCAAGCGTGCGCCCCCTCCTACGATTAGGGAATCACAGAAAATCCCCCATTAGTAAATTGATCTCTATACTGAAAACCACAAGGACCCCACTGGCAACACCAATCTTATTCTTCAACATTTCAGCGGTTCAGCGGTTCTTGCCGCCGACTTGCTAGCTGGGACAACAACTCCCATATCTAGCATTAGTCACAGTCAAGACTCAAGTGAAGCCTCAATAATATCTAAGGATGGAAAATTTATTGCTGGCTGGGTTGGTTCGAATGCCGAAGCCTTTGCTTTCCGCACATCATTTACCATTAACAAATCTTTAGTACCTATAGAGGGTTATCTCGCAGCGCCCACATCCATTACAGGTTCATCGAACGACGGAGTATTTGCCGGAAACAATATTAACACCCCAATTTTATGGGACGATGGAGGAATCACTTCTCTCGACGGTAACCGTTCGGCCAACACATCCTCCTGCCCCCCTGCGTTTGAGACTACGGGGTCTTCCTTTGTCGATGTCAGCTACGCGGATCGAGCTTCGGCTATAGATAGATCTACGGAAGCTCTGATGGCATCAATTGCGCATTGAGCGAGCGCCATAACCGTCGTTGTACTAATATCAATCCGACTGATAATGTCTCGGGCCGTGTTTCCAAGTAGCACTTGCGTAAAAAGCATCTTGAGACACTTGGCGATGGCTCTCGCTTTCATAGGAACGAATCAGGTGATAGCTGTCACAATCATGCAGTGAGCAGCCATAAGAAACGACATCTATGCCAGCTTCTAGGTGAAGTGGAACGCTCACATTCTGCATTATTTCATGAAAATCCAGTCCCGATCCTGGTTTTAAGGTGTACATTAGGATTTCAATAATTCGAGTCATTCCAAATCTTCCAATGTGGAGTTCAGTGTGAGCGTCCGTACATCCCAACTTACCCTATTAGACGGTAGTCCAGCTATGCGGCAGCAGTTGCGTAAGCTCACTCGATTTCTGCGTCGGCAGGCGCGTGAGAACATCCTTTAAATGGGCGTAAGGGTCATGACCATTCAGCCGCGCCGACTGGATCAGACTCATAATCGCCGCAGCTCGTTTGCCGCTGCGTAGCGACCCAGCAAACAACCAGTTCGACTGCCCAACCGCCCACGGCCGGGTCAAGTTCTCGATCTGGTTGTTGTCGATGGGCACAGCACTATCCCCAAGTAGCGCGTCAGCGCTACCCAGCGTTTAAGACTGTAATCCAGGGCCTTGGCCGTAGCCGAGCCCTCCGGGACAAGTTCTCGTTGGGCCAGCATCCACTCATGCAGTTTTTCAGCGATGGGCACCGCCGTTTCCTGGCGTAATCGCCAACGGTCTTCATCGTTCACTTCCTTAGCGTGTCGCTCGATTTCGTACAGCCCACCAATCGAGTGAAGCGCCTGCTCCGCCAACTGGCTTTTATTCGCCACATGCAGGTCGACGAACCGGGCGGCGCGCTGGATGTCGGTGAGGGTTTCAGAGCGGGTCATTTTCTGCCACTCGAACACTTGGCGCGAGCTAAGCGCCCATTTGAATTGGCGCACGAATTCTTCCAGATGGTTCTGCACGACGCGGTACAGCGTGACTAGGTCGCCGTTGATGTCGTTGAGGACTTCAACGGGCGCGGCCTGGGGTCGCATGAAGTAGAGCGCGGCACCGCCGGCAAAGACTTCCACGTAGCATTCGTGTGGTGGGAAGAGCGGGATGAGGCGGTCGTCCAGGCGGCGTTTGCCGCCCATCCAAGGGATGATGGGTGTAGACATAGAGAGCAAGATCTTTGCTGTATGGATAAACAGGCGCTAGGCTCGCCGCGCTTTGTGCAAGGAGTAAGAGCCTTGGCTGGACTTGCAGGGGCAATCTGCAGGGACGGCGGCCGGGGTGGATGTTGGCGCATCCATTCCGGCCGCTCTTTTAGAACATTGAGTTCGCGGTCCTGATCCGCTTCTCCTCGCTTATTCCTATCGTTGACCTAGCCTCAAGCGGCCATCAAACAGGAGTTAAAAAATGTCGAACGGAATATTCGAAGTGAAATTCAGGTCGAACCGGCCTGATAACGGTGAGGGTCTCGTCGTAATCAAGGACGGCGCCGTCAATGGAGGAGACCCCAACTTTCTATATCAAGGCAGCGTTCCCACAACCTCTGGAAGGTTCGCAGAAAAATTTCAGGTTTCAATGTGGCAACCAGGGAATACCAATGTCACGGGGCTCGATAACTACACTCTCGATGCTACCGGCGAGATCGACTATGAAAAGGGCACTATTTCACTCACAGGAACAGTTGTTGGTGATGCCAGTATTCGTGTAGATCTCTCTGGCAGAAGAATCGCTGCAGCTGTGTAGGCTTCACCCACGAGAGTTAGATAGCTCAAGCTACCAGAGTCAGCTATCTGCTCTCACTTAGAAACGAGACTACTCTGACATAGGCAGGCCGCCAGGGCGATCAGTCCTCGGTCACCCTCATCGGTGATGCCGATAATTCGTTGAGCATGCGCTGTGTAAAGTTGGGCTCTTGTGACTCCATGAACCACGCCGCTGGTGGCGGTGGTGGCTGGCATCGATCCAATGCCAGCGCCTGCAGTGACGTCGAGTAGGACTGACAAGCGCAGATCAACAGTGGCAAGGCGGTCGCGCAGGCGACTTTGATCACGTTGGGCATCGCTTAAAACTCGGTAATGGATTTGTTCACTGACGGAAAGCCGCTGCTCGAGCGCCAGGCGCTTGTGCTGCTCGGCTTGGCGATGCGTAGCCGCTGCCAGCGTTTGTTTGACCAAATGAGGAAAATCCATTTTCCATCTGTTTACTCGCACCCAGCGTCACGCCTTGCCCCCTGTATTACTGCCACGCGTCCCAACTGCCCAACCCTGATAAACTGCCCACTCCCTAGCCCGACCGATTCCAGATTCTTCTAATGCCTCCAGCCATTGCCACACCCGCACCGCTCTCCCGCCGCTTCTCCGTCGCCCCCATGATGGACTGGACTGACCGCCATTGCCGCTTCTTCCTGCGCCTGCTCTCCAAGCACGCCCTCCTCTACACCGAGATGGTCACCACCGGCGCGTTGCTCAACGGCGATCACGAGCGTTTCCTGCGCCACAATGACGCCGAGCACCCGCTTGCGCTGCAACTCGGTGGCAGTGTTCCGCTGGATCTGGCCGCGTGTGCGCGTATGGCTCAGGAGCATGGTTATGACGAGGTCAATCTGAACGTTGGCTGCCCGAGTGATCGGGTGCAGAACAATATGATTGGCGCGATGCTGATGGGGCATCCGCAGTTGGTGGCTGATTGTGTGAAGGCGATGCGCGATGCGGTGTCGATTCCGGTGACGGTGAAGCATCGCATCGGGATCAATGGGCGGGACAGTTACGAGCAGCTGTGTGATTTCGTTGGCACGGTGCGGGATGCCGGGTGCACGAGCTTTACGGTGCATGCGCGGATTGCGATTCTTGAGGGGCTTTCGCCGAAGGAGAATCGCGACATTCCCCCGCTGCGCTACGACGTGGCGGCGCGGTTGAAGACGGATTTTCCGGAGCTGGAGATTATTCTCAATGGCGGGATCAAGACGCTGGAAGCCTGTCATGAGCATTTGCAGACGTTCGACGGTGTGATGCTGGGTCGTGAGGCGTATCACAATCCTTATGTGATGGCCGAGGTGGATCAGCAGTTGTTCGGCAGCACGGCACCGGTGATCACTCGGGCTGAGGCGCTGGCGCAGTTGCGTCCTTATATAGCCGCGCATATCGATGCGGGTGGTTCGATGCACCATATCACCCGGCATGTGCTGGGACTGGGCACCGGTTTTCCGGGTGCGCGCAAGTTTCGGCAGTTGTTGTCGGTGGATATTCACAAGGCCAAGGAGCCTTTGGCGTTGCTGGATCAGGCGGCGGAGTTGCTGGAGGGGCGTTAACGGTCGCCCGGGTTGAACCTGTTCACTGTTTCGGCATCGTATTTATCAACACCGCGCCCCACCTTTCAAACAGCTGTTTTCAGGTTGTTGCCGCTGGGGCCTTCGATAGGTACACGCGCCCTTGAGTGGCTGTCAGCGCTCGGGTAATGTCATCAAATCCAAAGGACAGAGCACACTCATGACTTCCAAGCTGGAACAACTCAAACAAATGACTACCGTGGTTGCCGATACCGGCGACTTCGAAGCGATCGCTCGCGTTAAACCGGTGGACGCTACCACCAACCCTTCCCTGTTGCTGAAAGCGGCGGCCATTTCCGGTTATGCCGAATTGCTGAACGCTTGCGTTCATGACTGCAAGGGCGATGTCGGCCTGGCCAGCGACCGTTTTGGCGTGGCCGTCGGTCAAGAGATTTTGAAGGTTGTACCGGGGCGCATTTCCACTGAAGTGGATGCGCGTCTGTCGTTCGACACTGACGCCGTATTGAAGCGCGCGCACCGTCTGATCGAGCTGTATGACAAGGCCGGCATTGGCCGTGACCGTGTGCTGATCAAGATCGCGTCCACCTGGGAAGGCATCCGCGCTGCGGAGAAGCTGGAGCAGGAAGGCATCCAGACCAATCTGACGCTGCTGTTTTCGTTTGCTCAGGCAGCGGCTTGTGCCGATGCGGGCGTGTTCCTGATTTCGCCGTTTGTAGGCCGTATCTACGATTGGTACAAAAAGGCCAACGGCAATGACTACACCGGCGCGGATGATCCGGGCGTGCAGTCGGTGACGCGTATCTACAACTACTACAAGGCCAATGACTACAAGACTGTGGTGATGGGCGCGAGCTTCCGCAATCTGAACCAGATTGAGCAATTGGCCGGGTGCGATCGCCTGACCATCAGCCCGGAATTGCTGGAGAAACTGGCGGCGGACAACGGCAAGCTTGAGCGCAAACTGGCGCCGGGGCATGCCGGGGAAGCGCGCCTGAGCCTGAACGAAGCGCAATTCCGCTGGTTGTCCAACGAAGATGCGATGGCAACAGAGAAACTGGCGGAAGGCATTCGCCAGTTTGCTCGGGATCAGGAGAAGCTTGAGGCGCTGTTGCAAGCCAAGCTGTGATCTAGGACTAGGCAATGCAAAAAGGGCGAACCCTGGTGGGTTCGCCCTTTTTTGTGCGCTGGGATTGATGCGAGGTTCAGGCTAATTTGGCTGGCCAGAGGCTGTCTGACGCAACGCCATGAAGGGTTGGGGGCAATGGGAGCAAGCTCCCTCGCCACAGGGCAATGCGGTGCCTACCGCATCAGTGCCGCTCTAGCGCGTTCACGAGGTCGTGGAAGGCTTCACGGTTGGAATCGTTAAGGCCCATCAGGATCTTGTGCGCTTCGAGCACCTTGATCCGTACGATCTCTTCGGACTGATCCTGGTCTGGCAAGTCGGTCAGGCATTCAGGGCATGGGATCGGGCGGTCAACGATGTTGAACACTTGCTCGAAGCCCATGGACTGCAGCAGACGCGTGATGTCTTCGTGGGTGGTCACGACGGTCGGCAGCAGGCCGACCTTTTGCCGCGACAGGATCGACAGTTTGGCCAGCAGGCCAAGGGTGGTGCTGTCGATGCTGCGGGTTTCGGTCAGGTCGATCACGATCGCGTTGAAGTTCAACGCGGTGAAGATCCTCTCAATAGTCGCATCCAACGCCGAACATAGGGTCAGGCGAACTTCACCGACGAACTTCAGGACGAAGGTGCCGTCCTGCTCGGCGAACTGGATTCTACCGGTACTCATTGAAGATTCCTGCTCAACACCAACAGGGCGATATCATCCGGCATCTCCCCTAGCGTGGCCAATCCAAAAACCTGCCGCAACCCATCCAGGGTGCCGCCCGCAGCCTTGACCCGTTGGGGCAACGCCGCTTCTTTTTCTTTGAGTGTAGGCTCTGGCAGAAGGTCCAGAATGCCATCGGACATCAGCGTCAGGCTGAACGTCGGCGGCAGCTCCAGTACGTGGTCTTCGTAAGTGGCTTCATTGAAGAGGCCCACGGGCAGACCACGCCCTTCCAGATAACGAACACTGTCCGGTGTGTACAACACTGGCAACGGTAAATGACCACCGATGCTATAGGTCAACAAACCTGTCTCCTCGTCGATGACTCCACCGACCATTGTGACGTGTTTACCCAGCTTACAGCTGATCAGGCCTCGGTTGATATGACCAAGCACCTCTGAAGGCTTGAATTCGGGCAATGTACCGCTGCGCTTGGATTCGAACAGCAAACGCGTGGTCATGAACTTCAACAGCACGGTAACGAAGGCTGATGAAGCGCCGTGACCGGAAACGTCCGCCAGATAGAACGCTACACGGCGCTCGTCGACCCGAAAGTAGTCGACGAAATCACCCGAGAGGTACAGCGACGGGATGATCTGGTGGGCAAACTGGAAATCGTCGATTGTCCAGGGACTCACCGGCAGCATGTTCATCTGCACCTGGCGACCGGCGTTCTGGTCTTCCTGGAGCAGGTTCAGGCTGGCTTCGAGCTCGCGATTGGCCTTCTCCAGCTTTTCACGATAGCGCTGGTTTTCCAGCAGCAGGCGCGCACGATCCAGAGCCCGGCGCACAGAGTGCTCGAGCACGGCCAGGTCTTCGAGAGGCTTGATCAGGTAGTCCGCCGCGCCCAGGCGCAGGGCCTCGACCGCGTCGTTCATCACGCCGGCGCCCGAAACCACGATCACCGGTGTCTGCGGCGAAAGCTCGGTGACCTGACGGATAAGTTCGAGTCCGCCCATCTGCGGCATGCGCAGATCGCAGATGACCAAGTCGGGCTTGTCTTGCTCGAATACCTGAAGACCTTGCTGACCATTGCTGGCCTGCAGGACGCTGAAACCACTGTCTTCCAAATAGGCGGCGAGGCTCGCGCGCACTACTTCGTCATCATCGATTATCAGCAGCGTGGCACTGGTTTTTGGCATGTGGGCAAACGGCGCCAGAATTAGGTTGGCGTAGCCGGCAGGTTTTCAACCTCACCGTACTACTGGATTCGCTTTCTAGCCTCTCTGTCGCACCGCTTTCAGGCATTTGCCCTACACACAGTTACACCAGAGGTGCCCTTCTAAGGCGCAGACGGTACTCCCATCCGCGGGGCGTTTCAAGCATACGGCGATGGTCGCTTGAGCTCTTTACTTGTCAAATGACCGGGAGTTATAAGAACTGTCAAAACCGTAACCCAATGGAAGGTTGAACCCCATGAGTCAAACCGATCGGGACTATAGCGAAAAACGCGATTTCATCCGCATGCGAGTGGATGCCGAGGTGGCGCTGATTCATGAGGGGGATGAGGTTCCAGCCGTCTGTATCGACCTTTCCAGCAGCGGCATGCAGGTTGAAGCGCCCCGCTTGTTTAAGGTCGGCGACCTGTTGAACGTGCGGATAGATTCAGAACATGCTGCGCTCAAGGGCCTTGAAGCCGACACCGAGGTGGTATGGGTCAAGGATCAGGACGGCGGGAGCCAGAAACTCGGGCTTACAATCTTGAAGATGAAATAACGGCGATTTCAAACGAAAGAAGGCGGCCTGATGGCCGCCTTCCTTGTTTTACCGGTCGAAATCAAAAATCGTCTTCGACCTGACCGTCCTTGACCCTGAATTCGCGGTTTTGCAGGTACGCATTGCGGATGAAGATGTACTTGTCGCCATTGATCAGCTTCTCGGCCGACAGCAAGCTCGCACGGGTATCGACAACATCCAGCGCCATGAACGAGTTACGCACTGGCACATCGTCCACGTAACGATAAGCGCCGACGTAGGAGTCAGCATACTTCGCTGGCGCATCGCGCAAGGTGCTCGGACCGTAGAGCGGCAGCATCAGGTACGGACCGCTCGGTACGCCCCAGTAGCCGAGGGTCTGGCCGAAGTCTTCGTCGTTGCGCTGCAGGCCCATTCGGGTGCCGACATCGATAAAGCCCAGCAAACCAAACGTGGTGTTGAAGATCAACCGCGCGGTATCAACACCCGCCGCGGCCGGCTTGGCTTGCAGCACGTCGTTGGCCAGGTTGCGAACATCACCGATGTTCCTGAAGAAGTTGTGAATACCGTCTTCAACGAACTGCGGCGTCACGTACTGGTAGCCCTGGGCCAAAGGCTTCAGCGCATAGGTGTCGAGCACATCGTTGAACTTGTAGATTGGACGGTTGATGCTTTCCAAAGGGTCATCTTCCGATGCTGCCTGAGCAACAAACGGAATCAGCAATACGCTGGAACACACACAAAGCTGAGCTAGAAGATTGCTCCAGCGCATAGAAAAACTCCTTGGATTGTACTGACGTGGGCTCACGGCCCAGACGTTAAGCTCGACAGTATAAGACGGAAACGCCGCGTTAGGCAGCATCGGCGTCCGCTGCTTTAGGGACAGTGGCGATGTCAGGCGATTCACTTGATTGTCACTCAACTGTCATCGGCGACGCATAGCCTCGTACTATTTCAGGGACGTTGATATGCCGCACGCCGAAGTCTTGCCCCTCGTTGCTCCGCGCCTGACCGCCGTTTTGTTTGGTCTCAGTGGTTGCCTGGTGGATTTCGGCGCCCGAACCCGTGAACGCCGCGACCTCTGCACCACTCACGCGGAACTGACTCCCGGCGCATTGGATAGCCTGCACAGCCTGCAGCGCCAACAGATTCCATGCGCATGGGTGGATGAATTGCCCCCTTCCCTCAGCCATTCCCTGGCCCTCGCATTGCCGGAATGGGTCAAACCGTCGAAACAAATCGAAACAAACAATCCATGGCCGGCGCCTCACGCCTGCTGGGAAGCGTTGATGTCGCTCAACGTTGATCGACTGGAGGGGTGTGTCCTGGTCAGCGGTGAACCACGCCTGCTGCAATCAGGCCTGAACGCCGGGTTGTGGACGATTGGCCTGGCGTCGTGCGGTTCGCTCTGCGGACTGGCACCCACTGAGTGGCAGGCATTGACGGCACAACAGCGGGAAATCAAACGTGGCAAAGCGACGGTTCAGCTGTTCGGCCTGGGCGTGCATTCAGTGATCGATCACCTGGGCGACCTCGATACCTGCCTCGCGGACATCAATCAGCGCCGACTCAAGGGCGAAAAGCCCTGAACGCCACCTCATTGACATGAACACATGCAGCTTATACGCGAGTGGATTAATCTAGAGGCAAGCCATAGACCTTTGGCATGCTGCTGCGGTCTATGCCAGTGCCTATCGATAAAAGGAAGAACGCCATGCCTGCCCGCGAACTGCAAGAACAGCTCAATACTCTGCGCGAGCAATTGGAACAGAATCCGCCACTGTCCGAAGCCGAGCGCGAGAACCTCCACGATCTGATGCAACAGATCGAGCTGGAGATCGAGCTTGAGACCAAGACCCAGGATTCCAGCCTTGCCGACGGTGTAAACCTGGCGGTAGAACGCTTCGAACTCGAACACCCTGCCATTGCAGGCACGTTGCGCAACATCGTGCTGACCCTGGGCAATATCGGGATCTGAACCCGTTAAATGCAAAAAAGCCCCGCCAGTGATGGCGGGGCTTTTTGTTTTCAACGGCCGACAAAATGTTTTGAACTGCACACCCTTTGTAGCAGGTGGCGAAGCCTGCGTTGAAGCCAAACGCAGGCTGCGCCAGCTGCTACATAAACAAGATCGTTACTGACGGACCAGACGATGGTTCGGCAGTTGCACCTCTTCAGTGCTGCGATACGGGTTGATGTCCAGCCCGCCGCGTCGTACGTAGCGCGCATACACCGTCAATTTCTCCGGTTTCAGCAGCCGCTGCAGATCAAGGAAGATCCGCTCGACGCACTGCTCATGGAAATCCGAGTGCTGGCGGAAACTCACGATATATTCCAGCAAGCTCGCGTGATCCAGAGCCGCGCCGCGGTATTCCACGGTCACGCTGCCCCAGTCCGGCTGGCTGGTCACCGGGCAGTTGGATTTGAGCAAATGGCTGTGCACGCTCTCTTCCACAATGCGTGAATCGTCACAACGCAACAGCTCCGGACGTGGGTGCTCGTAGTTGCTGACAGTGATCTCCAGATCGTCGATGCACACGCCCGGCAATGCCACCACGCCTTCGGCTTCAACGTCTTTCAGGCTGCGGATGCGCACGCCGACCGGTTTGCCGGCAGCGGCGGACAAATCCTTGACCAGCGCAGCTTCGAGGCTCGAAGTATCGGCAAACGGTGTCTGATTCAGCGAATTGAGATACAGCTTGAACGACTTGGATTCGATAATATTCGGCGAATCCGCCGGGATGCTGAACTCGCCGATCGCGACGACGGGCTTACCCGATGGCAGCAACCAGGACAGCTCGAAGCAGTTCCAGAAATCCACACCTTTGTAAGGCAAGGTTTCTGCGGTCAGGCCCAACTCGGCCCATTTCGCGGTGCGCGGAATCGGGAACAGCAGGGACGGTGTGTACGTGGCGATGTATTCGCTGGATTTGCCCAGCGGCGAGTGTTCGGCTGCGGGATGCATGGCGGAAACCTGACTGAAGAATCAGCCGATTCTACCAGCCTTTGCTCCCGCCTTTGAGTGCTGTTACAGAGGGTTTTCCTCTACACCGGTTTCCGCGGCGTTTTACTTAGCTGCGTCTACGGTTAACTTGCCGACCATGCCCGCCTGGTAATGGCCAGGAATATTGCAGGCAAATTCCAGGTTGGTGGCTTTGCTGAACGTCCAGGTCAACTCGGCGGTTTTGCCGGGCTCCACCAGTACGCTGTTGGGGTCGTCGTGCTTCATCCCGTGATCCATTTTGCCCATGGCGCCGTGGTCCATTTTCTTCATGCCTGTCGGCGTCAGCATGCCGCTTTGCTGCATTTGCAGCATTTCCTGCTGATGACGGGCATGCATCGCCGCGTCACCCAGGTTGAATTCGTGCAGCAGCTGGCCTTTATTCACCAGCACAAAGCGCACCGTTTCCCCTGCCTTAACCTCGATGGCCTTGGGGTCGAACGACATATCGCCCATCACCACTTCAATGCTGCGCGTCGCCTTGGACGCTGGTGCCGGCTGACCGAAATCGTAAGAGTGCGCGGGCGCCGCCCATGTCGGCGTGCTCAGCGCCAACAGGCAGGCGCACAGCAGAAGAGGTTTGTGCAAAAACATAGTCATACTCCAACAAGATAAGGTTCAGCCTGCAGAAGACATTAAACTGCTGTCACTGGCTTGAACCTGACAGCCAGATTACAACTTTGTCAGGTTGGCCAGCATTCACGCTGCCCACGGTATAAAGCATTCGCTCCATTAGCCTCGAGTTATCCATGAAACTGCTGATCGTCGAAGACCAACTGAAAACCGGCCACTACTTGCGCCAGGGCTTGACCGAAGCCGGGTTCAACACCGAACTGGTGGCCGATGGCAGCACTGGTCAGCAGCTGGCATTGAGTGGCGATTACGCCCTGTTGATCCTCGACGTGATGCTGCCCGGTCGCGATGGCTGGCAGATCCTGCAAGCGGTCCGCGGTGCCGGACTGGATACGCCGGTACTGTTTCTGACCGCCCGTGACGCAGTGGAAGACCGGGTTCATGGTCTGGAGCTGGGAGCCGACGACTACCTCGTCAAACCGTTCGCCTTTTCCGAGCTCCTGGCCAGGGTCCGCAGCCTGTTGCGGCGCGGCAGTGCGCCGCCTCAGGACACCAGCCTGCAACTGGCCGACTTGCGCCTCGACCTCATCCGCCGCCGGGTCGAACGCAGCGGTCAGCGCATCGACCTGACAGCCAAGGAATTCGCCCTGCTGGAGATGCTGTTGCGCCGACAGGGCGAAGTGCTGCCCAAGTCATTGATCGCGTCCCAGGTCTGGGACATGAATTTCGACAGCGACACCAACGTCATCGAAGTGGCCATCCGCCGCTTGCGCCTGAAAGTCGATGATGAATTCCCCAACAAATTGATTCATACCGTACGCGGCATGGGTTACGTCCTTGAAGAGCGCCCCGCCTGATGCGTCGATTGTCCTTGAGCAGTCGCCTGGCGCTGTTGTTTGCCGCCTGCACGGCCGTGGTGTCGTTGTTCGCTGGCGTGTTGTTCAACCGTGCCAGCGAGGCGCACTTCATCGAACTTGATCAACAGTTGCTGGAGGGCAAGTTGATTGGCCTGCGCCGGTCGCTGCAGGACATTCAGTCCAGTACTAGCGAAGTCAAACTGGCAGATGAGTTGAGTCGACAGGCGGATCTGTATCTGCGGATCACGGGCAGCGATGGTCAGCGCTGGTACGACAGCTCGGCGCACCTGCCGGAGACACTTGCGCTAACACCAGGCCTGTCGACCCTCAAAGGTGATCGCACGGACTATCGAGTCCTGAACGCGCCACTCTACCCCGACAAACCCGATTCGCCGCAATTGACGCTGTTGCTGGACATCACTCATCACCAGCACTTTCTACAGCGCATGCAGCACTTGATCTGGTTGACTGTCGGACTCTCCGCATTGGCCACTGCGTTGCTCGGCGCCTGGGCGGCGCGTAGCGGGTTGCGGCCATTGCGGCGCATGAGCGCGGTGGCTCGCGGGGTGTCGGCGCAATCGCTCAACGCGCGTTTGCCCGAAGAAAACATGCCACCAGAACTCGCGGAAATGGCCCACCACTTCAACGCCATGCTCGGGCGCCTGGACGACTCCTTTCAGCGACTCTCTGCGCTCTCCGCCGACATTGCCCATGAACTGCGCACGCCGCTGTCGAACCTGCTGACCCACACGCAAGTCACCCTCACCCGCCCACGTCCGATCGAGGACTATCGCGAGGCACTGCACAGCAATCTCGAAGAGCTGCAATGGATGGCGCAACTGGTCAACGACATGCTGTACCTGGCCAAGGCGGACCACGGGTTGTTGATGCCCAGTCGCGAACCGCTGAACCTGGCGGACGAGGTGGATGTGTTGCTTGAATTTTTTGCGCCTTTGGCCGATGACTCCCACGTGACCGTGAGCCGCGAGGGCACTGCACGCATGGTGGGCGATCGCAGCATGTTGCGGCGCGCGCTTTCCAATCTGCTGGATAACGCGTTGCGGTTCACGGCGGTCGATGGCGAAGTGCGGGTGCGGATCACTGATCAACCGCAAGGGTTGAGCCTGACCATTGAGAACACGGGGGACGAGGTTTCCGAGGCGTTGTTGCCGAGGTTGTTTGATCGTTTCTACCGGGCTGATCCGGCACGCCAGGAAGGCAGCAGTGAGCATGCGGGCTTGGGGCTGGCGATCACCCGTTCGATCATACGTGCCCATGGCGGGCAGATCTGGTGTGAATCGGAGAAGGGCTTGACGCGGTTTGTGATTGAGCTGCCAAGGGGAGATTGAGGCCAGCAGCGCCGGCCTCATCGCGAGCAAGCTCGGCTCCCACAGGGATCGAGTTGAGCCACAGATTCAGGGTCAACTCCAAAACCTGTAGGAGCCGAGCTTGCTCGCGATAGCGGTCTACCGGCTACGAAAAACGCAACGCGTGAGCCTGCTCGAAACCTGTGGGAGCCGAGCTTGCTCGCGATGGCGGACTGAAGTCTTACGAATACCGCAACGCGTGAGCCGGCTCGATCTTCGCCGCTCGCCAGGCCGGGTAAACCGTGGCCAGAAAACTCAGGACAAATCCCGCCGAGCAGATCAGCAGCACATCCCCGCCCTGCAGTTCCGAAGGCAGGTTACTGACAAAGTACACATCTGAACTGAAGATGTGCTGACCGCTCACCCGTTCGACCCAGCCCACCAGCTCACTGACGTTCAGCGCCGCAATCACGCCCAACACGCCGCCGATCAAGGTGCCGACGATCCCGATCACCGTGCCCTGCACCATGAAGATGGCCATGATCTGCCGTGGTGTGGCGCCGATGGTACGCAGGATGGCAATGTCCGCGCCTTTGTCGTTCACCACCATGATCAGGGTGGCAATGATGTTGAACGCCGCCACCGCGACGATCATCAGCAACAGCAGACCGATCATGGTTTTTTCCATCTTCATCGCGCTGAACAGACTGCCCTGGGTGTGGGTCCAGTCGTCAGCCCGGTAATCAGCACCCAAGCCGCTGGCGATGTCGCCGGACACTTTCGGCGCGGAGTACAGGTCCTTCACCGCCAGACGCACGCTTTGTACCTGATTCGGCTGCCAGTGCTGCATGTGCGCCGCATCGGCCACATGAATCAGTGCCATCGAACCGTCCAGCTCGGCGCCGACCTTGAACACACCGACCACATTCAGGCGCTGCATTCGCGGGGTAATCCCCCCCGGCGCGGTGCTGACTTCCGGCACGATCAGGGTGATCTTGTCGCCGACGTTCAAGCGGAAACGCCGCGCCGTGATCTCGCCAATCACCACGCCGAACTCACCGGGCTTCAAGTCATCCAGACGTCCCTGGACGATGTGCTGGGCAACGATCGACACCTTGCCTTCCAGCGCCGGGTCGACGCCGCTGACCTGGATCGGCTGCATCGTGCCCTTATAGGACAGCATGCCTTCCATCTCGGTGAACGGCACGGCGGCGGTGACTTCGGGATTTTTCATCGCCGCCGCGGCAACCGGTTGCCAATCATCAATAGGATTGACGCCGACGATCGTCGCATGAGGCACCATGCCGAGGATCCGCGAGCTCATCTCGCGCTGAAATCCGTTCATCACCGACAGCACCACAATCATCGCCAACACGCCGAGGGCGAGGCCGATCATCGAGGTCATCGAGATGAAGGAAACAAAGCGATTGCGACGCTTGGCGCGGGTATAGCGCGCGCCGATAAAGATCGATAACGGTCTGAACATTCGCTTGGGCACCGTATAAAAATAAAAGACCCGACGCACTGTTTAGTGACGTCGGGCTTGGGCCAGTCAGATGGCGGTCAGGCAACCTTCCTGCAAATGCAGGACGCGATCCATCTGGCGGGCCAGGTTCATGTCGTGAGTCACCACCAGGAACGCCGTGCGCATCGAGGTGCTGAGCTCCAGCATCAAGTCCTGAATGCCCTGGGCGGTGTGGGAGTCGAGGTTGCCGGTCGGCTCGTCGAGCATCACCAGGCCCGGATTGTTCACCAGGGCGCGGGCAATCGCCACGCGCTGGCGTTCGCCACCGGACAATTCGGACGGTTTGTGCTCCAGGCGATGGCCCAGCCCTACCCGCTCCAGCAACGCCGTCGCGCGTTTACGCGCTTCCGGGATCGCCGTCTTGCCGATCAGCAACGGCATGCAGACGTTTTCCAGCGCGGTGAATTCCGGCAGCAAATGGTGAAACTGGTACACGAACCCCAGGGACCGGTTACGCAGCAGACCGCGATTCTTCTCGCTCAGTGCCGACAGCTCTTCGCCGTCCAGCCACACACTGCCCTTGGTCGGCGTGTCGAGGCCGCCCAACAGGTTCAGCAAGGTACTTTTGCCCGAACCCGAAGTGCCGACAATCGCCACACGCTCGCCCGGGTGCAACTCCAGTTGCAGGCCGGCCAGAACCTCCACCGATTCCGGGCCTTCCTCGTAGGATTTGCCCAGATTGCGGCAGCTCAGGATTGCTTTTTCACTCATGCCCAACTCACTCATAACGTAGCGCCTCCGCAGGCTGGGTGCGCGCGGCACGCCAGGCTGGATACAGGGTGGCGAGGAAACTCAGGACCAACGCGGCGGCGCAGACCATCAACACGTCCTGGCTCTGCACTTGCGACGGCAGGTAATCAATAAAGTACACGTCGGCGTTCAGGAACTTGTGGCCGATCAGCCCTTCGAGGGCCGAGATTGCGGCGCTGACGTTCAGGGCGGCAAAGATCCCGACCACGGCGCCAATCGCTGTGCCGACCACGCCGATGACCGTGCCCTGCACCATGAACGTGCGCATGATCGTGCCCGGCGTAGCACCCAAGGTACGCAGAATCGCAATGTCGCCTTTCTTGTCATTCACCACCATCACCAGCGTGGAAATGATGTTGAACGCCGCCACGGCAACAATCAGCAGCAACAGCAGGCCGATCATGGCTTTCTCCATGCGGATAGCCTGATACAGATTGCCGTGGGTACGGGTCCAGTCGCGAGCGTAGAAATGGTCCTGGCCCAACTGCTGGGCGATGTTCCACGCGGTGCGCGGAGCCTGGAACAGGTCATCGAACTTGAGGCGGATGCCCTGTACCTGATCCGGTTTCCAGCGGTGCAGCCTGGCCAGATCCTGCAGGTTGGTGACGCCGAGGTAACCGTCAATCTCACCGGCGCCAACGTGGAAAATGCCCACCACGGTGAAGCGTTTCATGCGCGGAAACATCCCGGCAGGGGTGACGGTGACTTCCGGGGCGACGAATGTCAGCTTGTCGCCGATGGCCGCACCGAGCTTGGCCGCAGCCTTGTCACCGATGACGATGCCGAAACTGCCCGGCGTCAGGTCGTCGAGTTTGCCCTGCAGCATGAACTTGTCGATGATCGAGACCTGGCGCTCCAGTGCCGGATCGATGGCATTAAGCAGGACCTTGGAGACTTTGCCGTTATTGGTCAGCAAACCCTGCATTTGAGTAAACGGCGCTACGGCCGTCACCTGCGGGTTCTGTTTGACCTTGGCGGCCAGGCTTTGCCAGTCGTTGATCGGCTCACCGGACTCGATGGTCGCGTGGGGCACCATGCCCAGCACGCGGGTGCGCATCTCATGATCGAAGCCATTCATGACCGACAGAACGACGATCATCACGACCACGCCCAGGGCGAGCCCGATCATCGAGGTCAGGGAAATGAATGACACAAAATGATTGCGACGCTTTGCACGGGTATAACGCGTGCCAATAAATACGAAGAGAGGTCTGAACATGTCGGGGCTTGTTCGGAGGGAAAAGGAACGTCCTTGTGGCGGGGGTCGATAACCAGCTTTACACTCAGACCACCGCCGCTACCATGGGTTCGCCATGTCGACATTAGATGAAGAAGATCGCCGCGAATACTACCGTATCGAGGACATGATCGCACTGGAAATTCGGCCCCTGTCCGCTGCCGAGGCCGCAGGCCAGGAAGTGTTGCAGGATGCTTCTCCACTCTTCAACTTGCTCAGCGAATTGCACCTGAGCGAATTCGAGTCGCAGCACCTGTTGCGCCAGATCAGCGAGCGGGACCGCAACCTCGCGGCGTTCCTGAAATCCCAGAACAAACGCATCGATTTGCTCAGCCAGGTGATCGCGGTCACCGTGCTTGGCCAGATCGGCGAGCCACAACCCGTGATCATCTCCGAAGGTGGCATCGACTTTCAGCACCCCACCCCGATTGCCGCCGGCGCACACCTGTCGATCAAGCTGGTGCTGATGCCTCAAGCCCTCGGCCTGTTGCTGCGAGCTCGCGTCACCCATTGTGATCCCAAGGGTGACGGCTACGACATCGGCACCGAATTCCAGATCCCGACCGACGCCCAGCGCCAACTGCTGGCCCGCTACATCTTGCAAAAGCAGGCCCAGGAACGACGTCTGGCCCGCGAACAAAACGAATCAGGCCTCTAATTTAAGGAAGAACCGTGACCCTCATCTACGGCCATCGCGGCGCCAAAGGCGAAGCACCGGAAAACACCCTGACCAGCTTTCAGCAATGCCTCAAGCACGGCGTGCGCCGTTGCGAGCTGGACTTGCACCTGTCCAAGGACGGCGAACTGATGGTCATCCACGACCCGACCCTCAAGCGCACCACCGACCGGCGCGGCAAGGTCGTCGAGCATTCGGCGGCCGAGCTTTCGACCTACGACGCGCGCAAGGGCGGCCCGGGCTGGATCAAGCCATGCCCGATTCCAACGCTGGAAGAACTGTTCGAGAAGTGTGATTTCGAGCACTGGCAACTGGAAGTGAAAAGCGCTTCACGCACCCGCGCAGCAACTACCGTGCTGGCGATTCGCGAAATGGCGCAACGTCACGGCCTGCTCGACAAAGTGACTATCACTTCGAGCTCCCGTGAAGTATTGAAAGCCGCGCTGGACCTAGTACCGGATGTTTCTCGCGGACTGGTGGCCGAATACGCCTGGCTCGATCCATTGAAGGTCGCGCAAAGCTATGGCTGTGAAATTCTGGCGCTGAACTGGACCCTGTGTACGCCGGAACGCCTGCAGAAGTCGCAGCGTCAAGGGCTGCATGTGTCGGTGTGGACAGTCAACGAGCCCGCGCTGATGCGCAGACTCGCCGACTTCGGCGTTGACAGCCTGATTACAGACTTTCCCGGTTTGGCCAGCGCCACGCTCGAGAATTGCTGAAATCGGTCTCCCCGGCCGGCTCAGGCCACCGGCCGGAGCCGCTCAAAAAAGCCGGTTGAGGCCATCGTACGCCGCTACCCGATAGGCTTCGGCCATGGTCGGGTAGTTGAACGTGGTGTTCACAAAATACTTCAGCGTATTCAAGTCACCCGGCTGGCTCATGATCGCCTGACCGATGTGCACGATCTCCGACGCCTGATAACCAAAGCAGTGAACGCCCAGCACTTCAAGCGTCTCGCGGTGGAACAGGATCTTCAGCATGCCCTGAGGCTCGCCGGCGATCTGCGCACGCGCCATGCCCTTGAAGAACGCCTTGCCCACTTCGTACGGCACCTTGGCCTGGGTCAGCTCCTGCTCGTTCTTGCCGATCGAGCTGATTTCCGGAATGGTGTAGATGCCGGTTGGCACGTCATTCACAAAGCGCCAGCTGTTGTTATCCACGATGGTGCCAGCGGCCGAACGCCCCTGGTCATGCGCGGCACTGGCCAGGCTTGGCCAGCCGATCACGTCACCGGCGCCATAGATATTCGGCTTGCAGGTACGGTAGGTCTCGTCCACTTCGATCTGGCCACGGCTGTTGACCTTCACGCCGATGTTTTCCAGACCCAACTGGTCGGTATTACCGGTACGGCCGTTGCACCAGAGCAAGGCATCGGCCTTGATCTTCTTGCCGGACTTAAGGTGCAGGATCACACCGTTGTCCACACCTTCGACGCGGTCGTAGTCTTCGTTGTGGCGAACCGTGATGTTGTTATTGCTGAAGTGGTAGCTCAGGGCCTGGGAAATTTCCGAGTCCAGGAAGCTCAGCAACTGACCGCGGTTGTCCACCAGCTCGACCAGCACACCCAGACCACTGAAGATCGAGGCGTACTCGCAACCGATCACGCCTGCGCCGTAAACGATGAGTTTACGCGGGGTGTGACCGAGGCTGAGGATGGTGTCGCTATCGTAGATACGCGGGTGGTGGAAATCGATGTCCGCCGGGCGATACGGGCGCGAACCGGTGGCGATGATGATGTGCTTGGCCACCAGCTTTTCGACGACGCCATTGCCGCAGACCACTTCAATGGTTTGCTCGTCGGCGAAGCTGCCGGTGCCGAAGAACACGTCGACGCGGTTACGGGCGTAGTAGCCGGTGCGCGAAGCGACTTGCTTGGAGATGACTTTTTCAGCGCTTTTCAGCACGTCCGGGAACGAGAACCAGCGCGGCTCACCAATGGCCCGGAACATCGGGTTGGTGTTGAACTGCATGATCTGCCGGACCGAGTGACGCAGTGCCTTGGACGGGATGGTGCCCAGGTGGGTGCAGTTGCCGCCGACCTGGCGACGGCTATCGACCATTGCCACCTTGCGCCCTGCTTTGGCGGCGTTCATTGCCGCGCCTTCTCCTGCCGGACCAGAACCCAGCACCACCACGTCGTAGTTGTAGACAGCCATGCGTACTCCTCAGAACAGGCCGCGGCGCCATCGGCACCTGCGGCTAAATCACGCCGATCTGCGGCGTGAAGGAACAATTTGGGGTCAATGCAAAACCCGGACACAGTCTATAGAAGCGTCAACGCCGCGCACATTAACCCTTGGTCGCGTCGTAGGCTACTTTTGCCTGCACTACAACGCCAGTTTTCAATCCTCGCGACTCAGTGATCACTCGGTTTTCCAGTGCTCAACCGTTCGAAAGCCTGATTGGTTCGTGTGACGAAACCGCTGTCGCTGCGAATCACAAAAAATGCGCCGATGTCGTGTTTTTCGGCGTAGTCCCACCCGCGCACGGGTCCGAGAATCAGCAGCAGCGTCGATAAGCCATCGGCCATCATGGCCGAAGGATCAATCACCGTGACGGACGCCAGGGTGTGGGATACCGGCGCGCCAGTACGAGCATCGAAGGTGTGGGAATACCGCTTGCCGTCCTTCTCGAAATAATGACGGTAGTCGCCTGAGGTGGACACGCCATACCCGTCGATATTGATTATTCGCTGGGCGACTCGCTGATCGTCGCGGGGCTCCTCCAGCGCGATACGCCAGGGTGAGCCATCGAGTTTCCTGCCCGCCGCCTTCAGCTCCCCGGTGGCTTCGACGAGGTAATTGTGGATGCCCATCGCCTCAAGCTTTGCGGCGATCCGGTCAACGGCGTAACCGGCGGCGATGCTGTTGAAGTCGACTTCGACCGCAGCGTCCTTGCACAGTTGATCACGCTCGATGCGCAGGTGTTGGTAGCCGATTCGCTGGCGTACTTGCGCCAGCGCTTGGGCGTCGGGGACCTTTTCCTCACGCGCCTGGGGACCGAAACCCCAGAGATTGAGCAGCGGCTCCACCGTCAAGTCGTAGGAACCTTCGCTTTGTTCCGACAGTTGTTCACCGACGCGTATCAACTTGAGGACCGGCGCAGGCATGTGCTGACAGCGGTTGGCGGGCAGATCGTTGAAGCGTTCGATGTCGGAATCACTGCGGTAGGTGGACATCTGCTGATCGACTTCAGCGAGGATTTTTTCAACCTCTGCCTGGACGTCTTTCGGGGCGGGAAGGCCTTCGCGGCGTAGGTATTTGATTGAATAAGTGCTGCCCATGGTCGGGCCACTGAAGGTTTCCATGGAATCGCCGTTGCCGCAGCCGGACAACATGAAGCTGAGCACAACAAGACAATACAACCGGCGTTTCAACAATTCCCGCATCCCCTGGATAACTCTCTGACACACCACCACGGCGAGCATTATGCATCACCCCTGTAGGAGCTGCCGAAGGCTGCGATCTTTTGATCTTATTCGCCAAGATCAACAGATCGCAGCCTTCGGCAGCTCCTACAGGGACCATGCGTTACACACAGATTGTCATTACCTCCAGTGCGCAATTCATGCCGCGTAATGGCAATAACGTTTAAGCAGCAAGCTAACTAGTTGTTGCCTAACGATCTCTATACACATATCGTTACAAAACTGTTCGCCCAAGGAGCCTGGCTTCCTGAAAGCGCCGAGGACGCCTCTAGAACAAGGATTTCCAACCAGCCAGCCAAAAGTGAGTACGTACCAATGTCCTCGAATACGGGCAAAGGCAAGGCGATTTTTCGCGTTGTCAGCGGCAACTTCCTCGAGATGTTCGACTTCATGGTCTATGGCTTTTACGCCACAGCTATCGCCAAAACCTTCTTCCCCACCGACAGCGCTTTCGCTTCGCTGATGTTGTCCCTCGCCACCTTCGGCGCCGGTTTCCTGATGCGTCCGCTGGGCGCCATTTTCCTGGGTGCCTACATCGACCGTCATGGCCGTCGTAAAGGTTTGATCATCACACTGGCCATGATGGCGGCCGGTACGGTGCTGATTGCCTGCGTGCCGGGATACGCCACATTAGGCGTGGCGGCGCCGCTGCTCGTGCTGTTCGGACGCCTGCTGCAAGGTTTCTCGGCAGGCGTTGAGCTCGGCGGCGTGTCGGTGTACCTCGCCGAGATTTCCACGCCGGGGCGCAAAGGTTTCTTTGTCAGCTGGCAGTCCGCCAGCCAGCAAGCGGCCGTGGTCTTTGCCGGATTGCTGGGGGTGGGCTTGAACCACTGGCTCAGCCCGGAAGAAATGGGTGATTGGGGCTGGCGCGTGCCGTTCCTGATCGGTTGCATGATCGTGCCGGTGATCTTCGTGATCCGCCGTTCGCTGGAAGAGACCCCCGAGTTCCAGGCGCGCAAACATCGCCCTACCCTGCAGGAAATCATCCGCTCGATCGGTCAGAATTTCGGCATCGTCATCGCCGGCATGGCGCTGGTGGTAATGACCACCGTGTCGTTCTACCTGATCACAGCCTACACGCCGACCTTCGGCAAAGCCGAACTGCATTTGTCGGACCTGGACGCATTGCTGGTGACGGTGTGCATTGGCCTGTCGAATTTCTTCTGGTTGCCGGTGATGGGGGCTGTGTCGGACAGGGTCGGGCGAAAACCCTTACTCCTGGCGGCGACGATTTTCGCGATTTTCACTGCGTACCCTGCCCTGTCGTGGCTGGTGGCAAACCCGAGCTTCAGTCATTTGCTGATCGTCGAGTTGTGGCTGTCGTTCCTGTACGGCTCGTACAACGGCGCGATGGTCGTGGCGCTGACCGAGATCATGCCGGTGGAAGTTCGTACGACCGGTTTCTCTTTGGCCTACAGCCTGGCCACCGCGACCTTCGGTGGTTTCACTCCGGCGGCCTGCACGTACCTGATTCATGTCCTGGATAACAAGGCGGCGCCGGGAATCTGGCTCACGGGCGCGGCGGTGATGGGACTGATCGCGACGCTGGTGCTGTTCCGTGGTAACCGGCACGAACTGCGGACGGCGCAGGCGGCGGTGGTTGGCGGCGCCTGACCAATCGCCATCGTCGGAATGCCGCCCAGACCAAGCTTGCTCCCACAGGTTCGTGCGCGATTTCAAAATTAGCGCATAACCTGTAGGAGTGAGCCTGCTCGCGATGAAGCCCGAAAAAGCACCGCAAACTCACCGTTCCGCCACCTTCAACGAACGACTCCACCCCCCGCCCAACGCCTTGTACAACGTCACCTGGTTAATCTCCCGCGCCAACTCAAGCTGCGCCCATTTCTGCTGCGCATCAAACAACGAACGCTGCGCATCCATGGTCGAAAAATAGCTGTCGAGCCCCGCCTCGAAACGCAGGCGCGACTGGCGATACGCCTCTTGATAATCCCCCACCAGTTTTTTCTGGAACGCCACCTGGGTGAGCATTTCCTGCCGCGCATTCAAGGCATCGGCCGCTTCACGAAACGCATTCTGCACCGTGGCTTCATACGCCGCCGTTCGACCGTCGAACCGCGCATGACTGGCATCCACTTGCGCCCGCCGCGCACCGCCGTCAATCAACGGCAACGACCCCGCCAACGCCACCGACCAGAATTCCGCTGGGCCACTGAGCAACCGCGAAAAATCGCCAGTCAGGCTGCCCAACGCCGAGGTCAGCGAAAACGTTGGAAAGTACGCACTGCGAGCGGCGCCGATATCAGCGTTGGCGGCTCGCAACTGGGCTTCGGCTGACATGATGTCCGGCCGGCGCTCGACCAGTGACGACGGCAAACCCGCCGGAACGTCAAGCGTTGCCAACTGCTCGCCCAGCACACCCGTGGGCAACAAACCCACCGGCACCGGCTGCCCCACCAGCACCCGCAAGGCATTGCTGTTCTGCGCCACTTGCATGCGGTAGGTGTTGACCTGCACTGCGGCGGTATTCGTTTGCGCATCCGCCTGGTGAACGTCAATGCGCGCACTGGACCCGAGATTGAAACTTTTACGCAACAGCTGTCCGTACTTGTCCTGGGACTGGTAAGTGTTCTGTGCAAGATCAAGCAGATGCTGATTGGCCTTGAGACTCAACCAGGTGCTGGCAACTTCGCCAATCAATGCCAGGCGCGCCGTCTGGTAATCCGCTTCGGACGCCTCGAAGCGCGCCCCGGCGGCGTTGCGTTGACTGCGAATGCGACCAAACAGATCAAGCTCGTAGGACGTGAACCCACCCGTCGCCTGAAACGTGTTGGCGATGCTGCCGGCGCTGTCACCGCCTCCCGGCGTACGCACCAACGGCGGTAATTTGCTGCGTCCCGCGTAGGTATCGATGCCAATCGTAGGAAAAAGTCCCGACTGTGCACTGTCATAACCGGCCCGCGCTTCTTCGACGCTGGCTGCGAATTGTCGCAAGCTGCGGTTGTTGGTCAGCGCCATTTCGATCAGTTGACGCAGACGATCATCGACCACAAAACCGTGCCAATCCTTGTCGAACGCCTGCTTGCCCGCGCAACACTCACCCGCTGTGTTCGCTGGCCACTGCTGGTCGATGGGCGCATCGGGCTTCTCGTAAGTCGGCTCCAGGGAACAGCCGCCGAGCAATAACAACATGAAGCATGAAGTGGGTAAGTAACTGTTCGTCATGGGGCGCACCTACAAGCGTTGGCCGAGCAAAGCTCGCAAGGGAGAAAGAAGCAAAGACCACAAACCTGAACGTCCGACACTGATGTGCGGCAGTGCCGGTTCCCGCGAACGCACACGCACCGGACGCCACCTTGGCAATGGCGAGTAGGACGGAACCTTGTCCTGCGCAGGCAAACGCGACTTCGTACGCTTATCTCCAAGTAATGACCGACGCAGCAACGTACCGAACGCCAGCGCCGGCTCGGCCTTGCTCACCACATTGATCGTCGCGTCGCTGAACAGGCGCGCAATCAGTTGCCGGCGCAGCGGTTCATCGAGGTCGAGAAACCTCAAGCCCAACTGATCGTCGTCGTGATTGCGCATCACCTCGACGTCGAGCCAGCCCAGTTTGTCGATCCACAATTGGCCGCACAGCCCGGGTTTGATCGAGGACGCGAAGGCGCATTTCAATGACGTGCCGCTGAGGGAGATATCCACCAGGCGCCCGGGCAGGACTTTGCCGCCGAAGCGAAACCCGGTGGGCTTGTCGAACGGGAAGCGCTCTTCACCGTGCAACCGTGGGCGGTCGACGCACGCCACCAGCGTCGCCAGGTTGTACACCAGCGCGACCACCGTCCAGCACAGGTTGAACAGCATGTTGCCGTCGAACGAGGCCGCCGTGCTGATGGCGATGTACGCGCCGATCTGTGAAAACAGCGTCAGGGCAAAAAAGAAGCCGAAGAGCTTCCAGTGGACCATTGTTTTCGTCCGGTCGAGCCCTTTCGCGGTGACTTTGAAGGGACGTCCAAAGGGCCGGATCATGGCGCTGACAATGGTGGCCGTGACCGCCAGCGAGGCGACGATCTGGGTGACCTCGGTGAAAATCGGCAAGGTGCGCCGATCCGTGACCCAGGTGCCGTATCCCCAGAACGCGATCAACGCCGGCATGCCGAACGCAAGGAAATCCACCGGGTTGGCGTAGAACCCGGCAATGCCGAAGTACCAATACAACACCGGGGACACCAGCATCATCAAAATGAACGGCTTGGAAAACCAATGCATCAGCCCGTGGATATAGTGCAACCGGTCATTGAGCGTGTAGCCGCTGCCCCGCAACGGGCCGTCCTTGAGCAGCGCCACCTGGATGGTGCCGAGGCACCAACGCCCACGCTGATTGATGTACTCGGTCAAACCCTCGGCAGACAAACCGATCGACAGACGCTCATTCAACCAGCGCGTGACGTAACCTTTTTGCAGCAATCGATACGTCGTGTAGATGTCTTCGCAGACCGAGCCTGTGGGAAAACCGCCGATCTCGTTGATCAAGTCCCGTCGCACGACGAAGGACGTGCCGACGCAAAACGCCGCGTCCCACCCATCTTTCGCCGGCTGGTAGACGTCGAAGAACACCCGCTGCTCATCGACCCAGCAGGCCGAAGTACCGAGGTTGTGCTGGATTGGATCGGGGTTGTAATAGAACTGCGGCGTCTGCACGAGGCCGACTTTCGGGTCGTCGAACAGCCCGAGCGTGCGCAACAGAATCGGTTGCTGCGGGGCAAAGTCGGCGTCGAGGACCAGAATGTATGGCGCGTTGCTGCCTAGCGCCGATTGACGCAGACCGTTGTTCAGATTGCCCGCCTTGGCGAAGGAGTTGTCCGGGCGTCGCGCGTATTGCACGCCCACCTCGGCACAGTAATCGCGCAACCAGTCGCGACGCGTGTCGTCGAGCACCCAAATAGTGAAGTTGGGGTAGTCGACGGCCTGGGCGGCAATAATGGTTTTTTCGAGGATCTCCAGGCCTTCGTTGTAGGTGGCGATAAACACGTCCACCGCGGGCACATTCGCCCCCCTGGCGCGCAACCCTCGCTCGCCGGCGTCCGCGTCCTTGCTGTGATCCGATCGACAGAGCATCACGACAATGGAGAACAGCGTGTAACCGATCGCCAGCATTTCAAAAAACAGAAAGGCGTACGCCCACACCGTGGCGAAGCCTGAGTGGCTATCGGGCAAGGTGTCGCGAATCCGCCAGGCAGCGTAGTTGAGCAACAACAACGCGGTGACGGCACCGAAACCTGCCCGCGCCGCCCATTGGTCCCGATGCGTCAGGCAGGTGAACAGAATCACCGCCGCCAGTGTCCAGAAATTGATTTGCAGCAGTTGCAGCGAGTCCAGTGCCTGCATGTCAGTCAGCCTCTAGCGAACCAGTAAAGGGATTGACGCCGGTGGCCGCAATCGCCGCCCACGCCGTAGCGCCCAAGTGAGGCAGGTGGTAATAGAAAAAGTCGTTGGTGACGGAGTCCGGGCCTATGGCCAGCCCGGTACTGATGCGCGCTGCCGGCGTTGCGAACAGCCAGCCATTACTGGCTTCCTGGGCTAACAACACGCTCCATAACGGTTGGGCCATGTCGCTCAAGCCACTCAACTGTGCGACAGCAGCAGCCTGCGCGGTGCCTTCGGTCCACAAACCATCGGGGTCGCGGTTGAAGCCATAACCTTCGCCAGCACGGTGTGCGTGATCGATGAACGCGAACACCCGACGCCAATCCTTGGGCGGATCGTGCAAGGCAATCAACGGCCAGATCTGTGCGTCCAGCCCCGAGCGGATGCGGTCGGATGTCTGCCCATCCTCCCCGGTGCCGATCAGAAACCGCCCTTCTTTCGAGTCCCACTGGCTTGAGACAAATTGCCGGGCGATCTGCGCCTGTTGCGCCGACACTTGGTCTGGCGCCACCGCATTGAGTGCCGACCAGGCGGCGGCCAGGTCGACATTGTGCTCGGTGGACTTCCAGTTCTGCTGCACCTGCTGGGCAAAGTAACCGTAATAACCGCCGCTGAAGCCGGCTGGCGATTGCCCGTCGTAGGTGTTTTTCTGCGACCACTGCAGGACTTTGCGTGCGGCCTCGAGGTAAGGCGCCTCCCCGCTCTGACGATAAGCCTCCAATAACGCCAACGCAGCCCACGCCTGATTGCCCGTGGCACTGCTGACCTGATAGGCATCCTGATTCCAGGCGTTACGTTCAGTGCTCCAATAGCCCGGCAACTTCATCGACGGTGCACCCACCGGGCCGGCGGCGTAGGCGTTGCGCAGGCGGCCGTCCTGATACTCGGGATCGTGATTTGTCGCGAACGCCAGGGCATCGGCTATCCGCCGCGCTGACACCGCTTTGCCACACGCGAACAACGCGATGCTCGCCAAAGCGTTGTCGTAGGTGAAGGCGACACCGCGCAGGGCCAGGATCGGTGAAGGTTGCCCCTCCAGTGGCGGATAGCTGGCCAACAACACCGGGCCTTCAGGTTGTGAAGCCACCGCCCGATCCAGCGCCGCGCAGGTCATCGCCACCAGTTGCGGCCGAGCCTGCGCCGCCAGTGCGGACGCCCCGCTGCTGATCAGCATCACGCCGACCACTGCCTTCAGGACACTGTTCATCGCCGCGACACCTCGGCACTGGCCCACAAGCCCGGGTTGCAGGTCATGGCTCGCTGGGTGTCCGTCAGGTCCGAAGCAAAGGTCCCGACCACGTACACCGAGTTTTGCTCGGCATAGGGGAACGGCACGCTGTAGGTGTTGGCGCGGATGTCCGACGTGCTCGACAACAACTGCACCACACTGGCCTTGAGAGGTTCATCCAGGCCGCGGATCTTCACCGTCAGCACACTGTCACGGTCGATCTTGCTGGCCATGCGTTCGGGAAACACCGCGATCACGTAGCTCTGTCCGCAATCAGTGGCGCGCAACAAGGTCGACCCGGCCTGCACCAGCGTGCCTTGGGGTGCCAACAACTCCTGGACGGTACCCGGCGAGTACGCCACGACGTCATAACCGGCCATCAGCCTGACCCGATTTTGCTCGGTTTCGATCAGTTGGTTGAGGTTGTCGAGTTCCTGTTGATAGGTCGCCCGATTGCGCGCCTGATTCTCGAGACTGAGCTTGAGCGTGGTCATTTGTGCACTGAGGTCGAACATCCTCAATTGATCCGGATCGAGGTAGACCTGCTTGTTGGCAGCGCTGACGTCACCATCGTTGATCCGCAACTGCGAGCGAACCGACTCGGCCGCGCCTTGCAACGAGGCCAACTGGGCTTTGGATGACGCGACCACCGCGCCACTCACTGCCCCCTGCACAAACAACTCCAGATTGCGTTCGACGGTTTCCTGGGCATCCATCAACCGGGCACTGGCAGCGCTGTTCTCGGCTTTCAGGGCTCTTTGGGTGAACAGCTGGCGGGTATGAAACGCCGTCTGGTACTGCTGGCTGGTCTTTTCCAGCGCCTCGTAATACCGCTGATCGTGCTCGGCCTGACTCGCCGACGAGGACAGCTGCTGCTCAAGGGTCAATCGTCGCGTTTGCAAGGTGAGCAATGTTTCCTGGTTTGCCCGAGGGTTTTCCACGACCGCGATTTTCTGTCCCTGCACAAAGGTCGCACCGGGTTTGACCTCCAGCGTGCTCACCACACCGTCAATCGGTGTCGTGAGCAGAATCACCGGTGCATTCAAAATCGCCCGCGTTGCGGAAGCTGAAACCAAAGGCATCAACAACGTCGACAACAACAGCCAGATGATGAATCCAAGAACGCCCAGACCCACCAGGCGCGGTAACAATGACAATAGCTTTGAGCGCTCTTCAGCCATGTTCAACTCTCCCGATAGACCAACCGCGTAAAAGTCAGGCAATAGCAGGCCGTGACTGCGAAACACTTTTGGCAGGGTGAGCGAAAAACAAAGAGACTTTATGGACGGCAACTAAGCCGACACTTTCTTATCAGGATTTATTTGATGTGAGCAGGAATGGGATTCCTGTCTTGTTGGAGAGATACACGACAGCGCAGTGACGGTAAAAGCGTGTGTTGCCCGAGGCAGAGCGGGCGCCGACAGGGAAGACACTAGATTCAGTGTTATAGAGTGTCAAGCATTTGTGCAGAGCAATTAAATGGCGCCAAATATATAGCGATTTTCGGATTGGATCCGCTTGGATCATCCACACGCGTTTGCGCGACAACTGTTTATTTTTATTAGGGGTTTTTATTTTTAGTACTGAAATAAACTTTGTATCGAGTTCGAGACAATCATTAATTTCAAAACAAACAGATTAAAACGTTATAAAAAAAACGCCCCGACAAGTGCCGGGGCGTTTTCATTTACCTGTGACGCTTAGCGTGGGAACGCTGGCGGGTTTACACCGGCCATGTCTTCCATCACGCGAACAACCTGGCAGCTGTAGCCAAACTCGTTGTCGTACCAAACGTACAGTACAACGCGGTTGTCCTGGCTGATGGTCGCTTCAGCATCCACAACGCCTGCGTGGCGCGAGCCAACGAAGTCAGTGGAAACCACTTCCTGCGAATTGACGTAGTCGATTTGCTTATGCAGATCGGAGTGCAGCGCCATGTAGCGCAGGTACTCGTTCATCTCTTCACGGGTAGCGGCTTTCTCAAGGTTCAGGTTGAGAATGGCCATCGACACGTTAGGCGTCGGAACGCGGATCGCGTTACCGGTCAGCTTGCCGGCCAGCTCAGGCAATGCCTTGGCAGCAGCGGTAGCAGCACCGGTCTCGGTGATCACCATGTTCAACGCGGCGCTACGACCACGGCGATCGCCTTTGTGGAAGTTGTCGATCAGGTTCTGGTCGTTGGTGTACGAGTGAACCGTTTCAACGTGACCGTTGATGATGCCGAACTTGTCGTTCACAGCTTTCAGCACCGGCACGATGGCGTTGGTGGTGCAGGAAGCGGCGGAAACGATCTTGTCGTCAGCGGTGATTTCGCCGTGGTTAATGCCGTGAACGATGTTCTTCAGCTTGCCTTTGCCAGGCGCGGTCAGAACAACGCGGTCGATACCCGGGCAGGCCAGATGCTGGCCCAGGCCGTCGGCGTCACGCCATACACCGGTGTTGTCCACCAGCAGCGCGTCTTTGATGCCGTACTGGGTGTAGTCCACTTCAGTCGGGTTCTTCGCGTAGATAACCTGGATCAGGTTGCCGTTAGCGGTGATGGTGCTGTTGGCTTCATCGATGGTGATGGTGCCGTCGAACGGACCATGAACCGAGTCACGACGCAGCAGGCTTGCACGCTTGACCAGATCGTTCTCGGCGCCCTTGCGGACAACGATGGCGCGCAGACGCAGGCCGTCGCCACCACCGGTTTTCTCGATCAGGATACGCGCCAGCAGACGGCCGATACGACCGAAGCCGTAAAGAACAACATCGGTGCCTTTGCGAGCGGAAGCGTTTTGCTGACCAACGACGTCGGCCAGTTCTTCACGGACGAACTGCTCGGCAGTACGGCCATTGCCTTCGGCCTTGAACTTGACCGCAAGCTTGCCCAGGTCTACCGAAGCGGCGCCGAGCTTGAGCTCGCTCATCGCTTTGAGCAGCGGGAATGTTTCGTGGACGGACAATTCGCTGTCATCGGACTGACGATGACGAGCAAAGCGGTGAGCTTTGAGAATCGCAATGACTGAACGATTGATCAGGCTGCGGCCATAGATCGAGCTCACCACGTTGTTATTGCGGTAGAGCTGACCGATAAGCGGAATCATCGCTTCTGCGAGTGCTTCACGGTCGATCCATTCACCAAGACACTGGTCGGGCTTCTGAGTCACGGGAACCTTCCACATGTAGGGGCAGAAAAAAGGGGCTACATTATGCCGCCCCAACCGTCACGTAGCAATGCGATCCTGTCGAACGGGCCGTAACAAATTCCCATCGAAAAAAATTACGCCTCGCTCAAGCCCAGTAAAACCGTGGCTTCCAGCGTTGCGTATTTTTTGGAGACAGCGCTGCCTTGTCCGTAACCATCCGTAACACTCACCCATTTCGGCACTACATAATCCCAAAAAAACTGCAAAAAACAGCCGGTTTTTGTCTTTACCACTACATTTCGCCAAACCTGCGTAATAGACGCAGTCTTCAACTGACAGGCGGCACCCGGGACCGCTACAATTACCGACTTTGTCGCAACGCTTGGAGCTCAACCTTCCGTGCCCGTTCTGCGTCTACCGATTCTCCCTGCTGCGGCAGGTAAACAGCATTGGGGCAATCTGCCCGGTGCCGCCCTGAGCCTGGCCATCGCCGAGGCTGCCAGCGCTGCCAAGCGCTTTACCCTGCTGCTGACCGCCGACAGCCAAAGTGCCGAACGGCTGGAACAGGAGCTGAGTTTCTTCGCCCCGGACTTGCCAGTACTGCATTTCCCGGACTGGGAAACCCTGCCTTACGATCTGTTTTCGCCGCACCAGGACATCATTTCCCAGCGCATCGCTGCCTTGTACAGGCTGCCGGAGCTGAGTCATGGCGTGCTCGTCGTGCCAATCACCACGGCCCTGCATCGCCTGGCACCCACCAAATTCCTGCTGGGCAGCAGCCTTGTTCTGGACGTCGGCCAAAAGCTGGATGTCGAACAAATGCGCACCCGGCTCGAGGCCAGCGGTTATCGCTATGTCGATACGGTGTACGAGCACGGCGAATTCACCGTACGCGGCTCGCTGATCGATCTGTTTCCGATGGGCAGCAAGCTGCCCTTCCGCATCGACCTGTTCGATGACGAAATCGAAACCCTGCGCACTTTCGATCCGGAGAACCAGCGTTCCATCGACAAGGTGGACACCGTCCGCCTGTTGCCGGCACGCGAATTCCCGCTGCAGAAAGATGCCGTCACGCGCTTCAAGGCGCGTTTTCGTGAGCGCTTCGATGTCGACTTCCGTCGCTGCCCCATCTTTCAGGATCTGAGCAGCGGGATTACGCCGGCCGGTATCGAGTACTACCTGCCGCTGTTCTTTGACGAAACCTCAACCTTGTTCGATTACCTGCCACAGGACACCCAAGTGTTCTCCCTGCCAGGCATCGAGCAAGCCGCGGAAAACTTCTGGAACGATGTGCGCAATCGCTATGAAGAGCGACGCGTCGATCCGGCGCGTCCTTTATTACCGCCCGCCGAGTTGTTTCTGCCGGTGGAAGATTGCTTCGCACGCCTCAAGAGCTGGCCGCGCGTGGTTGCCAGCCAGCAAGACATTGAGACCGGCGTCGGCCGCGAGCGCTTCCCGGCGCGGGAATTGCCCAACCTGGCCATCGAAGCCAAGGCCACTCAGCCATTGGCGGCGCTGGCCGGCTTCCTCGACGAGTTCCCCGGCCGCGTGTTGTTTACCGCCGAGTCTGCGGGTCGTCGCGAAGTGCTGCTGGAATTGCTCGAACGCCTGAAGCTGCGACCGAAGACCGTCGACAGCTGGCCCGATTTCGTCACAAGCAAAGAACGCCTGTCGATTACCATTGCGCCGCTCGACGAAGGCCTGGTGCTCGACAATCCAGCCTTGGCGCTGGTGGCGGAAAGCCCGCTGTTTGGCCAGCGCGTGATGCAGCGCCGTCGTCGCGAAAAGCGCGCCGATGCCAACAACGATGCCGTTATCAAGAACCTCACCGAGCTGCGCGAAGGCGCGCCGGTGGTGCACATCGATCACGGCGTGGGCCGCTACCTCGGGTTGGCGACACTGGAGATCGATGACCAGGCGGCAGAGTTCCTCACGCTGCAGTACGCCGAAGGCGCAAAGCTGTATGTGCCGGTCGCCAACCTGCACCTGATCGCGCGGTACACCGGCAGCGACGATGCGCTGGCCCCGCTGCACCGTCTCGGCTCCGAGACCTGGCAGAAAGCCAAACGCAAAGCCGCCGAACAGGTGCGCGACGTGGCCGCCGAATTGCTCGACATTTATGCGCGCCGCGCCGCTCGCGAAGGGCATGCCTTCGAAGACCCGAAAGCCGATTACGCGACCTTCAGCGCCGGCTTCCCGTTCGAAGAAACCCCGGATCAGCAAACCACCATCGACGCCGTACGCGCCGACATGCTCGCGCCCAAGCCGATGGATCGCCTGGTCTGCGGCGACGTGGGTTTCGGCAAGACCGAAGTAGCGATGCGCGCCGCTTTCATCGCGGTGCATGGCGGTCGCCAGGTGGCGATTCTGGTGCCGACCACCCTCCTCGCCCAACAGCACTACAACAGCTTCCGCGACCGATTTGCCGACTGGCCGGTGACCGTGGAAGTGATGAGCCGCTTCAAGTCGACCAAGGAAGTGAACGCCGCCGTTGCCGACCTCGCCGAAGGCAAGATCGACATCGTGATCGGTACGCACAAGTTGTTGCAGGACGACGTCAAAATCAAAAACCTGGGGCTGGTGATCATCGACGAAGAGCACCGTTTCGGTGTCCGTCAGAAGGAACAGCTCAAGGCCCTGCGCAGCGAAGTCGACATCCTCACGCTCACTGCGACGCCGATTCCCCGGACGCTGAACATGGCCGTCTCGGGCATGCGCGACCTGTCGATCATCGCCACGCCGCCAGCGCGACGCCTGTCGGTGCGCACCTTCGTCATGGAACAAAACAAGAGCACGGTCAAAGAAGCCCTGCTGCGTGAGTTGCTGCGTGGTGGTCAGGTCTACTACCTGCATAACGACGTGAAGACCATCGAGAAGTGTGCCGCCGACCTCGCCGAACTGGTGCCGGAAGCACGGATCGGCATCGGCCACGGACAGATGCGTGAGCGCGAACTCGAACAGGTGATGAGCGACTTCTATCACAAGCGTTTCAACGTGCTGATTGCCTCGACCATCATCGAAACCGGCATCGACGTGCCGAGCGCCAACACCATCATCATCGAGCGTGCCGACAAATTTGGCCTGGCGCAGTTGCACCAGTTGCGCGGTCGCGTCGGCCGCAGTCACCACCAGGCGTACGCCTACCTGCTGACACCGCCGCGCCAGCAAATCACGCCGGATGCGGAAAAGCGTCTGGAAGCCATCGCCAACACCCAGGATCTGGGCGCGGGCTTCGTGCTCGCCACCAATGACCTGGAAATCCGCGGCGCCGGTGAACTGCTGGGCGACGGTCAGAGCGGACAGATTCAGGCCGTCGGTTTCACGCTGTACATGGAAATGCTCGAGCGCGCGGTGAAGTCGATCCGCAAGGGCGAACAACCGAACCTGGATCAACCCCTTGGCGGCGGTCCGGAAGTCAATTTGCGGGTACCCGCGTTGATTCCCGAAGACTACCTGCCGGACGTTCATGCCCGGTTGATTCTCTACAAGCGCATAGCCTCGGCCACCGATGAGGAAGGTCTCAAGGACCTGCAAGTGGAGATGATCGACCGCTTCGGCCTGTTGCCGGAACCGACCAAGAACCTGATGCGCATCACCGCGCTGAAGTTGCAGGCGGAATTGCTCGGCATCAAGAAAGTCGATGGAGGCCCGCAAGGCGGCCGCATCGAGTTCACCGCGCAGACGCCGGTCGACCCGCTGACACTGATCAAACTGATCCAGGGCCAGCCAAAACGCTACAAGTTCGAAGGCGCCACGATGTTCAAATTCATGGTCCCGATGGAGCGCCCGGAAGAGCGCTTTAATACTGTAGAGGCGCTGCTTGAATGCCTCATTCCGAAAACTGCTTGAAGGACGCCGCATGCGCCTGTTTCGCTCACTGACCTTGTTGATGACCCTGGTCACACCCACGGCGTTTGCCGACGATCTGTATCAGGTCGAAATGATTCTGGTCCGGCAAAATGCCGTTCCGGCCATCGTCAGCCGTGCGGCACCGGAAGACTGGGCCGCCGGTGCACAACGCGTCAGCCCCGACAGCCTGCGCACACCGACGTTGAACGGTGAAGTAGAGAAACTCACCGCCAGCAACGATTACACGGTGCTTTTGCATAAGGCCTGGCAGCAGACCCTTGGCGAAGAAGCCAGCAAAATCGCGATCAGCGACGGCGCGGAACAGTTCGGTCAGTTCCCGATCGAGGGCACGTTGAATCTCAAACTGGGGCGATTCACCGACGTCGACGCCGACTTCTGGGTCAACCAGATCGACGCCAATGGCCTGGTGACTGCCAGTGAACGCCTGAAGCAGGAAAGCCACACCAAGAACGGCCAGTTAAACTTTCTCGACAACGGCCACCTCGGCCTGCTGATCAAAATCACTTCGTTGACCGCCCCTGCACCTCGGCCAGTCCCCGATGAAATTCCGGACTGATTGAAGTCTTTATGCCCCCGACCCTGAGCAAACCCCTGGCACCTTCCTGGGTCAGTCGATTCAAGGAACAGAGCCTGGAGCGCGGCCGTCGCTATGCGCTGGAAAATCGCGTCAGGTTCGTCGAGGTCGGCGACGCTACGATTGTCGCCGCGTGCGAAGGCTCAGGCGGCAACGTCTACCGTCAGACGATTCGTCTGCGCGAGTCGGCAAAATCCACGCTGCTGATGGTCGACGCCACGTGCAGTTGCCCTGTGCGCAGCAACTGCAAGCACTGCGCCGCCGTGCTGCTGCAAGTGCAGGAAACCCTCGCGTACCCTGCCGCCGCCAAGGACGCCGAGCTGCTGGAAAAACTCTCCGCCGTGCTGGAGAACCGCAGTCCGAAAGCATCGCCACAGGTGCAGGTGGATGACGTGCAGCCGGTGCCCCGCCTGTGGCTGGCGAGCATCGAGTTCAGCGCCTTCGAACCGCGCAACGGCAAGATGCAGCGCTATATCCAGCACCGTGCAGCGCTGTCTTTCAACTATCTGGACGAATACGTTTCCGGACAGAAGAACGCCGACGTACTGATTCGCCAGGAAACCCAAACGCTGCGGATAAAACGCCACCCGGAGGTGGAACAGTCCTACAGGGAACAACTGCGAATTCTCGGCTTCAAGATTGCCACTCGGCAAAGCAAAGCCCTGCCGGAAAGCGCCGGCGAACTCTTCGAGATGGTCAACGACAGTGCCTGGCTGACCTTCACGCTCAACGAGTTGCCGAAACTGCGCAGCCAAGGTTGGGAGTTGCAGATCGATGAGGATTTCGGTTTTGACCTCACCGCCGTGGATGATTGGTACGCCACCGTCGATCAGGCGCCTGAGCGGGACTGGTTCGATCTGGAGCTCGGCATCATCGTCAACGGCGAGCGCCTGAGCCTGCTGCCGATCCTGTTGAACCTGATGCGCTCACACACCGAGATTCTCAATCCGGAACGCCTCGCCCGCCGTCGTGACGACGAGCTGATTCTGGTGAACATTCCCAATCGACCGAATTCCGAGTACGGGCCTCTGCAGGTCGCCCTGCCCTTCGGCCGGCTGAAACCGGTGCTGGCCACCCTCGGCGAGTTTTACCTGCAAGAGCCAGGCGAAACCACGCTGCGCCTGAGCAAGGCCGACGCCACACGATTGAACCCCCTGGAAGGCATGCCGCTGATCTGGGAAGGCGGCGAGCACATCCGCTCCTTCGCCCAACGCCTGCGCGACATCAAGGATTTCACCGCCACCGCACCTGAAGGGTTGAACGCGACCTTGCGCCCCTACCAACTCGAAGGCCTGAGCTGGATGCAGTCGCTGCGCCAACTGGAAGTCGGCGGAATTCTCGCGGACGACATGGGGCTGGGCAAAACCCTACAGACGCTGGCGCACGTTCTCAGTGAGAAAAATGCCGGCCGCCTCGATCGTCCCTGCATGGTGGTGATGCCCACCAGTTTGATTCCGAACTGGCTGGACGAGGCGGCGCATTTCACGCCCCAACTCAAGGTGTTGGCGCTGTACGGTGCCAGTCGCAAAAAACATTTCGACACCCTGGCCGATTACGACCTGATCCTGACGACTTATGCGCTGCTGCCCAAAGACGTCGAACGCCTGTCCGCTCAGCCCTTGCATGTACTGGTGCTGGATGAAGCGCAATACATCAAGAATCCCAACAGCAAAGCCGCCCAGGCCGCCCGCGAGCTGAACGCGCGTCAGCGTCTATGCCTGAGTGGTACGCCTCTGGAAAACCACCTCGGCGAGTTGTGGTCGCTGTTTCACTTCCTGCTGCCCGGCTGGCTGGGCGACATCAAGAGTTTCAACCGCGATTACCGCGTACCGATCGAAAAGCGTGCCAGCGAAGTCCGGCTTCAGCACCTCAACGGTCGGATCAAGCCGTTCCTGTTGCGCAGAACCAAGGAACAGGTCGCGACAGAATTGCCGCCGAAAACCGAGATCATCCATTGGGTCGAACTCAACGAAGCACAGCGCGATGTCTACGAAGCCATGCGCCTGGCCATGGACAAGAAGGTCCGCGACGAGATCACCCGCAAAGGCGTGGCACGTAGCCAGATCATCATTCTCGAAGCGTTGCTCAAGCTGCGTCAGGTGTGTTGCGACTTGCGCCTGGTCAATGATGCCGTGCTGCCTACTCGCGGGAGCACGTCGGGGAAGCTCGACAGCTTGATGGAAATGCTCGAGGAGCTGTTCGAAGAAGGTCGGCGGATTCTGCTGTTCTCGCAGTTCACCTCAATGCTGGCGCTGATCGAAGAGGAACTGAAGAAACGCGGCGTCGAATACGCGATTTTGACCGGACAAACCCGCGACCGCCGCGCGCCGGTGAAAGACTTTCAAAGCGGCAAGCGGCAGATCTTTCTGATCAGCTTGAAGGCTGGGGGTGTCGGCCTGAACCTCACCGAAGCGGACACGGTGATTCACTACGACCCGTGGTGGAACCCGGCAACCGAAAATCAGGCAACCGACCGTGCGTATCGAATAGGCCAGGAGAAACCGGTATTCGTCTACAAGATGATTGCCCGGGGCACCGTGGAAGAGAAGATTCAGCACCTGCAGAAAGAAAAGTCCGACCTGGCGGCTGGCGTGCTGGATGGACGCAGCGCCGGCGACTGGAAGCTGCAGAGTGATGATATCGAGGCGTTGTTTGCGCCGTTGCCGGAGAAGCTGGAGAAGCGCTGAGAGAGTTGGCGCCTGTCAGGTCGCCATCGCGGGCAAGCCATGCTCCCACAGATTCAGTGGTCTTTCTGTGGGAGCGTGACTTGCCCGCGATGGGCATAGGCATATACACCTCTTTCAGGAGCCACCAAACCCCGTGGCGAGGGAGTTTACTCCCGCTGAGTCGCGCAGCGGCCCCAATAGGGCGGCTTCGGTCCTTCAGAAAAAACTTCGCGACCTGTTTCAGGGCTGCTATGCAGCCCAGCGGGAGTAAACTCCCTCGCCACAATTCCGGTGTGTGCTACGACGGATGTGTAGACACCTATGCCGCGATGGGGCCATTACTCAAGCGAACTGCTCTCATGAATCGAGAGTGGGCAGCGGAGCAAACAGCGCTTCAATGTCACTCTGCTCGAGCTTCCACCCGCCGCTTGTTCCCCCCTCAAGTATCGCACCGGCTAAAGCTGCCTTCTCCTGCTGCAACGCCTGGATCTTCTCCTCCACCGTACCCCGGGCAATCATCTTGTAGACGAACACCGGCTTATCTTGCCCGATTCTGTAAGCACGGTCGGTCGCCTGGTTTTCAACAGCAGGGTTCCACCACGGATCAAAGTGGATCACGGTGTCGGCCGCTGTAAGGTTCAGACCTGTGCCACCCGCTTTCAAACTGATCAGAAACAACGGCACCTTGCCGCTCTGGAAGTCTTTGACGGGAGTACGCCGATCCGTCGTATCCCCGGTCAACAACGAGAAACCAATTCCTCGCTGCTGCAACTCTTCTTCTATCAATGCGAGCATCGAAGTGAACTGCGAGAACAACAGAATCTTGCGACCTTCCGTGAGTAACTCTTCGAGCATTTCCATCAAGCCATTCAGCTTGCCGCTACCTGCCTTTAGCGCTTTCGCAGTCAGCGACATTTTGACTAACCGCAAATCGCAACACACCTGACGCAACTTGAGTAACGCGTCGAGGATAATGATCTGACTGCGCGCAACGCCATTGCGGGTGATTTCGTCGCGTACTTTTTTGTCCATCGCCACGCGCACGGTTTCATACACGTCACGTTGTCCATCGCTGAGCTCAACCCAATGCACAATCTCGCTCTTGGGCGGTAACTCCGTGGCGACCTGTTCCTTCTTGCGCCGTAGCAGGAAGGGTTTTATCCGGGAGCTCAGGTGCTGCATCCGTTCGCTGTTGCCATGTTTCTCAATCGGTGTGCGGTAGTCGCGATTGAACGTCTTGCTGTCGCCAAGCCAGCCGGGCAACAGAAAGTGAAACAGCGACCAGAGTTCGCCGAGGTGGTTTTCCAACGGGGTGCCTGATAGACACACGCGCTGCCGGGCGCTCAGATCCCGGGCCGCCTGAGCCGCTTTGCTGATCGGGTTCTTGATGTTCTGCGCCTCATCGAGAATCAGCACGCTCCAGAGTTGCGGCTGCAAAATCTCCAGATCACGTGGTAACAACGCATACGTGGTCAAGACCAGATCGTACTCGGCAAGACGGGCAAAATTCTTTTGGCGGGAAGAGCCATGCAACGCCAGGACTTTCAGTTGCGGGGTAAAGCGTGCCGCTTCATCGAGCCAGTTGGGAATGAGGCTGGTCGGCATCACCGCCAGCGCGGGCAGGTCGAGGCGGCCTGCCTGTTTCTCCAAGAGCAAGTGAGCCAGGGTTTGCAGGGTCTTTCCCAGCCCCATGTCGTCGCCGAGGATGCCGCCGACTTCGAGCTCTCGAAGCGTCTGCAACCAGTTCAAGCCTTCGAGCTGATAGGGCCGCAGTACTGCATTCAGGCCTGCTGGAGCAGCAACGTTGCTTTGAGTGGAGTCGCGCAAACGTTTCGCGAAACTGCGTAACCGCTCACCGCCTTGCCACACCAACGGCAGGCCATCAAGCGCGCTCAAGCGTGCCGCATCAGGGCCATTCAAGCGCAGGGAATGACCACTGTTCACACCCAAATACAACTCGCTGAGCGTCGCCATCAACGGCTTGATCCGCCCGAGGGACAGTGCGACCTTGATGCCAGGTTTGGCACCGAATTGCCCACTATTGAGATCGATCAGCACCTGATCATCATCGTCACGCAAGGCCAGATTACCCGGTTCCATCAACTGCGGTTGTGTGCGCAACAGCTGCAGCAGGATAGGCAGCAAACTGTGCCGCTCACCATTGACGACGATGCCTAACTGAAGATCGAACCACTCGCGCCCGGGAGACTCTTCGACATCGGCATACCATTCATCTACTGGCTGTAAATTGAAATGAAAGCTGTCGGTGATGCTGATCTGCCAATTGGCATCTTTGAGCGCAGGAACGCCGTTTTGCACAAAGGCAAGCCACGCCGATTCGTCTGGCAGATCGAACATCTCACCCGCACTGTCGGGCAAGGCATCACTCTTGCGGGAGGCTTTTTTCAAGCCATGTCTCTGCAAGGCCTGGCGCAAGGCTTTTTCCGCGGCGGGCTTGCGTTGAATATGCTGGGTTTCGGTGCCGGACAGAATCAGCACTTCGGAAGACTTTTTGCCCGTCGCCAAGTGACCGTTGTAAGTGAACGCCAGGGCAGCGCGATGCTCGGGTTCGTACTTCCACTTTATATAACGCCTGGTCGAGGCAAGCGTCAGTACAGGCTGGGGCTCAACGTCATCAATGAAACTGTCGGTCAATACCCGCGGCGGCGGTGCGATCTTCGTTGCTGCGCCCATTCGATGACTGAACTGCGCGGCTTGTCGACCAGGGATCGCGGGAGCCAAGGACAGATGGCACGCCAGTTTTGCATCAAACCCGGTTTCAAGCGGCCCGACCTGCATCCGCTCGCGGTCCAGGTAATACAACGGTTCCAGGGCCAGGATCGTCTCTTCCGGGACGTCTTCACTGCCCCATTGAGGCCGGAAACTGCCGTTGGCTTGTTCGGCCCAGGCGAACTGCGCCGGCCTGCTCATACCTAAGCTCAAAGGCTGCAATTGTTCGAAATCGAGGAACAACCGATTGGTTTTCAGCGCCAACTGGAGCACTTCGGCCCCGCTGCCGCCTTGCAGCGGGTAACCGCTGTAATGAGCATGGTATGAATGGATGGCGACCAGCAACCTGGCGATTCGCAGGTCCAGCTCGGTGAGATAGGCAAACTCTCGCATGAGAGCGTCTGACAGCGAGATCACCGACTGAATGTCCTGCAATCGTCCATCGCTCAGCTGACGAGCCTTGCAGATTTCCAGCAGCCACTTGCCCGAGGTCGACGTCGCCTTGAGCTTGTACACCCAACAAGTGCCGGTGCCTTTAGTGACCCCGTCGCGATCATCATCGGGAATACCATCGAGCCAACGCTCCAGCTCACGGTTCAGGCGAACAGGCGCAGTGCTGTCGGGCGCATCGACGGCGAGCGTCTGCAAGTGGTAAATCACTGTCGCGCAATGCTTGCAATCGACCCCTACAGGACAAGTGCAGGAGCAATGCAGCGCAAATGCACCATTCGGCAGTTCCAGCAGCTCGATGGACTGCTGGTAAACATGACCCTGGGAACCTCTGCAATTGGCGCTGACCGACACATCATCAAGGTCGACGATGTGAAGCCGACCTTCATGGGCATACCGGCGCGCTTTATCCAGCGCGCGATGACTGAATTCTTCTTCCCACGGAATGTGCTGAATTTGCTCGATAATGGCCGACATTAAATCAACGCTTCTGAATATGACTGAACGGTAACGGACATCAAACCGCCTGACCTTTAAGCACCCGCGCCAACGTCGACTGAACCTTCCCCATCCCGTCCCGCAATGCCTGCTCGATATCGGCCATGCTGATTACCGCCGCCGACTTCCCCGCTGCCGGGTTCACCACCAGTGCGAGACAGGCGTAATCCAGATCCAGCTCCCGAGCCAATGCCGCTTCCGGCATGCCGGTCATTCCGACGATATCGCAGCCATCACGCGCAAGCTTTGCAATTTCGGCGATTGTTTCCAGGCGCGGCCCCTGAGTGCAGGCGTACACACCTTGACTGCTGTGGTCGACACCTTCAGCCGCCAACGCCGCAATCAATTGCTGACGCAACGTTTCACTGTAGGGAGAGCTGAAGTCGATGTGCGTGACCTGTTCCAGATCATCGGCGAAATAGGTGTGTTCGCGACCGCTCGTGTAGTCGATCAACTGATGCGGCACGCAGAAATGGCCCGTGGCCATCGAGCCATGAATCCCGCCCACTGCATTGACCGCAAGAATGGCTTCGGCTCCCGCCTGTTTCAGCGCCCAGAGGTTTGCACGGTAATTCACCTTATGCGGGGGCAAGCGATGAGGATGGCCATGACGGGCCAGAAACAACACGTCCTTGCCTGCGTACTCGCCGATCTGCACCTCGGCCGAGGGTGCGCCGTAGGGCGTGTCCACGGCCAGTGACTGACGAATGCTCAGGCCTTCAAGTTGACTCAGTCCGGTACCACCGATAATTGCGTAAACCGTCATAGCGAAACGTCCTCACTCGATCAGTTGAGCCTCTTTGAGCGCGCCGACCGCTGCCAGCCAGCGCGGGTTTTGACGGTGTTCAGAGTTGGCATGGGATTGGCCACGCATCCGCGCAATCCGCGGCGAAGGTTTGACCTTCAAGCGTTGCGCGGCAGTCAGGGCAAGTTCGGCGGCGGCGCGATCGTTGCACACCAGACCCATGTCGCATCCGGCGGTCAGTGCGGCTTCAATTCTGCTCGCCGCGTCGCCGACCACGTGGGCACCGGCCATGGACAGGTCATCGCTGAAGATCACGCCATCAAATTGCAGCTCGCCGCGCAAAATATCCTGCAACCAGCGCCGAGAGAAACCGGCGGGCTGGGAATCGACTTGCGGGTAAATCACGTGAGCCGGCATGACTGCTGCCAGTTGCTTGCTCAATTTGGCGAATGGCACCAGATCGTTGGCGCGGATTTCGTCAAGGCTGCGCTCATCGTTAGGGATGGCGACGTGGGAATCCGCTTCGGCCCAACCATGGCCGGGGAAGTGTTTCCCGGTGGCGGCCATACCGGCGCTGTTCATCCCGCGAATAAAGGCGCCGGCGAGCAGCGCAGCGCGCTCCGGATCACCTTCAAACGAACGGGTGCCCACGACGGCGCTGCGCTGGTAATCCAGGTCCAGCACCGGGGCGAAACTCAGGTCAAGGCCAACGGCGAGCACTTCGGTGGCCATGATCCAGCCGCACTGCTCGGCCAGGTATTCGGCGTTCGGGTTGTCGGCAATGGCGCGCATCGCTGGCAATCGCACGAAGCCCTGACGCAGCCGTTGCACGCGCCCACCTTCCTGGTCCACCGCCAGCAACAGGTCGGGGCGGATGGCGCGGATTGCCGCACTCAGCTCGCGGACCTGACGAGGGTGCTCGATGTTGCGGGCGAAAATGATCAGGCCACCCACTTCAGGTTGGCGCAGCAACTGGCGATCTTCAGCCGTCAACCAGGTACCGGCGACGTCCACCATCAACGAGCCTTGCAGGCCAGCAGTCATAGAGATTCCTTGATAACAGTAAATCCGGCTCGCGCGAACGCGCCGCCATGGGCAAGGCCCGGCAGGTCGGCGGTATCAATGGGGAGCGGGTTCAGAACGGGAGTGGGCATGGGCGGCTAGCTTAGCGGATGTCAGCTGCCGCGCCCACCCGTGCGCGGTTAAACCTTGGCGGCAACCGGCGTCGATTTACTGCGCGGACGCAGTTGCGCAGTGGCCATGGCGGTGTCAGTGACCCCGGTTTCGGCACGCATGCCAGCGGCCAGGAACGGAACCATCAGACGCATGACCTGCTCAATGGACGTATTAACGCCGAAGTCGGTCTCGGCAATCGCGCGCAACGCTTTAATGCCCGACATGCTGAACGCGGCGGCACCGAGCATGAAGTGCACGCGCCAGAACAGTTCGATCGGCGGGATGCGCGGCGCGGCTTCGTTTACCAGCGTCATGTAGCGGCGGAACACCTTGCCGTACATGTCTTCCAGATAACGACGCAAGTGGCCCTGGCTTTGACTGAAGGCCAAGCCGAGTAAGCGCATGAAGATGGAGAGATCGTTGCCGCTGCGTGGCTGCACCACAAGGGCTTGCTCGACGAGGATTTCCAGCAGCTCTTCAAGCGTGGGCTTGTTCTCAGGCTTGGCCTGGCGTCGCTCCAGCTCTTTATCGAGGCTCAGGCAGAACGGCCCGAGGAACCGCGAGAAGACGGCTTGAATCAGCGCCTTCTTTGACCCGAAGTGATAGTTCACCGCTGCCAGATTGACACCGGCCTTGCTGGTGATCAGACGCAATGAGGTTTCAGCGAAACCTTTTTCCGCGAACAACTGCTCGGCTGCATCAAGAATGCGTTCAACGGTTTCCGACTGGGCCATGGCTACTCCGCCTGACAAACACTTGTTTGAAACATACGTTTCAGACTATGTATTGTCAAGCCTGTCGGTTCGTTTTGGGAATGGTCAGTCAGCTATTTAACCATACAACGGCAAAGCTTCAATCAGAGGGTAAACCGACCGTCCAGCGGCAGCTGAAAAAAAGGGGCATTGCCAAGACCGTTTCACTGTATATAATCCCAGTCACTGTATAAAAAGACAGAGCGATCAATATGCTAAAGCTGACGCCACGCCAAGCAGAGATTCTGGCCTTCATCAAACGCTGCCTCGAAGACAACGGCTACCCGCCGACCCGTGCGGAAATCGCTCAGGAACTGGGTTTCAAATCCCCCAATGCGGCGGAAGAGCACCTCAAGGCGCTGGCCCGCAAGGGTGCAATCGAAATGACGCCCGGCGCTTCACGGGGTATTCGTATCCCCGGCTTCGAAGCCAAGGCGGACGACTCCACCCTGCCGATCATTGGCCGGGTTGCTGCCGGTGCGCCGATCCTGGCCCAGCAGCACATCGAAGAGTCCTGCAACATCAACCCTGCCTTCTTCCATCCGCGCGCCGATTACCTGCTGCGCGTGCATGGCATGAGCATGAAGGACGTCGGTATTTTCGACGGTGACTTGCTGGCGGTCCACACCACCCGCGAAGCCCGCAACGGCCAGATCGTGGTCGCCCGGATCGGCGACGAAGTGACCGTCAAGCGCTTCAAGCGAGATGGCAGCAAAGTCTGGCTGATTGCCGAAAACCCTGAATTCGCCCCTATCGAAGTCAACCTGAAAGATCAGGAACTGGTGATCGAAGGCTTGAGTGTTGGCGTTATTCGCCGCTAAAGGAGGCTTTATGCAGTTCCCACACACATCACAGCAAGCCCAACTGCCGTTGTTCGAGGCGTTCATGGTGCAACCGTTGGCACCGATTCTGAAGGACGTGGTCGAGTCGCCCTGGAGCGCCGAGCCGGAAGTCTTCAGTGAGTTGTCGTTGCGTGGTGCGGCCGGGAACTGCCTCAACCTTCTCGCGCCGATCCTCAGGGAACTGAGCCAGGATCAGGATGCACGCTGGCTGACCCTGATCGCCCCGCCCGCCAGCCTGACCCAAGCCTGGTTGCGGGACGCCGGACTCAATCGCGAACGCATCCTGCTGCTGCAACCCCGTGGCACCCAGAGCGCTCAACAACTGACCTGTGAAGCGCTTCGACTGGGTCGCAGCCACACCGTTGTCAGCTGGATCAACCCGTTGAATACACCCCAACGGCAACAGTTGATCAGCGCTGCCCGCATCGGGGACGCACAAAGCCTGAACATTCGATTGGGTTAAGCGAGAAAAGCTACGCGCCCGAAACTGCGCGGGGCTTCTCCAAGAATAGAGAAGCCGAATTGAAGGACAGGAAACCGACGGGCGGGATCAGTGCAGAACCCGCGACCCGTCATCTTTCTCGAATTCGCCTTCAACCATGCGCCCGGCCATCTGAACACCGACGCTCAACATCGCCTTGGCGACTTCCACGTGTTGGCCTTGCAGAAAGGCTTTGGCATCCTCGGAGAAATCCAAAGTAACCAGAGAACCCTCGTCCTCGGCCCTGCGCAGCTCGATACGGCCGTCTGGTAACTCGACAATTTCTAGAAAGGACGTTGGCATAAAAGTCTGTTCTCCACGAAAGGCGGGGATTATATAGGCATCGGTCATGCTTCGCTCGGGATCTTGACCAGCAGCACTGTTAATTGCGCGCCGGACCCACGGCAATCAGCACTCGTTCAAACCCTCACGAAAACGGATCGCCAGACCTTTCAGGTTCTGACGCCAGCTCTCGAGCTCAGCTCGGCTCAGCTCTTGCGGCGCCTCTTCTTCATCCAGGTTAACCGCCAGAATCAGTGGCTGCGTGACATCGCCCTTGGGCTTGTGCGGAGCACGAGGCGGTTGAAACAAAGCGGCATGGGCGGCTAGTAGTCTGGCCAACCAGGTTTCCGGATTTTGAGCCAGCTCGACCATCTCGGCCATTTCAGGAATCGCGATTGCTTCAAGCACTTCGCGAGTCAGCAACATTTCCGCGCGTGGCGCATTAGCCTGTGGCAAACGATAGAAGCCGGCGATTTCGTGGCATAGCCCCAACAACGCCCCGTACAGGTGAAACAACGCCGATTCGCGCCCGGCCTGAATCAGCGCCAGGGAGTTCATTGCCCGCCCCTCTTCGGCTTTGGCCAACGCTTCCAGCGACAGGCCGGCGAAACAGATTTTCTGATTGGTACGGGTATAGAGCTCGTGGGCCATGACGGCAGCCTCCACAACGAAATAATTGCTTCACGCAGGTCAGACAGTGTCGTGGATACACCCGGCCTGCGGCAAGCGAATCAAAAAAAACCGCATGAAATCCCGAAGGTTCTCATGCGGCTTTTTTACATCAGCTCCTGATCAAGCCTTGACCTTAGCCGGACGCTTGTCTTCCACAGTCCACTTGCCGCCGTCGTAATACGCTTTCCAGCCAGTCGGCTTGCCGTCGACTTCTGTCTGAACGTATTGCTCCTTGGTTTTGCGGCTGTAACGAATCACTGCCGGCAAGCCGTCCGGATCCTTCTGCGGCGCTTCACACAGGAAGTGATACTTAGGATCGATCTCGTCCTTGTGCGGGACAATTTCCATCACCAGCGGAGCACGGGTCTCGCGGTTTTTCGGGAACTGGCTGGCCGCCAGGAACAGGCCGGACGCACCGTCGCGCAAGATATAGGTGTCGTTGACCTTTTCGCATTTCAGCTCAGGCATCTTCACCGGATCCATCTTCGGCGGCGCCGCATCACCGCTTTTCAGCAGCTTACGGGTGTTCTTGCACGTCGCGTTGGTGCAACCGAAGAACTTGCCGAAACGGCCGGTCTTGAGTTGCATCTCGCTGCCGCACTTGTCGCATTCCAGGCTCGGACCTTCGTAGCCCTTGATGCGGTAAGTGCCCTCCTCGATCTCGTAGCCATCGCAATCCGGGTTGTTACCGCAGATGTGCAACTTGCGCTTCTCGTCGAGCAGGTAAGCGTCCATCGCCGTACTGCAGATCGGGCAGCGATGCTTGCCACGCAGTACCAGCGACTCCGACTCACCCTCGTCGTCCGCGGCGATTTCATCGCCCGGCACCAGATTGACAGTGGCCTTGCAGCGCTCTTTCGGCGGCAGGCTGTAACCCGAGCAGCCGAGGAACACACCGGTCGATGCCGTACGAATCTGCATCGGACGACCGCACACCACGCATGGAATGTCAGTCATCACCGGCTGGTTGGCGCGCATCCCGCCTTCGGCGCTTTCAGCGACTTCGAGTTTCTTCTTGAAGTCACCGTAGAACTCGTCCAGCACGTTTTTCCAGTCGCGTTCGCCCTGGGCCACGTCGTCGAGGTTCTCTTCCATGCCGGCGGTGAAGCCGTAGTCCATCAGGTTCGAGAAGCTCTCGGACAGACGCTCGGTGACAATGTCACCCATCTTTTCCGAGTAGAAACGACGGTTATGCAGCGCAACGTAGCCACGGTCCTGGATGGTCGAAATGATTGCCGCATAAGTCGAAGGACGACCGATACCGCGCTTTTCCATTTCTTTAACCAGGCTCGCTTCCGAGTAACGCGCCGGCGGCTTGGTGAAGTGCTGGGTCGGATCAAGCTTGATCAGCTTCATCGCATCGCCCTGAGCCATGTCCGGCAACACATCGTCGTCGCCTGGCTTGGCGATTTGCGGCATGACGCGGGTGTAACCGTCGAACTTCAGGATGCGGCCCTTGGCGCGCAGCTCGAAGTCGCCTGCACCCACGGTGACCGTGGTCGACAGGTATTGGGCTGGCAGCATCTGGCAAGCGAGGAACTGGCGCCAGATCAGCTCGTAAAGCCGCTCTGCATCACGCTCCATGCCCGACAGCTTGCTTGGCTCGGTGTTGGCGTCGGAGGGACGAATCGCTTCGTGAGCCTCTTGTGCGCCTTCCTTGCTGCTGTAGACGTTCGGATTTTCCGGCAGGTACTTCTTGCCGAACTCGCTCTCGATATAGGTACGCGCCATCGTCACGGCATCGGCCGAGAGGTTGGTGGAGTCGGTACGCATGTAAGTGATGTAGCCGGCTTCGTACAAACGCTGGGCCATCATCATGGTTTTCTTCACGCCGAAGCCCAGGCGGTTGCTCGCAGCCTGCTGCAGGGTCGAGGTGATAAACGGTGCGGACGGCTTGCTGCTGGTCGGCTTGTCTTCACGCTTGGCGATGCTGTAGCTGGACGCCTTGAGCTTCTCCAGCGCGGCCATGGCCTGGGTTTCGTTGAGCGGCTTGAAGGCTTCGCCTTTCTCGCGGGCCACGTCGAAGCGCACGGTCGCGCCCTTGGCGGTGCCGAGGTCAGCGTGGATTTCCCAGTATTCTTCCGGATTGAACGCCCGAATCTCGCGCTCACGCTCAACCACCAGCTTGACGGCCACCGATTGCACACGACCGGCAGACAAGCCACGGGCGATCTTCGCCCAGAGCAGCGGCGAAACCATGTAACCCACGACGCGATCGAGGAAACGACGCGCCTGCTGGGCGTTTACACGGTCGATGTCCAGCTCGCCCGGCTTGGAGAAGGCTTCCTGAATCGCCTTCTTGGTAATTTCGTTGAACACCACGCGCTTGTAGCGGCTGTCATCACCACCGATGGCTTCGCGCAGGTGCCAGGCAATGGCTTCCCCCTCGCGATCCAAGTCGGTTGCGAGATAGATGGTGTCAGCATCTTTGGCGAGCCGGCGCAGCTCTTCGATGACCTTTTCCTTGCCTGGAAGGATCTCGTACTTGGCTTTCCAGCCATGTTCGGGATCGACGCCCATGCGCGAGACCAGTTGCTTGCGCGACTTCTCTTTCGGCGTGAGCACCGGACCTTCACCCGCGGCGGCCTTGCCGCGCTTGGCGGCTGGCTCTTTGCTGGCGCTAGCCGAACCGCTGGTGGGCAGGTCTCGGATATGGCCGATACTCGACTTCACCACGTATTGGTTACCCAGATACTTGTTGATGGTCTTGGCCTTAGCCGGGGATTCCACAATGACCAGCGATTTGCCCATGGATCAGAAAATTCCTGAATTCTAGAAGTGAAAGGCGGTTGGCGCCTGACGCGGCACCGCTATATATAGTGGCTACAAGATGAGGTCAAGCGCAGGGTTCGGCGCGCACTCAGCTTATGGCTTGGAAAAAACGCTCGGTTCGGCTTGCACCAAAGCAAAGCGTGGCACCTGTTCGCCGTCAACCTCGACCGACTCCAGGAACATGCTCAAGGGACGCACCCAAAAGCCGTAATCGCCATACAGGGCTTGGTAGAAGACCACTTCTTCTTCGGTTTCCGAATGCCGCGCAATGCTGAATACGCGGTACTGCGGACCTTTGTAATGCTGGTAGAGCCCAGGTGATATCGACATGGTTTGGCCCTCGCACAAATCTTTTCAAAAATAAAATAAAAAAAATTCAGAAAAACAAAAACCGGGGCACTTGGCCCCGGCTTCCATCAACGAAATGCTTAAACGCGTTCGAAGACGGTGGAGATGCCTTGGCCGAGACCAATGCACATGGTAGCAACACCCAGGTTGCCGCCATTTTGCTTCATCACGTTCAGCAGAGTGCCGGAGATACGCGCACCGGAGCAACCGAACGGGTGACCCAGGGCGATCGCGCCGCCGTGCAGGTTAACCTTCTCGTTCATCTTGTCGAGCACTTTCAAATCTTTCAGCACTGGCAGGGCCTGTGCGGCGAAAGCTTCGTTGAGCTCGAAGAAGTCGATATCGTTAATGCCCAGACCCGCGCGTTTCAGCGCTTTCTGTGTAGCCGGTACTGGACCATAGCCCATGATTGCCGGGTCCACACCTGCCACTGCCATCGAGCGAATCACGGCCAAAGGCTGGATGCCCAGGTCTTGAGCACGCTGCGCCGACATCACGATCATGCACGAGGCACCGTCGGTGATCTGCGACGAAGTACCGGCTGTCACGGTGCCGCCCTTAGGGTTGAAAGCAGGCTTGAGAGCCGCCAGGCTTTCCAGGGTGGTTTCCGGACGAATGGTTTCGTCGTAGTCGAACAGTTTCAGGAAACCGTTCTCGTCATAGCCCTGCATCGGGATGATTTCGTCTTTGAACTTGCCTTCCACGGTCGCCTTGTGAGCGAGCTGATGGGAACGCACGCCGAAAGCGTCCTGCTGTTCGCGAGTGATGCCGTGCATCTTGCCCAGCATTTCAGCGGTCAGGCCCATCATGCCCGAGGCTTTCGCCGCGTACAGGGACATGTGCGGGTTCGGATCGACACCGTGCATCATGCTCACGTGGCCCATGTGCTCGACGCCGCCGACCACGAACACGTCACCGTTGCCGGTCATGATCGCTTGTGCGGCAGTGTGCAGCGCGCTCATCGACGAGCCACACAGACGGCTGACGGTCTGGCCGGCGGCAGTGTGCGGGATCTGCGTCATCAGGGACGCCATGCGGGCAATGTTCCAGCCCTGCTCCAGGGTCTGGTTTACGCAGCCCCAGATCACGTCTTCGACTTCGCTCGGGTCAACTTTGACGTTGCGTTCCAGCAATTTGCTGATCAGGTGCGCCGACATATCTTCGGCGCGGGTGTTGCGGTGCATGCCGCCCTTGGAGCGGCCCATCGGAGTACGACCGAAGTCGACAATCACGACGTCTCTTGGATTCAAGCTCATAAAATTTCACTCTCGCTCAAAAGTTGGGACGCTTAACCGAAGAACCGTTGGCCGGTTTTGGCCATTTCACGCAGTTTTGCGGTCGGGTGGTACAGCGCGCCCAAATCAGCGTACTGGTCAGCCAGGGCAACGAACTCTGCAACACCGACCGAATCGATGTAGCGCAGCGCACCGCCACGGAATGGAGGGAAGCCAATACCGTAGACCAGACCCATGTCGGCTTCGGCAGCGGTTTCGACAATGCCGTCTTCCAGGCAACGCACGGTTTCCAGGCACAGCGGGATCATCATCCAGTTGATGATGTCTTCGTCAGTGACTTCGCGTTGCTCGTAAACGATCGGCTTGAGCACTTCCAGTACCGACGAGTCGGCGACTTTCTTCTGCTTGCCCTTCTTGTCGGTCTCGTAGGCGTAGAAGCCCTTGCCATTCTTCTGGCCCAGGCGCTTGGCTTCGTAGAGGACGTCGATCGCCGAACGGCGGTCGTCTTTCATGCGGTCCGGGAAACCTTCAGCCATCACGTCACGACCGTGGTGACCGGTGTCGATGCCGACCACGTCCATCAGGTAGGCCGGGCCCATCGGCCAGCCGAATTTTTCCATGACCTTGTCGATACGCACGAAGTCCACACCGGCGCTGACCAGCTTGGCGAAACCGCCGAAGTACGGGAACAGAACGCGGTTGACCAGGAAGCCCGGGCAGTCGTTGACGACGATCGGGTTCTTGCCCATTTTCTTGGCGTAGGCAACGGTGGTGGCAACGGCCAGCTCGCTGGACTTCTCGCCACGAATCACTTCAACCAGCGGCATCATGTGCACCGGGTTGAAGAAGTGCATGCCGACGAAGTTTTCCGGACGCTTGAGGGCTTTGGCCAGCAAGGTGATGGAAATGGTCGAGGTGTTGGACGCGAGGATGGTGTCCTCTTTGACCTTGTCTTCGACTTCAGCCAGAACAGCCTGCTTGACCTTAGGGTTCTCGACGACCGCTTCAACCACCAGATCCACGTGACCGAAATCACCGTAGGACAGGGTAGGACGAATGCCGTTAAGGACTTCAGCCATTTTCGCAGCGGTCATACGACCCTTGTCAACGCGGCTCACCAGCAGCTTGGCGGCTTCAGCCAGACCTTGCTCGATGCCGTGCTCGTTGATGTCCTTCATCAGGATCGGCGTACCTTTGGAAGCCGACTGATAAGCGATACCGCCACCCATGATGCCGGCGCCCAATACGGCAGCCTGCTTCACGTCTTTGGCGATTTCGTCGTAGGCCTTGGCCTTTTTCTTCAGTTCCTGATCGTTCAGGAACAGACCGATCAAGCTCTGCGCAGCAGAGGTCTTGGCCAGTTTGACGAAGCCAGCCGCTTCGACTTCCAGTGCCTTGTCGCGACCGAAGTTCGCGGCTTTCTGGATCGTTTTGATCGCTTCGACCGGCGCCGGGTAGTTCGGGCCAGCCTGACCGGCCACGAAACCTTTGGCGGTTTCGAAAGCCATCATTTGTTCAATCGCGTTCAGCTTGAGTTTCTCAAGCTTCGGTTGACGTTTGGCCTTGTAGTCAAACTCACCGGAGATGGCGCGCTTGATCAGTTCCAGGGCAGCTTCCTGCAGCTTCTCAGGGGCAACCACTGCGTCCACGGCGCCGACTTTCAGCGCGTCTTCAGGACGGTTTTCCTTGCCGGCGGCAATCCACTCGATGGCATTATCGGCACCGATCAGACGCGGCAGACGCACAGTACCGCCAAAGCCCGGGTAGATGCCCAGTTTGACTTCCGGCAGACCGATCTTGGCCTTGGTGGACATGACGCGGTAGTCCGCCGCCAGGCACATTTCCAGACCGCCACCCAGTGCGATGCCGTTGATCGCGGCCACAGTCGGGACGTTGAGGTCTTCGAAATCGCTGAAAATCTTGTTGGCTTCGAGGTTGCCAGCAACAAGCTCTGCATCAGGCAGCTTGAAGTTCTCGACAAATTCGGTGATGTCGGCGCCGACGATGAAAACGTCCTTGCCGCTGCTGACGATCACACCCTTGATCGAAGCATCTGCCTTGATGGTGTCTACGGCCTGACGCAGTTCGTTCAGGGTTAGACGGTTGAACTTGTTGACGGACTCACCCTTGAGGTCGAACTTCAGTTCGACGATGCCACTTTCAAGAGCCTTAACCGTGATGGCTTTACCTTCGTAAATCATCAACTGATCTCCACGATATGGAAGCTGAACAGTACACGTCGGACGCAGGCGGATGGCTGGGCAGGACGATCATCGTCAATGCTACGCCAATCCACCCGACACACCCGCCAACGCGATAGTCGGGATTCTGTAGGAGCGATCTGCAATGCAAACGCTCAATTCATACGCCCGTTTGATTTGGGTACGTCACCTTCACGGAATTTCAGACAATTGTCAATCGCCCAAAATACGGGTTGAAACTCGACTTTGCGGTCATTTCCGTGACGCGAAGATCTTCAACACGCGGGTGCATGCGAAGCCATTCATAGGATCAATAGTTAGAAAAGTCGCCCTAATTCGCAGCAGCCTTTGTTTAAAAGGCTACGCTGGCGGGACGTGGAAGAAAAAATATCAACGCATTGGCGAATGCCCGGCGTAAGATCAGCCCACACCGTTTTCCGGCCTGCCTGGCCAACCCGGCCCGATGTTGATGTCGGGCTTTTTATTGCCCGTAGAAAACTCCCAACAGAACCACACCCGGACACCCTGAAGCAGCTGCCGAGCCTGCGAGGCTGCGTCCGGCTGCGCAGCAGTCGTAAAACCAGGCACTGCGGTGTGTCAGTTCTACCGAATCTACAGATCTTACGGCTGCTGCGCAGCCGGACGCAGCCTCGCAGGCTCGGCAGCTGCTACAGGTTCCAGTGGTTCAGGTATTTCGACGGTGTTCAAGCGAGTGCTTTGAGGGTTGCATCGATTTGCTGGAGGACGGTTGCCTCGCCCTTCTCGCCCCAATACAAAGCGATCATCTGCTTGTCGGCTTCGACCTTGTAAACGTTGGCTGGCAATTTTTCGAAATAATTCAGCAGCACCTGATCCTCGCAGACCTCCTGCCACTGATTCACCCAGACACCCGGCGCTTTTTGCCAGTAAATCCAGCACGCTGGCTGCTTGCCGCGCCGTGGACGATGATATTGCGCGCACGGACTGGGCGGCTCCTGGCTCAGCCAGTGTGGCCACTCCTGCGGCGCCAGTTGCATGGCCAATCCAATGCGTCGGGCTTCCATGCGAAGGGCCATGCGACCGCTCTGACCACGGGAGGGTCGCAACCATGCCAATGGACTCAAAACCACTAACAGGATTGACACCACTATCCAGACCGTCATATCAGTACACCCCTTTTTACACGCACCGCTTTTAAATGAGCGCACCGGGCCACTTTGGAACCACTGCGCTTGAAACCAGCCATACTTACCAATATTGCAATCCTCAGGAGGAGCACCTCATGCCCTACAACCATATTCTGGTCGCTGTAGATCTAACCGAAGAGTGCGATCCTGTAATCCATCGCGCTCGCGAACTGTCGGTCAGCAATGGTGCCAAATTGTCCCTGGTGCATATCGTCGAACCCATGGCCATGGCCTTTGGTGGCGACGTGCCGATGGACCTGTCACAACTGCAGCAACAGCAGTTTGATCAGGCCCGCGAGCGCCTGGATCGGTTGATCGTGAAGTACCCTGAGCTTTCCAAGGAATACAGCCACCTGACCTACGGCCAGCCGCGCCAGGAGATTCACCACCTGGCCAAGGAACAAACCTGCGACCTGATCGTAGTGGGCAGTCACGGCCGGCACGGCCTGGCATTGCTGCTGGGTTCCACTGCCAATGACGTGCTGCACGGTGCGCCTTGTGACGTACTTGCGGTGCGCCTGCAAAACAAAAGCTGAAACACGGACCTCTGTAGGAGCGAGCTTGCTCGCGATGGTCGTCAACGATAAAGCGGGGTGCCTGACACCCCGCGGCGCTCTCCGGTTCATCGCGAGCAAGCTCGCTCCTACAGAGATGGATTGTGTTGCATACGAAAAGCCCGGCGCTCATCTCTGAACGCCGGGCTTTTTTATTACAGGATCAATCAGGCATCCAGCTCAGCCCAACGCTCGACCATCACGTCGAGTTCAGCCTGTAACTGCTCCAGCTGAGCGATCACGGCAGCTGTTTCCGTCGCTGGACGCTGATAGAAAGCAGGGTCCGCCATCTGCGCTTCAACCGCCGCAATCTGCTTTTCCATGGCTTCGATCTGCGCCGGCAACATTTCCAGCTCGCGCTGCAACTTGTAGCTGAGCTTTTTCTTCGCTACAGGTGCTTCGGCTGCAGCAGCAACGGGTGCCGCTTCGGCCGTCACCACTGCCGAGGTCAGATCGGCCTTGCCGGACTTGCTCTCTGTTACGCCCAACAGGCGCGGCGAGCCGCCCTGACGCAGCCAGTCCTGATAACCACCGACGTATTCACGAACCTTGCCTTCACCTTCGAAGACCAGGGTGCTGGTGACCACGTTGTCGAGGAATGCCCGGTCGTGACTGACCATCAGCACGGTGCCGTTGAAGGTCAGCAAGACCTCTTCCAGCAACTCGAGTGTTTCCACATCGAGGTCGTTGGTCGGTTCGTCGAGGACCAGCAGGTTCGCCGGCTTGCTGAACAGTTTCGCCAGCAACAGACGCGCACGCTCACCACCCGACAGCGCCTTGACCGGCGTGCGGGCACGCTGCGGGCTGAACAGGAAGTCGCCGAGGTAGCTCAACACGTGACGGCTCTGGCCATCGATATCGATGAAATCTCGACCTTCGGCGACGTTGTCGATCACGGTTTTTTCCAGGTCCAACTGGTGGCGCAACTGGTCAAAGTAGGCCACGTCGATGCGCGTCCCTTCTTCCACTGTGCCGCTGGTTGGCTGCAGGCCACTGAGCATCAGCTTCAGCAACGTGGTCTTGCCGGTACCGTTGGCGCCGAGCAGACCGATACGGTCGCCGCGCGTCAGGACCATCGAGAAATCCTTGATCAGGAACGGACCACCCGGGTGAGCGAAACTCACGTTCTCGAGGACCATCACCTGCTTGCCGGACTTGTCAGCGGTGTCCAGCTGAATGTTGGCCTTGCCGGTACGCTCACGACGCTCACTGCGCTCAACGCGCAAGGCTTTCAAGGCGCGCACACGGCCTTCGTTACGGGTGCGACGGGCCTTGATGCCCTGGCGGATCCAGACTTCTTCTTGGGCCAGCTTTTTGTCGAACAGCGCGTTGGCGGTTTCTTCAGCGGCCAGCGAGGCCTCTTTGTGCACGAGGAAGCTGGCGTAGTCGCCGTTCCAGTCGATCAGGCCGCCGCGATCCAGTTCGAGGATGCGCGTGGCGAGGTTCTGCAGGAAAGAACGGTCGTGCGTGATGAACAGCACGGCGCCCTGGAAATCCTTCAGCGCTTCTTCAAGCCAGGCAATCGCACCGATGTCCAGGTGGTTGGTTGGCTCGTCGAGCAGCAACAGGTCCGGTTCGGAAACCAGGGCCTGGGCCAGCAGGACGCGACGACGCCAGCCGCCGGACAATTGCGAGAGGGTCTTGTCGGCCGGCAACTGCAGACGGCTCAAGGTGCTGTCGACCAGTTGCTGCAAGCGCCAGCCGTCTCGGGCTTCGAGGTCGTGCTGGACGTGCATCAGTTTGTCCAGATCGGCGTCGGTGACGATGTTCTGGCTCAGGTGGTGATACTGCGCGAGCAGCTCGCCAACACCGTCCAGGCCTTCAGCCACCACGTCGAACACGGTCCGCTCGTCGGCTACCGGCAATTCTTGCGGCAATTCGCCAATCTTGAGGCCGGGTGCACGCCAGACAGAGCCTTCATCGGGCTTCTGGTCGCCCTTGACGAGCTTCATCATGCTGGACTTGCCAGTGCCGTTGCGGCCGATGATGCACACCCGCTCACCACGGGCGATCTGCCAGGACACCTTGTCCAACAACGGCATAGCGCCGAAAGCAAGGGACACATCGCTGAATTTGAGCAGGGTCATGAGCTTCTCCAAAAACCGGGCGCGCATTCTACCTGACTTGAGGCTTCAAAAGGCCGGCAATTTCATTGTCGGGGCACTCTGCATGACAAATGTTGCGAACTGATGCCAACCGGTCCGCAAAGCTTTCGCCCGTTGCTGGCAAAAGGCTAAGCTACAGATTATTCAGTGTGGGTACTGTCCGCACTTGTCATGATTTCTCTGCCCGGATGTCTCATGCGCAGTCGCCTTTTTAGTCTTTTTTCATGTTTGCTTCTTTCTGCCACTGCCATCCAGTCAGCCCAGGCGGTGGACCTGTCCACTCAGCGCCAGTATTACGATGAAGCCAAGCGCGCGTTGGCCAAGGGCGATACCGGCCCTTATTTTCGCTACAGCCAGGCCCTCGCCGATTATCCGCTGGAACCGTATCTGGCCTATGACGAGCTGACCGCGCGCCTGAAAACCGCGAGCAACGCCGAAATCGAGAAATTCCTCGCCGAACACGGTGACCTGCCCCAGGCCAACTGGATGAAGCTGCGCTGGTTGCGCTGGCTGGCCGATCGTGGCGAATGGGCGACCTTCGTCAAGTATTACGACCCCAAGCTCAACTTCACCGAACTGGACTGCCTGAACGCGCAGTACCAGATCGGCAGCAACCAGAAATCCGTCGGTTACGCCAACGCGAACAAACTCTGGCTCACCGGTAAATCCCTGCCTGCCGCGTGCGACGGCTTGTTCGGTGTGTGGGCGGCCGATGGTCAGCTGACCGAAGAGAAGCGCTGGGAGCGCACCAAGCTCGCCGCCCAGGCACGCAACTATCCGCTGGCCAACAGCCTGATCAGCGGCCTGACCACCCTCGCCCCTCGCGGTCGCTTGCTGGTGGATGTGGCGCAAAAACCCGAACTGCTGAACCAGCCGTCGCGCTTCACCCCGGCCGACGAGCCGATGTCCGACATTGTCAGCCTCGGCCTGCGTCGTCTTGCCCGTCAGGACCCGGACAAGGCCATGGCCCTGCTCGACGGTTATGCCAGCAGCATGCATTTCTCTCGCGATGAAAAAGTTGCGATTGCCCGGGAAATCGGCCTGACCCTCGCCCGACGTTTCGACAGCCGTGCCCTGGACGTGATGACCAAGTACGACCCGGAACTGCGCGACAACACCGTGTCCGAATGGCGTCTGCGCTTGTTGCTGCGCCTGGCCCGCTGGGACGATGCGTATCAGCTGACCCGACGCCTGCCCCAGGATCTGGCGACCACCAACCGCTGGCGCTACTGGCAGGCCCGCAGCCTGGAACTGGCGCAGCCACAGAACCCGGAGTCGCAGGCGCTCTACAAGCACCTCGCTCGCGAGCGGGATTTCTACGGATTCCTCGCGGCGGATCGTTCGCAGTCACCTTATTCGCTGGTCAATAAGCCGTTGGTGCTAAGCCAGGCGCTGGTCAATAAAGTGCGCAACACACCGGGCGTACGTCGTGCCCTGGAGTTCCACGCCCGCGGGCAGATCGTCGACGGTCGTCGCGAGTGGTACCACGTCAGCCGGCATTTCAACCGTGACGAAATGGTCGCCCAGGCCAAACTGGCCTATGACCTGAAATGGTACTTCCCGGCGATCCGCACGATCAGCCAGGCGCAGTATTGGGACGACCTGGATATCCGCTTCCCGATGGCTCACCGCGAAACGCTGGTCCGTGAGGCCAAGGTCCGTGGCCTGCATTCAAGCTGGGTGTTCGCCATCACCCGCCAGGAAAGCGCCTTCATGGACGACGCCCGCTCCGGCGTTGGCGCCACCGGCCTCATGCAGTTGATGCCAGGCACCGCCAAGGAAACCGCTCGCAAATTCAGCATTCCATTGGCCTCGCCACAGCAAGTGCTCAACCCGGACAAGAACATCCAGCTCGGCGCCGCCTACCTGAGCCAGGTGCACGCCCAGTTCAACGGCAACCGCGTCCTCGCCTCCGCCGCCTACAACGCCGGCCCCGGTCGTGTGCGTCAATGGCTGCGCGGCGCGGATCACCTGAGCTTCGACGTATGGGTTGAAAGCATCCCGTTCGACGAAACCCGCCAGTACGTGCAAAACGTATTGTCGTACTCGGTGATCTACGGCCAAAAGCTCAACTCGCCACAGCCGCTGGTGGATTGGCATGAGCGGTATTTTGATGATCAATGATGTTTGCCTGACGCCATAACGAAAATGCCCGCATCGATTGATGCGGGCATTTTTTTAGAAACAAAAACAAGATCAAAGGTTCTTCTGTTCCGCAGCGTTCTTCACGCCGCCTCATGCCCATCACTGAACTGCAACGCCGCCAACCGCGCGTACAGCGCATTGCTTGCAATCAACTCCTGATGCGTCCCCACCGCCACCAGCTTCCCTTGGTCCATCACCGCAATTCGGTCGGCGTTCTTTACCGTGGCCAGTCGGTGGGCGATGACCAGGGTGGTGCGGTTTTTCATCAGGCTGGGCAGGGCTTGCTGGATCAGGTGTTCGCTTTGGGCGTCGAGGGCGCTGGTGGCTTCGTCGAGCAGCAGGATTGGCGCGTCCACCAGCAGCGCGCGGGCGATGGCGAGGCGTTGGCGCTGGCCGCCGGACAAGCCGAGACCACCGTCACCGAGGTGGGTCTGATAGCCATCAGGCATCTGTTCGATGAAGTCGTGGGCATAGGCGATTTTCGCGGCCTCCTGAACCTGGGCCAGGGTCGCGCCCGGGTTGCCGTAGCGAATGTTCTCTTCCACGCTGCCGAAAAACAGTGCCGGACTCTGCGAGACCAAGGCGAAGCAGCGGCGCAGGTCGAGGGGATCGAGTTGAGTCAGCGGCACGCCATCCAGCAGGATTCTTCCTTCGACCGGGTCGTAGAATCGCAGCAGCAGGTCATACACCGTCGACTTGCCAGCACCTGACGGGCCGACCAACGCAAGGGTTTCGCCGGCATTAATGGTCAGGCTCAAGCCATCGACCGCATAGCTTTGCGGACGCGACGGGTAGGAAAAGCGCACATCCTGCAGCACCAGATCACCTCTCACCCGCTCAGGCAACGTCACCAACCCGGTGACCGGTGGCTGAATGATGTTTTCCGAGCGCAGCAGTTCGGCGATTCGCTCGGCGGCCCCGGCGGCGCGCTGCAACTCACCGATTACCTCGCTCAAGGTGCCGAACGCACTGCCGACGATCAGGCTGTAGAAGACAAACGCGGCCAGTTCACCCGCCGAGATCCGTCCGGCAATCACATCCATACCACCGACCCACAGCATCACCCCCACGGCCCCCAGCACCAGCACGATCACCAGGGTAATCAGCCAGGCGCGCTGGAAGATGCGTTTACGCGCAGTCTCGAATGCCTGCTCCACGGTGACGGCAAACCGCTGCTCGTCCTGGACTTGATGGTTGTAGGCCTGCACGGTTTTGATCTGGCCCAGGGTTTCGGACACATAACTGCCGATGTCGGCAATGCGGTCCTGGCTCATACGAGACAGATTGCGGACCCGGCGGCCGAAAATCAGGATGGGTGCGATCACTAACGGCAAGGCCACCACTACGATGCTGGTGAGCTTGGGGTTGGTGATGAACAGCAAAACGATGCCGCCAATCACCATCAGCAAGTTGCGCAGAAACAGCGACAGCGAAGAACCAATCACCGATTGCAGCAGCGTTGTATCTGCCGTCAGACGGGACTGGATCTCGGAGCTGCGGTTGTCTTCATAAAACCCTGGGTGCAGGTAAACCAGATGATTGAACACCTGCCGCCGAATGTCCGCGACCACCCGTTCGCCGATCCAGGACACCAGATAGAAACGCGCAAACGTACCGATCGCCAACCCCACGACCAACACCATGAACAGCCCGATCGACTGATTGAGCAGATGCGGCGACTGAGTCATGAAGCCCTGATCGACCAACAACCGAATGCCCTGCCCCATCGACAACGTGATGCCGGCAGTGACGATCAGCGCGAGCAACGCACCCAAAGCCGGCCAGCGATAAGGCGCAAGAAAGCGAGTGGTCAAGCGAATGGCGCGGCGTTGACGAGCAGAAAGCATGGGGATCATCCAGATACGCAACGGCGCAGTTGATAGGAAGGAACTCTGTAAATCACAATGAGTCAGGTTAATTATGACCGCAAAGCCTAGCCTCTAGACGCTATTGGTCTAAAGTCCGGCTGGCAACGTTGCGATATTTCTGGTGGACTGATGCTGCCGTTCAGGAAAGATCGCAGGGAGTTGTCACAACCCGGTCACCGGGCGGTTTTATAGTAAGCACACAACCTGATGAGGAGACAGGCCATGTCCTTGCAACACAGCAGCGAAGACAAAATTGAAGTGATCCGTACACAGCCAGACCAGTCTCTGGGTTGCTCGATTATCGATGAACAAGGGCGCGAAGTACCGATCACTGAAGGCATGATCCAGGACGCTTGCCGCGAACTGGAACAGCGATTGGTCAAGCCTGCCAAACAAGATTGATGTAGCCACCGTCTTCTTGACCCGGCCCTGATGGCCGGGTTTTTTATGGGTGAATTTCGCGCCCCCACCCTGGGTGCCGTTTAATCACATATCCCTGTAGGAGCTGCCGCAGGCTGCGATCTTTTGATCTGGTTTTTGATCTTCAAAATCAGTAAGCAAGATCAAAAGATCGCAGCCTGCGGCAGCTCCTACAGGGGACACCGTTATCCCTGAATGGGCGTTGCACCCAACGCCGCCACAATCTTCTGCAACTGCGCCGAGTCCCCTTCAATCCGCACCTGCAATCCATCAATCTCCCGCCGCTGCGGGTAATGCTTGCGCAACGCATCAAACGCCGCACGCTGTTCGTTCACCGTCCCGACAAGGCTGCGGCGGAAATCCGCGTCATCACGGCGCGGGTCGTACACGCCACGGCACAGCATCGCCAATGCCCAGGCCGGATCACTTTCAGCGTTCAAGGTCACGCGGGACAGCCAAGGCGCCGGCAGCAATTCGCTCAGGCTGATGTCCGCCGGCTGACCGAGGAAATCGCAATACGCCTGATAAATCTGCGCCGTCCCGCGCTGTTTGCCATCAAGGCTGTAGCCCGCAATGTGCGGTGTCGCCAACACGCAGAGATCGGCCAGTGCCACATCGACCTCGGGCTCACCCTCCCAGACATCCAGCACGGCTTGCAGGTCTTCACGCTGCAACAGGACGTTGCGCAGGGCGGCGTTATCGACCACCGCGCCGCGACTGGCGTTGATCAGCCAGGTGCCGGTCTTGAGTTGATTCAGACGGGTTTTATCGAACAGGTGCCAGGTGGACTGGGCGCCGTGTTTCTTCAGTGGTGTGTGCAGACTGATGACATCACACTGCTCGATGATGCGCTCAAGGCTGACGAAGTCGCCGCCTTCCGCCGCTTGCCGTGGCGGATCGCAGACCAGCACGTTCCAGCCCAGCCCTTTCAGCACCTTGACCAATCGGCCGCCGACTTCACCGGCGCCGACCACGCCATAGGTGCGTCGAGTCAGGTCGGCGCCTTCGATTTCGGCCAGGGTCAGCAGACTGCCGAGGACATAATCGACCACGCCTCGGGCGTTGCAACCGGGTGCGCTCGACCAGGTGATGCCAGCCTGCTGAAAGTAATCCAGGTCCAGGTGATCGGTGCCGATGGTGCACGTACCGACAAACCGCACCTTGCTGCCTTCGAGCAATGCGCGGTTGACGTTGGTCACGGAGCGCACCAGCAACACATCGGCCTGCTCGACCGTTGCACGGTCAATGGAGCGCCCCGGCACCCGGCGGATTTCGCCAAAACGTTCGAAGAAGGCATCGAGCAGCGGGATATTTTCGTCGGCAACAATCAGCATGGCGGGCTCCTTTGGGGGATCGGCAGTGTAGGCGTAGATGGCCATGCTGGGCCAGCGGGCATTAGAGGTCACCACTTCTCCTGTGGTCACCACCTCTCCTGTTGTCACCACTTCTCCTGTGGTCATCACTTCTCCTGTGGTGAGGGGATTTATCCCCGTTGGGCTGCGAAGCAGTCCCAGAACCTGTGCACGCGGTGTACCTGTAATAACGTGGATTCAATAATAGGGGCCGCTTCGCAGCCCAACGGGGATAAATCCCCTCGCCACAGGGGTTATCGATACCTGCGGGAGACGATTACAAATCCCCAACACAGCTCTTTTCCTGACCATAGCGTCAACGCGTAGGATGCCCCACCTTGCGCATCAATACCTTTGGACGTTGTCACCACTTCTCCTGTGGTCACCACTTCTCCTGTGGTCATCACTTCTCCTGTGGTGAGGGGATTTATCCCCGTTGGGCTGCGAAGCAGTCCCAGAACCTGTGCACGCGGTGTACCTGTAATAACGTGGATTCAATAATAGGGGCCGCTTCGCAGCCCAACGGGGATAAATCCCCTCGCCACAGGGGTTATCGATACCTGCGGGAGACGATTACAAATCCCCAACACAGCTCTTTTCCTGACCACAGCGTCAACGCGTAGAATGCCCCACCTTGCGCATCAATACCTTTGGACGTTGTCACCACTTCTCCTGTGGTCGCCACTTCTCCTGTTGCCATCACTTCTCCTGTTGCCATCACTTCTCCTGTTGTCACCACTTCTCCTGTGGTGAGGGGATTTATCCCCGTTGGGCTGCGAAGCGGCCCCAGAACCTGTGCACGCGGTGTACCTGTAATAACGTGGATTCAATAATAGGGGCCGCTTCGCAGCCCAACGGGGATAAATCCCCTCGCCACAGGGGTTATCGATACCTGCGGGAGACGATTACAAATCCCCAACACAGCTCTTTTCCTGACCACAGCGTCAACGCGTAGAATGCCCCACCTTGCGCATCAATACCTTTGGACGTTGTCACCACTTCTCCTATGGTCACCACTTCTCCTGTGGTGAGGGGATTTATCCCCGTTGGGCTGCGAAGCGGCCCCAGAACCTGTGCACGCGGTGTACCTGTAATAACGTGGATTCAATAATAGGGGCCGCTTCGCAGCCCAACGGGGATAAATCCCCTCGCCACAGGGGTTATCGATACCTGCGGGAGACGATTACAAATCCCCAACACAGCTCTTTTCCTGACCATAGCGTCAACGCGTAGAATGCCCCGCCTCGCGCATCAATACCTTTGGACGTTTCGCCCTTGAACTCCGTAACCGACAACACCACCGTCCTCACCCGCCCCGAACGCATCCGCCTGGAGCTGAAAAACCTGCTCGGCCTGGCGCTGCCGATCATGGTCGCGCAGCTGGCCACGACAGCGATGGGTTTCGTCGATGCGGTCATGGCCGGCCGCGTCGGGCCTCGGGATCTGGCGGCGGTGGCATTGGGGAACTCGATCTGGGTCCCGGTCTTCCTGTTGATGACCGGCACCCTGCTGGCCACCACCCCGAAAGTCGCCCAACGCTTCGGCGCCGGCACTCATAGCGAAATCGGCCCGATCGTCCGTCAGGCACTGTGGCTGGCATTGGTCGTCGGAGTGTTGGCCACCGGCATGCTGCTCGGCGCCGAGCCGATCCTGCACCTGATGAACGTCGATCCCGAACTGATCGGCCCCTGCATGCAATACCTGCACGGCATCGCCAGCGGCCTGCCTGCCGTCGCGATCTATCACGTGTTGCGCTGCTTCAGTGATGGCCTCGGGCGTACGCGCCCGGCGATGGTCCTCGGCCTCTGCGGCCTGGCGCTGAACATCCCGCTGAACTACATCTTCATCTACGGCCACTTCGGCGTGCCCGCCATGGGCGGCGTCGGTTGCGGCTGGGCCACGGCGATCGTGATGTGGGTGATGGCGCTGGGCATGGCCGGGTGGGAGCGCTGGTCGCCGGCGTATCAGTCGAGTCAGTTGTTCAGCCGTTTCGACTGGCCGCAATGGACGGTGATCAAACGCCTGCTGGGCATCGGCTTGCCCATCGGCATTGCGGTGTTCGCCGAATCGAGCATCTTTGCCGTGATCGCCCTGCTGATCGGCAGCCTCGGCGCAACAGTCGTGGCCGGGCACCAGATCGCGCTCAATTTCAGCTCGCTGGTGTTCATGATCCCCTACTCCCTCGGCATGGCTGTCACCGTGCGCGTAGGCCAGGCACTGGGGCGTCGGGAGCCACGCGAAGCGCGCTTCGCCGCCGGTGTCGGCATGGGCACGGCGCTGGCGTATGCATGTATTTCGGCGAGCATGATGCTGTTGTTGCGCGAGCACATCGCGACCATCTACACCTCGGACCCGACAGTGATTCATGTCGCGGCGATGCTGATCGTGTACTCGGCGCTGTTCCAGTTTTCCGACGCGATCCAGGTCACGGCAGCCGGCGCATTGCGCGGTTATCAGGACACGCGGGTGACGATGATCCTGACGTTGTTCGCTTACTGGGGGATTGGGTTGCCGGTGGGTTACGCGCTGGGTCTGACCGATTGGTTAGGCGCGCCAAGCGGCCCGAGCGGGCTGTGGCAGGGTTTGATCGTGGGCTTGAGTTGCGCGGCGCTAATGCTGTCGATCCGCTTGACGCGCAGTGCACGCAAGCAGATCCGCATCAGTCGTTCGACGAGTTAAGCGAGTTTCTTGCGAATCCAGTAGAGGTAGGTGCCTGCCTCTTCATGCTGGCCGATCAGCTCGTGATCGAGAAACACGCAAAACTTGGGGATGTCGCGACGGGTCGACGGATCGGTCGCAATCACCTTCAACAGTCCGCCGGGCGCCAGGTCACGGATGTGCTGGTGCAACATCATCACCGGCTCCGGGCAGTTGAGGCCGGTGGCGTCGAGGGTGCCGTCAACCGGCGTATCAATCATTTCACTCATGATTCACTCCTGAAACGTGCCGACATTGTCGCGCAATGTCGGGTTTGTGGCGAGGGAGCTTGCTCCCGCTGGGCCGCGAAGCGACCCCAACTATGGCTACGCGGTTTATCAGTTATATCTCTGTGTCCGGTTTTAGGGCTGCTACGCAACCCAGCGGGAGCAAGCTCCCTCGCCACACAAGCCCGCATATCTGCCGACGCACATCAACGAGACTTCGGTTTCTTCACATCGATCCGGCGCAAATGGCACGTCACTTCTTCACGGTCGTGATACAGCTGCTTGCAGCCAATCTCCACCCGAATCCCGCGCTCCTTGAACCCGTCGGCAATGCGCTCCAGCAGGCGTTTCACCTCGGCATAACGCTGCTTCATCGGCAACTTCAGGTTGACCACCGCCTCGCGGCAATGCCCCTCGCCAATCCACTCTTCCAGCATCGCGGCATTACGCGCCGGCTTCTCGACAATATCGCACACCATCCAGTCCACCGGCTGCTTGGGCTTGAAGGTAAAACCATCCGCCATCAAATGCTGCACCAGCCCGGTGTCCATCAGGCTTTCAGCCATCGGCCCGTTATCGATCGCCGTCACCAGCATGCCGCGGTTGACCAGCTGCCAGGTCCAGCCACCGGGCGCGGCACCCAGGTCAACGCCGGTCATGTCGCTGTGCAAACGCTCGTCCCACTGATCACGCGGGATGAAGTGGTGCCACGCCTCTTCCAGCTTCAACGTCGAACGGCTTGGCGCGTCACGGGGAAACTTCAGGCGCGGAATGCCCATTGGCCACATCGCCGAGTTGTTCGACTCCGCCAACCCCATGAACACTTCGCGACCGCTCTTGAACGTCAACAGCAACCGCGGCTTGAGCGGGTCTTCCACCAATTTGCCGGCAGCCATCAGCGCCTTGCGCAAGTGAACTTCGAACTTCTTGCAGAAATTCGACAGTTCCTTACCGTCGTTGGTGTCGACCATCTCCAGCCACAGGCTGCCGCACAACGGGAAATCCCTCATGTGCGCGAGGATCACGCTGATGCGATCGGTTTCCGGCAGATCGATAAAGATGCCGCGAGCCCACTGGCGCGGGAAGATCAGATCGGCAAAACGCTGCCCGCGCATCAGGCGCTCGGCACCGTCTTCTTCGGTACAGATAAATTCGGCAAAGGCGCTGGCGGCCTTGGCCTTGGCATAACCGGCCACGTTCAAGCGTGCGGCATGTTCGGATATCTCGGAACAGACTTCGCCTTCGAAGCCTGGCCGGCAATGCATAAAGAGGGTGTTCATTCTTACTCCTGGGCAGATGGCGAGAAATTCAACCACTGCGCGATGCCCAGACTTGCGTTGAAGCAAAGCCTGTCACGAAAACCGGCGCATGATAGCCGAGTTCGGAACCTTGGACCTGTCCATAGAGTCCAGTTATTAGCTTTAAGCCGCAAAGAGGACTAGGTTTAGACCTCAGTTCGTCCCCTCAGTCCGTAGCCGTGCGGATCATAAGGAGTGATCGTAATGCCGTCCCTCGATAGCCTGAAATCCCTTAAAACCCTGCAGATCGACGACAAGACCTACCATTATTACAGTCTGCCCGATGCTGCCAAAAGCCTCGGTGATCTCGACAAGCTGCCGATGTCATTGAAAGTGCTGCTGGAAAACCTGCTGCGCTGGGAAGATGAAAAAACTGTCACCGGCGCCGACCTCAAGGCCATTGCCGCCTGGCTCAAGGAGCGTCGCTCCGATCGTGAAATCCAGTACCGCCCCGCGCGGGTATTGATGCAAGACTTCACCGGTGTTCCCGCCGTGGTCGACCTGGCCGCCATGCGCGCCGCCATGGCCAAGGCCGGCGGTGACCCGCAGCGGATCAACCCGCTCTCCCCCGTGGACCTTGTGATCGACCACTCGGTGATGGTCGACAAGTTCGGCAGCGCCAGCGCGTTCGAGCAGAACGTCGACATCGAAATGCAGCGCAATGGCGAGCGTTACGCCTTCCTGCGCTGGGGTCAGAGCGCCTTCGACAACTTCAGCGTCGTGCCACCGGGCACCGGCATCTGCCACCAGGTCAACCTGGAATACCTCGGCCGCACGGTCTGGACCAAGGACGAAGACGGCCGCACCTACGCTTTTCCCGACACCCTGGTCGGCACCGACTCCCACACCACCATGATCAACGGCCTCGGCGTACTCGGCTGGGGCGTCGGCGGGATCGAAGCGGAAGCGGCGATGCTCGGCCAACCGGTGTCGATGCTGATTCCGGAAGTGATCGGCTTCAAACTCACCGGCAAGCTCAAGGAAGGCATCACCGCCACCGACCTGGTGCTGACCGTTACCCAAATGCTGCGCAAAAAAGGCGTGGTCGGTAAATTCGTCGAATTCTACGGCGACGGCCTCGCCGACCTGCCCTTGGCCGACCGCGCGACCATCGCCAACATGGCCCCGGAATACGGCGCCACCTGCGGCTTCTTCCCGGTGGATGACGTCACCCTCGACTACCTGCGCCTGTCCGGCCGCCCGCCGGAAACCGTCAAACTGGTCGAGGCCTACTGCAAAACCCAGGGCCTGTGGCGCCTGCCCGGCAAGGAACCGTCGTTCACCGACAGCCTCGCCCTGGACATGGCCAGTGTCGAAGCCAGCCTCGCCGGCCCGAAACGTCCGCAAGACCGCGTTTCTCTGCCGAATGTCGCACAGGCCTTCAGTGACTTCATCGACCTGCAATTCAAGCCCACCAGCAAAGAAGAAGGACGACTGGAAAGTGAAGGCGGCGGCGGTGTTGCCGTGGGCAACGCTGACCTGGTCGGCGAAACAGACTACGAATACGACGGCCACACCTACCGCCTGAAAAACGGCGCCGTGGTCATCGCCGCCATCACCTCCTGCACCAACACCTCCAACCCGAGCGTGATGATGGCCGCCGGCCTGGTGGCGAAAAAAGCCGTGGAAAAAGGCCTCACCCGCAAACCCTGGGTGAAAAGCTCATTGGCGCCCGGCTCGAAAGTCGTCACCGACTACTACAAGGCCGCGGGACTGACCCAATACCTTGATCAACTCGGCTTCTCCCTGGTCGGCTACGGCTGCACCACCTGCATCGGCAACTCCGGACCGTTGCCGGAGCCGATCGAAAAAGCCATCCAGAAAGCCGACCTCACCGTCGCCTCGGTCCTCTCGGGCAACCGCAACTTCGAAGGCCGCGTGCACCCACTGGTCAAAACCAACTGGCTCGCCTCCCCGCCACTGGTCGTCGCCTACGCACTGGCCGGCACCGTGCGCACCGACATCAGCAGCGAACCGCTGGGCAACGACAAAGAAGGCAACCCGGTGTACCTGCGCGACATCTGGCCCAGCACCCAGGAAATCGCCGACGCCGTAAGCCAGGTCAACACTGCCATGTTCCACAAGGAATACGCCGAAGTGTTCGCCGGCGACGAACAGTGGCAAGCCATCGAAGTGCCGCAAGCCGCGACCTACGTCTGGCAGGACGACTCGACCTACATCCAGCACCCACCATTCTTCGACGACATCGGCGGTCCGCCACCGGAAGTCAAAGACGTCTCGGGCGCACGCGTCCTCGCCCTGCTTGGCGACTCGGTCACCACCGACCACATCTCACCGGCCGGCAACATCAAGACCGACAGCCCCGCCGGCCAATACCTGCGCGCCAAAGGCGTGGAACCCCGCGACTTCAACTCCTACGGCTCCCGCCGCGGCAACCACGAAGTCATGATGCGCGGCACCTTCGCCAACATCCGCATCCGCAACGAAATGCTCGGCGGCGAAGAAGGCGGCAACACGATCTACATCCCTACCGGAGAAAAGGTCGCCATCTACGACGCCGCCATGCGCTACCAGGCCGCGGGCACCCCGCTGGTCGTCATCGCCGGCCAGGAATACGGCACCGGCTCCAGCCGCGACTGGGCGGCCAAAGGTACGAACTTGCTGGGCGTAAAAGCCGTCATCGCGGAAAGCTTCGAACGTATCCACCGGTCCAACCTGGTGGGCATGGGCGTGCTACCGCTGCAATTCAAGCTGGATCAGAATCGCAAGAGCCTGAAGCTCACGGGGAAAGAAAGCATCGACATCCTCGGTTTGACCGGCGTGGAACTGACGCCCCGGATGAACCTGACGCTGATCATCACCCGGGAAGACGGCAGCCGCGAGAAGATCGACGTGCTGTGCCGGATTGATACGTTGAATGAGGTGGAGTACTTCAAATCGGGGGGGATCCTGCACTACGTACTGCGCCAACTAATAGCCTCATAAACGCAGCAGCATGGGGTTGCGCGGCCACGCCAACCCCACAATTTCATTTCTTCTGTAGGAATGAGCCTGCTCGCGATAGCGTCTTGTCAGCCACACAGCTACCAAAGATAAAGCCGCTCTCACAGACGACTGAAACCCAAAGACACCCACATCAAGCGCCCTCATCACATACCTTGCGGCTACAACTCCGACACTGTCCCTACAAACACAACCATATGGCCAACACCCACCCCTGTGGCGAGGGAGTTCACTCCCGCTCGGCTGCGCGGCAGCCGCAAAACCACCCACATCGCCCCCACTGAAAACACGCAACCCAACCAACCGCCTCCAACAATAAATCCCCTGCAAAAACCCTCCCCACCAATTGCCTACCATCCCCCACATCTGCCTAAATGCCCCAAGCCAAGCCCGCATCAACCAAGGATGACCCCATGCTCCGCCTACCCTGGCCCTACCTCACCATGCTCACCGCCGGCTACGTCCTGGCGCTCACCTACGGTCAGCTATCCCTCCAGGCCAGCATCCCCATCACACTGCTCATCCTCGCCGGCATCGCCGTCCAACCCCAAAACCACCGCTACGCCCGCTACCTCGGCCATAGCCTCTTCGTCCTCCTCGCACTCGCCCTGGCCCTGCACTACCTACCCGGCTTCCACAACGCCCAAGTCATCGAGCCCACACGCTTCACCGAAAACGCCATCCCGTTCTCGATGTACCTCAACCTCGACAAACCCCTGCTCGGCTTCTGGCTCCTGCTCGCCTGCCCATGGATCATCGCCCAGCGCTCTTTCACGCAAACACTGAAAACCAGCGCCATCACCCTAAGCCTCACAGCCCTGATCACCCTCACCAGCGCATGGCTACTCGGCATCATCGATTGGGCACCCAAATGGCCCGACGTCGCCAGAATCTGGATCCTCAACAACCTTCTACTCGTCACCCTGGTCGAAGAAGCCCTGTTCCGCGGCTATATACAAGGCAGCCTGAGCGAACGACTCAAACACTTACCGTACGGTGAGCACTTCGCGCTGTTACTTGCCGCAATACTTTTCGGTCTTGCCCACTGGGGCGCCGGCTGGCAATGGGTACTGCTGGCGACCATCGCTGGGATTGGCTACGGCCTGGCCTACCGGTTCGGAGGACTGGCCGCCGCCATCGCCACGCACTTCGGTTTGAATCTGCTGCACTTCGGGTTATTCACGTACCCAATGCTGGCGGAATAGCCAGGGCGTTAAACCGAACGCCCGTATGACAGAAAGTTCCCATCGAGCCTTGACCCTACCCACCTACGCCACTAGAGTGCACGCTTTTAAAATGGCCCCGGCAGCAGTAGTGCACCGGAGAAGGCCGTACTGTTGCGCTGGAAAGGAATTCCATCCCCCTCCTCCTGCTGCCCGTGCGGTCAAAACACTCGATTCCGTAACCTGCGCAGCCCTATGTTCAATAAAATCCTGGTCGTATGCATCGGCAACATCTGCCGCAGCCCCACCGTAGAAGCCCTGCTTAAAAGCAAGCTGGCTGATCGCGGCAAAGTCATAAGCTCAGCCGGCCTCGGCGCCCTCGTAGACAAATCCATGGACGCCACCGCGCTGGAAGTCCTGCGCGAACACGGCGGCGACCTGCCAGACCATAAAGGTCGGCAACTGACTCGAGAAATGCTGCAACAGGCCGATGTAATACTGACCATGGAACAACGCCACGTGGACAGCATCGCGCGCATGGCGCCGGAAGTCCGCGGCAAGACATTCCTGCTGGGCAAATGGCAGAACAATCAGGAAATTCCCGATCCGTACCGCCAGCAGAAAGTCGCCTTCGAACACGTCTACCAACTGATGACGCAAGGCGTCGACAGCTGGTCGCAAAAACTATAATCACCTCTTGTAAAAGTACCCCGCATGCCAAGCCAAAACAGCCTACCTATTCAGGATCACAGCGACGACGATGACAGCATCGATCTGCTCGCGCTATTCGGCACTTTGATCGATAGCAAGTGGATAATTATCACCATTACTGCGTTTTTCTGCGCAGTAGGCGTTGCTTACGCCCTTCTTTCTACCCCGATCTATCAAGCTAACGCGCTTGTGCAGGTAGAGGAGAAAAAAGGTGGTATGGCTGCTCTTGGCGGCATGGGTGAAATGAGCGAGATGTTTGGTGGGACATCTCCGGCGGTGACCGAGATTGAGCTGCTTAAATCCCGAGCGGTGCTGGGTAAGGCTGTAGAAAACCTCAAGCTCGATATTATTGTTGAGCCGAACTACTTTCCGCTTATTGGTCACTTCCTGAGCCGACACTTTAAGCCTGATAGCGAAAATGCGTTAGCCACATCATTGTTTGGTTTAGACAGTTATACATGGGGCGGGGAAAAGCTGGATATTTTCCAGCTAGAAGTACCGGATGACTATCTAGGTAAGGGCCTAACGCTGCGAGCTGAAGGTGACAAAAGCTTCACATTGCTCAACAATGACGACGAAGTTCTTCTAACTGGCCAAGCAGGCGAGAAGCTTGAGCAAAATGGTTTCAAGCTGCAAGTCGCCACCCTTAATGCCAATGCCGGCGCTTTATTCGATGTCAGAAAGCAGCGTCGCCTCAACGCTATTTTACAATATCAGGAAGATGTATCGGCAAGTGAGCGCGGCAAGGAATCCGGCATCATCGCGTTGTCAATCGAAAATGAAGATCCAGAGCTGGCTAACAAAGTGCTCGATGAGATCAACCGTCTATATGTATTGCAGAACGTTCAGCGAAACTCTGCAGAAGCTGCGCAAAGCCTTGAGTTCCTGCGCACCCAGTTGCCAGACGTACGCAAACAATTGGAGAAAGCTGAAGGCCAACTTAACGCCTATCAGACAAGTGCCCGCTCTGTAGACATCACGATCGAAACCAAAGCCGTGCTCGATCAGATTGTGGCCTTAGAAACATTGATTTCTGAATTAAAGCTCAAGCAAGCAGAGATGGAACACCGATTCACACGAGAACACCCAGCGTACCAAGCCTTGATGACCCAAATGAGCCAACTCGATCAACAAAAACGGGGGCTAGAAAAGAAGATCAAAAATTTGCCGGAGACTCAGCAGGAGTTGTTGCGCTTGGCTCGAGATATGCAGGTCACGACTGAGATTTATACTCAGTTGCTGAACAAGACTCAAGAGTTGGACATCGTCCGTGCCGGCACAGTAGGTAACGTACGAGTTATCGACTCGGCTGACGCCAACATCGAGAGACCGGTAAAACCGAAGAAGCCGTTGATCGTATTGATTTCTACACTTCTGGGTTTAATGATTGCCCTTGCATATGTTTTGGTCCGCAAGGCGATGAATCGCGGTGTCGAAGATCCAGAGATCATCGAACAACTTGGCATCCCTGTATACGCTTCGATCCCGCTCAGCAAAGGGCAGTCTCTAATTGAAGCTACTTTGAAAGGTAACGGTCGCGCAACGACTGGCTCCCTATTATTGGCGGTCAACAACCCTGCCGACCTTGCCGTGGAGTCGTTGAGAAGCCTGCGTACTAGTCTTCACTTCGCAACTCTGGAAGCAAAGAACAACATCTTAATGATCTCCGGCCCGAGCCCTGCCGTAGGTAAATCCTTCGTTTCGTGCAACCTGGCCGCCATCATTGCTCAGACCGGGCAGAAGGTTCTGCTGGTCGACGCTGATATGCGCAAAGGTTATTTAAACAAATTGTTCCGCATGGATGTGAGCAACGGACTATCCGATCTGCTTGCAGGCAAAATCGACTTGACCACTGCGACCCATTCCACTGAAGTAGATAACTTGCACGTCATTACCCGCGGACAAATTCCTCCGAATCCTTCTGAATTGTTGATGCACAGCAATTTCACTCAGTTCCTGGAAAAAGTAAGCAGCCAGTACGATTTGGTTATCATCGACACCCCGCCAATTCTGGCTGTTACCGATGCAGCCCTTGTCGGACGGCAAGCCGGCACAAGCCTCATTGTGACCCGTTTCGGCGTTAACGCTGCCAAGGAAATTCAAGTGACCAAGCGACGCTTTGAACAAAACGGTATCGTCGTCAAAGGTGCGATTTTTAACGCCGTGGAGCGAAAAGCTTCGGCTTATGGTTACGGCAGCTACAGCTACTACCAATACGAATACGCTTCAGACAAAAAGTAATGCCGGATATCAGGGCAGTGCCGCTGCCCTGATCTACCCATGAGAGCCCATCGCATGCCCCCTCAGCACCCGCCACCCCGCTGGTTCCTGATCCAGTGCAAGCCACGACAAGACTCACGCGCCGAGGAAAACCTGAAGCGCCAAGCCTTCAAGTGTTATCGCCCCACCCAACACGTAGAACGCATTCAACGCGGCCGCCGCACCACTTCGGTGGAGTCATTGTTCCCTGGCTACCTGTTCATCCAACTCGACCAGCTTAACGACAACTGGCACCCCATCCGCTCAACTCGGGGAGTCAACCAACTGGTCACATTCGGAAAACAGCCGATCGCCGTAGCTGATGGACTCATCGAACAACTCAAGCAACGAAGTCAAAATCAACACTGCGCGTCAACCGAAGACTCCATAGCACTGGAACCCGGTGACCAAGTGCGCATCACCAGCGGCAGTTACAAAGAACTCGAGGCCATCTTCCTCTCCCACGACGGTGCCGAACGCATCGTGATCCTTCTGCAGCTCCTCCACCGCGAACACACTCTTAGCGTCCCAATAACCGCAATAGAAAAAACCTGATACCACTCTCTATAAAAACAAAAACAATCTCTATCTCCCCCACCACCACTGCTCCCCTGTAGGAGCTGCCGAAGGCTGCGATCTTTTGATTTCAACGCCTCCAGCAACGTCCCCTCATTACCCGAAATGCCACTCACCAAACCCGCCCTGAAATCCCCCATCCATGTAACCCGGCATCATCAAAAAACACTATTCCCACACCCAGATTTAAGACTCGCCGGTCACTCCAGCTACTACCCTTGTGAACCACTACTCAAATCACACACTTCCGCCTGTAGGATCTTTCACACAAAACTGTTTTTACCTTCACTTTTCCCACCAAATCAGTAAAATGCGCCGTCGGCTGAGGGTAACAACTCACTCCGGCAGGATGCCATTGCACAGACCCCACGTTGTGCAGCAGTCAAGGACAGACTCATCTCCTCTGCTTGCCATTAACCGAGCCCAGACTCGGCCTGCCTGATTGATCCTCATCCCAAAAAATTGCCAGCGCTTGCGCATACGGCTCACGTCGCAGCCACGGCGCACGTTCTCAGGAAACCAACGGTGAATCCTGGGGCGGTAGCGTGTCCAAAACCTTGATATTGGCCAAGGCGAAGTGCGTCCCCTACTACGGATAAGGGAGACGCCACGACAACGACCGGTTTGTGCCACAGGCCCAAACAGTAACTCCAGCTGAACGGAACTAATACTCCTATCAGCGGGCACAGCCTGGATGGCTATGCCCATTTCAACGCAAGGGACATTATCTTGATTCGCAAGCGCAACACCACAATGCCAGCAGGCCGCGGACTTACCTTCTGGGCCCAATGGGTGGCAGCAATTTCTGTACTTATTCTCCTGCTTTGCGCATTGGCAGTTATGAAAACAGGGGAAGTCGATACGCAGTATCGAGTTCTTAGCGTACTCATGTTGCTTGGTTCTGTACCTGCTTACTCGATGATGCAGGTCTACCATAAACAGCATGGTTATCTTGTAGGTCTTGGTCGCCTGCTAGCCGGATGGTTGGCGCTGCTTTCAGGCTTAACAGTTATGGCTTTCATAACAAAGACCAGCGAATTGTTTTCTCGAGAGGTGATTCTCACCTTGGCTCTATCCGGCTTCGCGTTGCAAGCTTGTCTATATGTGCCGCTTCACAACCTCGCCCGACGCTATCAACAAAAGCTTCAAGCGGCTCGCACGTCGCTAATCATTGGAGCTGGCGAGCTGGCGCTCGATCTCGCAGATAAACTTGCTCGGCAAAAAAACGAACCATTAATTGGTTTAGTGACTGCGGACGATCTGCCATTGCCCAGCAACAGTGTCTACCCAGTCCTGGGCAGCTTGGCTCACCTACGCGACTTGATCGCAACCCACCGCATCCGCCGCCTCTACATCGCGTTACCACTCACAGAAGCCGAGAAGATCGAAGAACTCTACATTGATCTTTTGGATTCCAGTGTGGACGTAATCTGGATTCCCGACCTTCAAAGCCTGATCCTTCTGAACCACTCGGTATCAGAAATCGAAGGGCTTCCTGCGATCCACCTCAATGAAAGCCCGCTGACCTCATATCCTACTGCTGCGCTTTCAAAAGCGGTGCTTGACCGTACTGTCGCGCTAATAGCCATCGTTCTGCTCAGCCCAGTGTTACTGGGAACTGCTATCGCCGTGAAGTTGTCTTCGCCAGGGCCAGTATTATTCAAACAGAAACGTCATGGTTGGAACGGAAAGATCATTAAGGTATGGAAGTTCCGCTCCATGCGATTACATGACGACGAAGAGGTCAAACAGGCCAGCCGTCACGACCCCCGAATCACTCGAGTGGGTCAATTTATCCGCCGCACTTCTATCGATGAATTACCGCAATTGTTCAACGCGCTTCAAGGAAAAATGTCGCTAGTTGGACCTCGCCCCCACGCAATAGCACATAACGATTATTACACCGGAAAAATCGACGCTTATATGGCGCGCCACAGAATTAAGCCTGGCATTACGGGTTTAGCACAGATCAGTGGATTCCGGGGCGAAACAGAGACCATCGACAAAATGGAGAAACGAGTGGAGCTTGATCTAGCCTATATAAACAATTGGTCTTTGTGGCTGGATGTAAAAATATTAATCAAAACTCCCCTCACACTTTTGTCGAAAGATATCTATTAAAACTATACGGTAATCTTGCGAAATAATATTTCGCATTAATACGAAGATAAAAATCAACTACCCATCAAATATACTACATATTAATCATGAGCACTTTATGTCCGACCACCAAAAATCCAGCATAGTAAAATTCAAGAGCAAAGAGGCGATCATTGGTATAGTAGGTTTGGGATATGTAGGCCTACCACTGATGCTGCGATACAACGCGATTGGCTTCCGCGTATTAGGTATCGACATAGACGAAAGTAAAGTCAGCAAGCTAAATGCAGGCCAAAGTTACATAGAACACATTTCGAGCTCTAGTGTCTCGGCGGCGCGCGAATCTGGATTTAACGCTACTACTGACTTTCGTAGGGTTAGCGAGTGTGACGCATTGATCCTGTGTGTACCAACACCGCTGAACAAATATCGCGAACCAGACATGAGCTTCGTGATCAATACCACGAATGCGATCAAACCATATCTGCGTTCAGGTCAGATCGTTTCGCTGGAGAGCACTACATACCCTGGCACGACCGAAGAAGAGTTGCTACCTCGTGTACAGGAAGGTGGATTAGTAGTCGGTGAAAACATATTTTTGGTATATTCGCCGGAACGTGAAGATCCAGGGAATCTAAACTTCGAAACTCGCACTATACCAAAGGTTATTGGTGGCCATACTGCAGCATGCCTTGAAGTTGGGGTAGCACTGTATGAACAAGCTATTGACCAAGTAGTTCAGGTTAGCTCTACCAAAGCAGCCGAAATGACAAAACTTCTGGAAAATATTCACCGTGCTGTGAATATCGGATTGGTTAACGAAATGAAAATTGTTGCCGACCGAATGGGAATAGATATCTTTGAGGTAGTGGACGCTGCAGCAACGAAACCCTTTGGTTTTACACCTTACTATCCAGGTCCGGGGCTTGGTGGTCACTGCATTCCAATTGACCCCTTCTACCTTACTTGGAAGGCACGTGAGTATGGACTTCACACCCGATTCATCGAATTATCAGGTGAGGTCAACAAAGCTATGCCTGAATATGTACTGAACAAACTAATGGACGGCCTAAACAATAACGGTAAAGCTCTGAATGGAAGCAACATTCTAATACTTGGCATTGCCTACAAGAAAAACGTAGACGACATGCGCGAATCACCCTCAGTCGAAATTATGGAATTAATTCAAGCCAAAGGCGGCATCGTGGGATACAGCGACCCACACGTACCTGTATTCCCGACTATGCGTGAACATCATTTCGATTTGAGCAGTGAATCATTAACTGCAGAAAATATTTCGAGATTCGACGCGGTAATACTTGCAACTGACCACGATAAATTTGACTACGACTTGATAAAAACGCATGCAAGATTGATAGTCGATAGCCGAGGCAAATATCGCACACCGGCAAATAATATTATTAAAGCCTGATAACCACACTAAGAAATCCGGTAGGACTTGCAATAGTCCCGCCGGTTAATTAGTTCAGCTAGGAATTTCATGAAAAAGTTTGCACTTATCGGCGCTGCCGGATATATCGCCCCACGCCACATGCGCGCCATCAAAGAAACCGGAAATATGTTGGTATCTGCATACGACATAAACGACTCAGTGGGAATAATTGACAGCATTTCCCCAGAAAGCGAATTTTTTACTCAATTTGAGTGCTTTCAAGAACACGCTTATCGTCTGAAGAGAGATTCATCAACCGCGCTTGATTATATCTCCATTTGCTCACCGAACTACCTGCACCATTCACATATTGCTGCAGGTCTGCGCTTGGGATGCGACGTAATTTGTGAAAAGCCGCTTGTACCAACCCCGAAGGCTCTGGATGAGCTCGCTCTAGTGGAGCGAGAGACGGGAAATAAACTATATAACATCTTACAACTACGTCATCATCAAGCAATTCTTAATCTCAAACATAAGGTCGCTGATGAAGCAAGCGATCACAAATACGACGTGGAGCTTACATATATTACTTCACGCGGAAAGTGGTACATGGAAAGCTGGAAAGGGGATCCGCGCAAGTCGTTTGGTATTGCTACAAATATTGGCGTACATTTTTACGACATGCTGCACTTCATTTTTGGAAAGCTGCAAAGAAACGTTGTGCATTTCACATCTGAATCTAAGGCATCGGGGTATCTCGAATATGAAAAAGCGCGTGTTAGATGGTTTCTTTCAATCGATGCCTGCGATTTACCAGCTTCCGTAAAAGGCAAAAAACCGACCTATCGCTCCATCACCGTTAACGGTGAGGAGATGGAGTTTTCTGACGGCTTCACCGATCTACATACTACAAGCTATCATGAAATACTCGCTGGACGCGGATACGGTATTGAAGATGCGAGACATTGTGTAGAGACTGTTGACACTATTCGCTCAGCCACTACTGTGACAGCGCAAGACAATGAAGGACATCCGTTTTTAACAACTCTCAATCGTTGAGTACCTTATGTCGCATTATCAACACCCAAGCGCGATCGTAGATGCCGGTGCACAAATTGGCGAGGGTTCTCGCATTTGGCATTTCGTGCACGTTTGCGGAGGCGCTCATATTGGCAAAGGCGTCTCTCTTGGTCAAAACGTCTTTGTCGGCAATACGGTAGTAATAGGCGATCGCTGCAAAATACAAAACAATGTTTCTGTTTATGACAATGTGACCCTTGAAGAAGGTGTATTCTGCGGGCCGAGCATGGTATTCACCAACGTTTATAATCCCCGTTCATTGATAGAACGTAAGGACCAGTACCGCAATACACTTGTCAAGAAAGGCGCCACTCTTGGCGCCAACTGCACGATAGTTTGCGGCGTGACGATTGGTGAATATGCATTTGTTGGCGCGGGCGCAGTGATTAATAAAAACGTTCCTGCTTTTGCGCTAATGGTTGGAGTGCCTGCTCGTCAAATAGGCTGGATGAGTGAATTCGGAGAACAGTTAGAACTTCCGATCAATGGAGAAGGAGAAGTAGTCTGTGCAAACTCCGCCACTAGATACATATTACATGGCAAAACCCTGTCAAAAGTGGATGTGACCAAGTGATAGAATTTATAGATCTCAAAACACAACAAGAACGTATCAAAGATCAGATAGATGCGGGCATCCAACGGGTACTTGCTCATGGCAAATATATACTGGGCCCAGAGGTAGCCGAGCTTGAACAAAAATTAGCGGACTTTGTAGGCGCAAAATATTGCATAACCTGCGCCAATGGTACAGATGCCCTACAAATAGCCCAAATGGCATTGGGCATAGGTCCAGGTGATGAAGTAATTACACCTGGATTTACTTATATCGCAACTGCGGAAACCGTTGCGTTACTTGGTGCAAAACCCGTTTATGTAGATGTTGACCCGCGCACCTACAACCTGAATCCAGAACTGCTTGAGCAAGCGATCACCCCACGTACCAAGGCGATTATCCCGGTATCACTATATGGGCAATGCGCTGACTTTGATGCAATAAACAGCATAGCCAAAAAATACAATATTCCAGTGATAGAGGACGCGGCTCAGAGCTTTGGGGCTACGTATAAAGGAAGGCGATCTTGCAATCTCTCAACTATCGCTTGTACTAGTTTTTTCCCGAGCAAACCTCTTGGAGGCTATGGAGACGGCGGTGCTATTTTCACTAATAACGAAGAACTGGCAACTATTATCCGCCAAATTTCTAGACACGGGCAGGACAGACGTTATCATCATATTCGCGTAGGCGTTAATAGCCGGCTGGACACTATTCAGGCAGCCATATTACTGCCAAAGCTGAAAATATTTGAAGAAGAAATTATTCTTCGTCAAAAAATAGCCGCGCAATACAACCAAGCACTAAACGCGGAAAATATAAAAAACGGTACAAATGCAACTGATACGAAGCAGTCACTAATAACACCATTAGTGGACGTGAACTGTACAAGTGTATACGCGCAATACACTATCCAAGTAAGCGATCGCAACAGCTTTCAATCAAACATGACTGAACTTGGCGTTCCGACGATTGTTCATTATCCAATCCCATTGAACAAGCAACCAGCTGTTTCCGATGACAACGTTCAGCTCAGTGTCGGTGATAGACTTGCCGAAAGAGTGGTGAGTTTGCCAATGCACCCTTACCTTACAACGCAGCAAATAAAATTGATTACCGAAGCGGCAACGGCGTCACTCAAGACAAACCATAATGCATTTCCTTGAAAAACTTAAAGACCTGAAACAAAACAGCTTCTCCAGATCTGTGGGCATTTTGATTGGAGGGACGGCTTTTGCCCAGTTACTGATGATCATAGTGCTGCCGCTGCTGACTAGAATATACGGTCCAAACGACTTTAGCATTCTGGCAGTGTATACGGCACTAGTTACTATATTATCGGTAGCTGCAGGTCTTCGGTTCGATATAGCGATTCCGTTACCTGACAATGACGAAGAAGCTATTAATATATTAGCATTGGCACTATTTTTCTCGTCCATTGTCACCATATTGATCGCCATACCTATAACTCTATTCCCTAACATAATTTCAGAAGCGCTCAAACAACCCGGAATTGAACCATATCTATTCCTAGTACCAGTTGGGATTTTCATCACGAGCAGTTATAACGCACTCCAGTTCTGGGCGACTCGTAAGAAAAAATTTCTATTGATATCGAAAACAAGAATGAGTCAGGCAATTTTTGGCATAGCCACACAACTTAGCCTGGGTGTAATGGGTCTTATACCCTTAGGACTTATACTAGGGCAGTTGGTTACAAGTGGTGCCGGTCTAGTAGGGCTAACTCGAGAGGTAGTCAACGACAAGACACAAATTTTAAAAAGAATCAACGTAGCGTCAATGATACTGAATTTCAAAACCTACAGCCGGTTCCCAAAATACTCCTCATTTGAAGCATTAACTAACAGCGCTGGAATCCAGTTGCCGTTAATTGCAATTGCTGCATTAGCGGTCGGTGCAGAGGCCGGTTTTTTGATGTTAGCAATGAGAGTGATGCAAGCTCCACTCGGTTTAATTGGAAGCGCCGCATCTCAAGTTTACTTATCAAGAGCGGCTGAAGAGGATAGGCAAGGAACTCTGGGCGAGTTCACGGAGAAAACTTTAATTGGATTGATTAAAATCGGAATAATACCGCTTGTTCTAGCGTGTTTCACCGCTCCAGCGGCTTTTGCCATTTTATTCGGGGACGAATGGCGCCGAGCGGGTAGCTTGGTCAGTTGGATGACGCCATGGCTAATAATTCAACTGCTGGCATCGCCAATTTCAATGGTGATGCATGTAAAAGGGCGCCAATTGGCGATGCTCGTCCTAACTACTATAGGGCTGTTAGCGCGGCTAGGGGCTGTGATAATGGCTGCAATGTGGGCGCCTGGATTTTTGAGCGAAACCTATGCAATAGCGAGCGCAGGATTCTACGCCATTTGCCTTACTTTATTTTGCGCGACTGCAGGACTTGGATCAGCTTCTTGCGGAAGAATGGCACTTGTTTTCGGAAAACTCTTAGTTTTTTCAATCGCAATAGCTATTCCAGTACAAATTCTATTAGAAAATATTGGATACTAAATCACCATGAATCTAATAAAAAAATGCCTCAAAAAAACATTCTACCTCAGCAAACCTCTTATATATAAATTTATAAGCATATATTTTGATCAGCGGTATCTAAAAGGGCGTTATTTTGACGAAAGTCATATAGGATATATCTGGTCTTTAAAATCAATATTTCAGAAAAATATTCTAAGATTGGCCCCCCCCATGCCTTGGCCTACCGGCCTTACAAGCGCAGTTTCGAATCCGAAAAATATTACATTTCACCCTGACGACCTGAACAATTTTCAATCACCAGGCATCTATCTCCAGAATTTCAAAGCTCATATTCACTTGGGAATCGGAACCTATTTAGGTCCTAATGTAGGAATAATTACGGCAAATCACAAAATTGAAAACTTAGATGAACATGAAGATGGTCGCGACGTTTCAATTGGAAAGCATTGTTGGATAGGCATGAATTGTGTGATCTTGCCTGGGGTGGAACTTGGCGACCGGACTATTGTAGCTGCGGGATCAGTCGTCACAAAAAGCTTTCTTGGTGGTAACGTTATCATTGGTGGCACACCCGCCCGAATTTTAAGAAATACGTTATCCAAACTAGATTAATTTTCGGATATCACATGCTCTTTTTTGAAAAAACAAGCTCCCACAATTCTGATATGAAAAAGTCATCGCTTTTTATCAATTACTTCGGCGTTCCAGGAGGTGCTGAGCGTAGATTTTCTAGAGTGTTTAATAACATTACTCAGCACGATGCCTCATTGCTACTGGTCATTAATGCTCAGGGTAGCGAGGCCTTGAGAACGGCAAATATCGATACAATTTCACCGGACACGCGTGAAATTAACTCATCGCCAAAAAACCGCGATGGGATCGCGGTAAAAATATTAACATTGATTAAGCTGTGGAAAATTATATTGTCTGAGAGAATCAAACACGTTCACTACCCTGTGGACGCGTCAATATTCACTTACGCACATTCATTCCTATCGAAAATCACTGGTGTAACCTATTCACTATCTATAGTTGATTCAAACAGATCTTCAAAAAAATATTTTAGCCGTATTAAATTACACATTTGGTCCCGAAGTATTGCCAAGGCAAGCAGGTTAGACATCTTATCCAATGGTATTCTAAAAAACTTGCAAGGTATTTTCCCCCACATTCCTCCTTACGAAATCTCGCCTTGCTCCTTCACGGATTATTCACAGTCCAAAAACTCAGAAAATAAATATTTCGATTTGGTATTAATGAGTCGACTTTGTGAGGGTAAGGGTTTCAATCTTTTTTTCGAAGCGCTTACTAAAATTAAGGAATCAAATCAAAGTGACATCATCCGCAAAATTGGAATATTCGGTAAAGGTCCGTTGCAAGACCATCTAGAGCACCTAATACAAAATTATCCAGAATTTGACATTGACCTGGACCATACTCAAGATCCCTTTGATATATTCTCTAAAACCAAAATTTTCTTGTCACTTCAGGATAATGAAAACTATCCATCTCAGTCCATTCTCGAGGCAATGTCATGTGGTGCTATAGTGATTGCAACGGACGTCGGGGAAACACACCGTCTTGTACCCGATGGCATTGGATATCGAGTACCACCCGAACCGGCAGCCTTAGCGTCTCAAATTTCACTTGCACTACAGAAATACAATAGGGATGAAATTAATACAGATATCAGCACAAATTTCGTAAAGCAAAATCATACAATTGATATATTCTCAAAGTATTTCCTAAACTTCCTAAGATCCGCAAGCCTCCCTGTCGTAAAGCGTCAGAAGAATGATCTGTAATCTCGCTGACTCCGAACTAGAACCAACCAATTCAGAAGTATCTCAATGACCAGCACTTACATTATCCTTTTATACTTTATCATCAGCTGGTTGTTCTCTGCAATATTGCACAAGAACAGTTCGATAACTGAAAAAAACATAGAGCACAATGCTCATAAGTTGTTATTTTTTACACTGCCTCCGATAGTACTTGGCTTCTATTTTATTGCCTTGAGACCGTTTGATTCAGGCGGTGACACTACTGCCTATATTTCGGCTTTTAATAGAATTAGCAATCCATTTACCGCTCTAAATGACGCCATCTATGGGACGGAATTACTTTTCTGGCCAGTGCAAGCCATTCTGAAGTCTATGTTTGACGTAAGAGGTTGGTTGATTGCTAACTATTTGATAGTGGTAGGACTGACCTATTTATCCTACAAAAAAACAACTGAGGGGAGCAAATTATCACCGCTTATTTTCTCACTAACACTTCTGACATTCTTTGCAGTTTACTCCGGAAATGCGATGCGCCAAGTCTATTCCATCCCACTTGGCCTAATCGCGTTCCACTACTGCTTCAAAAAAGAAAATATTAAGTTTTTCATTTGCGCAGCGCTGGCAGCCTCGTTTCACTGGTCTTCTCTAATTATACTAGCAAGCCCTCTTGTCCTTGCTGTACCTAACAAACGGCTGTATTACGTCTGCATCCCACTATTGGCGCTGGCTTGTTCGTCACTCATAGGGCCCTTGGTAGACTTTGTAACCGACGTTACTGGCTTTACTTGGCTATCAACAAAATCAGACTTATATTTGAAAGGCGGTCGTATATCGCACATCGAAGCTATTTGGAAGACGGTCAATTTCTGGCTATGCGTGATAATTTATCTGTCACTTATCATTACTAACGCTATCACTCTAGAAAAAAATCAAAAAGTCTCGAAATTCGTTCTTATGTTTTTTTCGCTGATGCTTTTTGCGGTCACGAACTCTGACGTATCTGAACGATATATGGTTTGGTTTCTGTTCGTAGTGCCGTTAGCCGTTACATTGCTTTTTTCCAAATTCAAAATTGCCCCAGTGCTGAAGAATCAACTTTATTTAGCGCTTTTTTTGTTAATGGCCACGCTCGTTTTTACGCGTGAAAGCGCGATGACCACTTTAGGAATTACGCAATGAAAAAATGCTGTGTATTAATACCGTATTATAATGCGGGGGATTCTCTGCTTGACTCTTTAGAATCCATAGACCACGACTATTGTGACTTAGAGGTAGTCGTCGTGGATGATGGCAGCCAAATAATTAAGGCTGCAGATGTTATAAAATCGTACCAAGGCCCCCTACCTATAAAGCTGGTTGATTTAGAAAAAAATCAAGGTATCGAACACGCTTTAAATCTTGGTTTGGAACTTTACGGCCGTGACTACGAATTTATTGCTCGTTTAGACTGTGGTGACATTTGCAAGAACAACAGATTTGAAAAACAAATCAAATTTCTTGAGCAGAATCATTCCTGCTATCTAGTTGGTGCATGGGTAGATTTCATTGACATGCATGGCGAAAAACTTTACACCGTCCAGCATCCATCCAATTTCGAGACAATCAAAAAACGGATGTTCATAAACGCTACATTCACACATCCTACGGTGGTATTCCGCAGCACAGTTTTAGATACAGTAGGTTTTTATCCTGTGGATGCTCCAGCCGCAGAAGATTACGCATATTTTTTCAAAATAATTCAAAAACACCACGCATCCAATATCCAAGAAAGCTTGGTTAACTGCATTGTGGACCCTAATGGCATCTCTACAAAAAAGAGAAAAACGCAAATACGCAGTAGAATGTCCGTTATTCTTAAGCACTTCATGTTTAACCGGTACGCTATATACGGTTTAATTCGATCCGCTATTTTACTGCACACACCTAGGAGTTTCACAGTCTTCTTGAACATGTTACTACGGCCAAATAGATAACCAATGCCCCACCCTCAAAGACATAATATTACATGAAGACATTTCAAGTTATTCATTGCGCTGAAACAATCAAAGGAGGCATAGCGACTTATCTGCGCGAGTTATTACCTCTGCAACTAGCCGCACTAGGCGCTGGAACTATCGCTCTAGTCATCCCCGACTCACAAGCAATCGAATTAATATTACCTGAGGGCATTGTATTAATTACTTTTCCGGACAAGCGCGGCAGACTTGGTAATTCGCTTTCTCTGGCTCTCACTATAAATAAGATACTGCGTGAATACTCCGCGACTAACATACACGTTCATTCTACATTCGCTGGTGCATCGGTAAGACCTCTAGTTAAATTGCTACATCGTAAGATTAATATTGTCTACTGCCCCCACGGTTGGGCTTGGGACAGACCAATGGCAAAATGGAAGAAGACTCTAACTGAGAATGTCGAACGTTTTTTGTCACTATTCTGCCACTGTATAGTATGTATTTCACAACATGAAAAAATCCAGGCTGAATTGGCCAAAATTTCAAGTAGAAAGCTTACCGTAGTATTGAATGGCTTAAGCGACACACCTCTTCCTAACGACAAAACCACATATATTTGGCCAAAAAATAAACGCAAATTGCTTTTCGTGGGACGATTAGACCATCAAAAAGGCGTAGATATATTCTGCGACGCTATGCGCTCATTAGAACACGAAGCAAGTGCAATCTTAGTTGGTGACTATGTACTGGGTGATTCAGCCTTCCTAGAATTTCCGAGCAACATCGTTCATGTCGGATGGCTGAGACCAAATGAATTATTAAAATTGTACTCGGCGGCTGATATATTAGTTGTCCCATCAAGATGGGAAGGCTTTGGGCTTGTAGCCATAGAAGCAATGCGGTCGGGATTACCCGTGATAGCTTCGAGAGTTGGGGGATTGTCTGAAGTTGTGCAAAACAACAAAACTGGACTGTTAATTCCACCTTCTAACCCACAAGAACTGGTCGATGCCATCCGTAACTTGGACTATCAAACTCTCTTGAACATGGGGAAAGAAGGCAGATTGGTTTTTGAACAGTCGTTTTCTATAGATCGCACCCATCGACAAATAATGGAGTTGTACCGCTCACCATAAAGCGATGCCGGGTCTTGAATGCTGCACTCTATACTCTATTTAGGTTAATACCTAACTTCCCCAACGCCCATGCTAGCGACGCGACTATCCGGCCAACTAATTAAAAAATATTAAATTTTTAATACGCATTTTAAACAGATGCCAACTCAAATGCTTACAACCTCAACAGACTAACATATCACCGCTGGAGCATCGATTACAGGAAGGTTGTTTAGTATATTGAATTAATGACAACCTATTCTGGAAAGATAATCGTCGATTGCTGTTTTTCTCAATTGCATGCCCTTACATCTTGTAGGCATTCGTTGGCGCTCATCAAATAGCGGATCAATTCTTCAAAATCTTTTCCACACCGCCCATCACATCCGAGGCTATAAATCCACTACATTACGAGGCATGAAACCCAAATAAAACAAAAAAATTTTCGTTAATGTCGAAAACCCGGCTTGCAATGCGCCCCCTTCCTACAATAACCTTAACCCTATAACCCTCAGGGATTATCCTTTCAAGGAGCATTAACATGAAGAAGCTACTGGCCTTGGCCCTCGTCACCTCTATCAGCCTGCCATTGATGGCTGCTGAAACCGTACCTGCAAAAGCCGCAACGGCACCTGACACCTCTGCTCCGCTTAGCTTGTCTACTCCTATCGCCGGCGGCGTGACCCTCGGTACTGGCTTAGCTGTCGGCGCAGGTGTGATCGCTGTCGCTGTAGCCGCCTCAAACAGCGGCGGCGGTGGTGGTAATGATGGAACTCCAGGTACTACCGGCACCACTGGCACTACCGGCACTACCGGCACCAACTGATAGCAGTTTCTTAGCTTAAAGTTCGATACGCTAACCTCCCAGCCCAGCTGGGAGGTTTTGTTTTGCCTTCCCTCGAGCAATTTCGAAAATGAATCGCGCGCTTCCCTTGGCCATGCTGGTTGGCCTGACCCTGCAAGGCTGTATTTTCTCCCCTGGTCAGCACATGGACACAGGCAATCTGGTAAGAGAGGGTTCGCCGGAAAGCAGCCGCATGGAGCTGATTCCTATCACCCCTAAACTCGTAGCTATAGAGTCAGCTGCCGACTACTCCAACGTTATTGCATCTGAGTTGCTTAGCTACCAGCCTACGGAATATCGGATCGGTGCGGGCGACCTGATCTATATCACTGTGTGGGACCACCCGGAGCTCACTGCACCATCTGGTCCGCAACAACAAATAGAAGCGAATGGGCGGCTGGTACGTCCCGATGGCAGCCTCTTCTATCCTTATGTGGGTACGATTGATGCGGCGGGAAAGACCATTGAGGAGCTCCGGTCAATTATTGCATCTCGATTGGCTAAAGTAGTCGCTGAACCTCAGGTTGATGTAAGCATTTTGCGGTTTGTAAGCCAGAAGGTAATTCTTTCCGGTGCTTTCCTAAAAACAGGTCAGCTCCCCATTACGAACACGCCGCTCAGACTTCTCGACGCAGTGGGCCAAGGCTCCATCGTTCCCGAGACTGCAGATATTTCCGGTCTAGTATTAAAGCGCGAAGGTCATGAATACTTCATTGATTTGGATGCACTAAATCGTAAGAACTCTCATCTTCACGATATTTACCTCAAAGACGGCGATCAGTTGCACCTTCCATACAACGACCAGAAAAAGGTCTATGTGCTAGGTGAAGTTACTGCGACTCGCTCGCTAAACTTTAAGGGTAGCAATATGAACCTGACCGACGCACTCGGTAGCGTTGGTGGGCTACGCCAAGAAACGTCTAGCGGCAAAGAGGTTTACGTGATCCGCGGTGTTGAGAATCTCGCGGATGAGCCGGTCAAGGTGTTCCAGATCGATCTCAAATCGCCGTCGGCATTCGCCCTTGCCCAGCACTTCAAATTAAAGCCGCAGGATGTGGTCTATGTCGGCCCTGCAGATGTCACTCGCTGGAACCGCTTTATCAGCCAGGTGTTCCCATCAGCGAACCTGCTTCGCACTGGCGTGAGCATTCAGGACGACTTGGGTAGCAACAACTAAGAACTGGAAGTCTTGTGAAATTTTTGCGACTGGCCACTTTATCAGTGGCCTCATTGCTGGTGAGCGCCTGCAACCCGTTGATGACTGCTTCCATGAATACGCTGAAAGCCGCTTTCGAAGGGCCTGAACCCTTGGAACTTACTCGTCAGCAAGTGGATGCAACTCCCTACTACCAGATCACCATTGCTGCACCTACGGGTGAAGCTGTAATGGCGCTGGTGCGTCAGCAGGGTGGTGTCGGTTTCTGGATGGCCTCGACTCGCCAGATTCTGATGCTCGAAGACGGCTTGGCCATTCGCAGTGTTGGTTTCAACAACAACCTCGATGGCACACGCTTTGACGGTGAATCGCCTTTCAAAGCCGGCTTGCACCGCGTTGTCGATGGCCTGCAGACCCGCCGCCAGGTCGACTTTGTCGACGGTTACCGGATGGGTGTGACCCTCACCAGCCGCTTTGAGAAAAAGGGCCTGGAAATCGTGCATATCCTCGACCGCGACGTTGAGTTACTGCGCGTTGACGAGGACATCGCCATGGAAGGTCTCGGCTTCACTGCGCGGAACCAGTACTGGGTTGACCCTGCCGACGGCTTCATCATGGCCAGCGTGCAACATCTGACCCCCGAATTGCCCCTACGCATTGTTCAAGTGCGCCCGAATAAGCCGGTAGTGCAATGATTCCTCGTTCCTCCTGGCTGCTTTGCTGCAGCCTGCTCATGACTTTTGCCGTAAATGCTGACTCGCTGGTCACCGTGCAGGGCGATGCCGCCAAACCTGGGCGCTACTCGTTCCAGGAAGGGACTCGCTTGCATGACGTTTTACTACCAGCTCAAGTGAGCCCTAAGGCTTATCTGCTCGGCGCTGCGTGGTTGCATACTCCATTGCGCAACGCGCAAGAGCGACTGAAATTGGGCGTGCTATTCGATCTGGGGACTGTAAAAAGCAACGCATTGCAAGATGACGAAATCGAGTTGGCTGAACTGGCTGAACGCTTGATCGCCAAGGTGCAAGCGATGCCGGTTACCGGACGCAGGGTGGCTCAACTCGATCCGGTGCGTGTTGAATTGAACCGTGGGGACAATCCCTACCTGAGCAATGGCGATGTACTGCTCTACCCTCCTCGTCCTACTACGGTACGAGTTGTTGGGGCAGTACAAGGCGAATGCGATCTTCCGTACCAGGCATTGCAGCCGGCAATCAGCTATCTGAAAAACTGCCAACGTGACGCTGGTGCTGACAAGGATGTGCTCTTCGTTATCCAGCCGGATGGGCGTGTTTTTCAGGAAGGCATCGCGCTTTGGAATGAAACCAAGTCTGTACCGCCAGCCCCAGGCGCTCGCATCTACGTGCCTGTGCACAGCACCGCGAAGGGCGATCCTACGCCTGATCTGAATACCGAACTGGCTGCTTTTATCGCCACCCAGCCGCTGCTGGAGGTGACGCCATGAAGTATCACTTGATTCCATGCCTGTTGCTTGGCTGCAGCGCTTGGGCAGTGGCTGAGCCGCGCTACACGCAGAGCGACTTTGGTGGTGTTGGCCTGTTGCAGACACCTAGCGCGCGTATGGCGCCTGCTGGCGAACTGTCTCTGACCGCCAGCAGAACTGATCCATACAGCCGCTACAGCGTTTCTTTCCAGCCCTTTGACTGGTTGGAAGGCTCGTTCCGATACACCTCGATCAGTAACCGAGACTATGGTCCGGAATCTTTGAGCGGTAGCCAGAGCTATAAGGATAAGGCGATTGATGCAAAGGTACGCCTATTCGACGAAAGCCACTGGATACCGGAAGTTGCATTAGGAGCACGGGACATCGGTGGTACAGGCTTGTTCTCCAGCGAGTATTTTGTCGGCAACAAACGCCTGGGGAATTTCGACCTGAGTTTGGGCCTGGCTTGGGGTTATATCGGTAACCGCGGCGATATTGATAATCCTTTGGGTTGGGTCGATGACAAATTCAATGACCGACCAGCTTCCACTAATACTCAAGCCGGTGACTTCAACGGTAACAGCTACTTCCGTGGCTCCCCTTCCTTCTTCGGTGGCGTAAATTACCAAACCCCTTGGGACCCATTGTCCATAAAGCTCGAGTACGAAGGTAATGACTACCAACACGAGCCCCAGAACAACAACCAGATCCAGGATTCCCCAATCAACCTAGGCTTCGTCTTCAAAGCCAATGACTGGGTCGACCTGCACGCAGCCTGGGAACGCGGCAATACCGCGATGTTCGGCATCACCCTGCACACCAACTTTGCCACCCGCAAAGCGCCAACCAAAAGCTTCGACCCAAAACCCGAACCCGTACCAGACGTCAAGCCGACAACTGCGCCAACGGACGTGCAATGGGCTGGCGTAGCCAAGCGTTTGCAGAACAACGCGGGCTACACCGTTTCGAAAATCACCCAGCGCGATTCCGAGCTGATCGTCTACGGCGAACAAGGCCGCTACTTCCACACGCCGAAAGCCGTGGGCCGTGCATCTCGTATCCTCGACAACAGTGTCAACGACGAGATCAACTGGTTCACGATGGTAGACACTCGCTACAGCCTGCCAGTCCAGGAAGTCAGCTTGCCACGGGATACGTTCCGTGAAGTGATCCAAGAAGATCGGCCGCTGGAAGACCTGCGTCGCGTGACCGAGCAGAATGTTCCCGTGCCGCATCAGGAGAAAACCCTGTACGCGAAGACACCGGACAAGTTCACCTATGGCCTGGGTCTGGGGTACAAACAGAACGTCGGCGGTCCAGATGGATTCCTGCTTTACCAATTCAGTGCGGACCTGAGCGCCGAGTATCGCTTCCAGCCTGATTTGTGGTGGAGTGGTTTGCTGAGCGCGAACCTGATCAACAACTTTGATAAGTTCAAGTACGACGCACCCAGCGGCCTGCCTCGTGTACGTACCGACCTGCGTCAGTACATGACGACGTCGGAAGTCACGATGCCGACTTTCCAGTTGAACAAAGTTAAACAGCTGGATGAAGACCTCTACGGCATGGTTTACGGCGGCTATCTGGAGTCAATGTTCGCTGGTGTTGGCGGTGAAGCGCTTTACCGCCCAATGGGCGAGCGCTGGGCTGTTGGTGTAGACATGAACTGGGTCAAGCAGCGTGATTTCGATCAGGGGCTTGGCCTGCGGGACTACAGTACGATCACCGGCAATGCCACGCTTTACTATCGCAGTTCGTTCCAGGACATTCTGGGCGCTCTCAGCGTTGGGCGTTATTTGGCCAAGGATTACGGCGCTACCCTGGACTTGTCCCGTGAGTTCGCCAACGGCGTGCGATTCGGTGGTTGGGTTACAATCACCAATGCCACGAAAGAAGAATATGGCGAAGGTAGTTTCGGCAAGGGTATCTACTTCTCGATTCCGTTCGATGAGTTGATGGCCAGTTCGACCACGCGACGCGCTAGCCTAGCTTGGACACCGCTGACCCGAGACGGTGGTGCGGCGCTTGCACGCAGCTACTCGCTGTACTCCCTGACCGAGCGTCGCAATATCGACCTGTTCCACAACAACTTCTACAAGGTCACCGAATGAAGCAGCAGATACTGCGTGCCCTGCCCAAGCTGGCTTTTTTCGTGATCCTGCTGGTGCTGTGCGTCGCCGGGATGCGCGGCGAGCCGGTGCCGCAGGTGTTCGAGAATCAGGACAAGCTGCATCACTGGACCGGGTTCGCTTGTCTGACGGTGAGCGCTTATTTGGCGTTCCCCGGCACTCGGATCATCTGGTTGTTGTTCTGGACACTGTTGGGTTCGATGTTGATTGAGCTGGAGCAGAGTTTCATGCCGCTTCGCACGGCGTCCTGGGGTGACATGGTGGCTAATGCCACGGGGGTTTTGTGCGGGATGGTGGCGATTTTGGTGTGGCGTGGATATTTGAACTCGAAACTCAAAAAGCTCCAATCGACTCCTGCGGCATGAAGCTTAAAGCTACTTTTTAGAACGCATAAAAAAATCTGGCCACGTTTGTAAAACCATGGCCAGACTTTTTTGTTACCGCTCCACCCTGCTGATCAGCAAGTCTCTTTTCCTAGCAATTTCGCAAGACCAACGCTCATCGGCGTCGTCTCTGCCAGTTTGAATCTTTTCAGTAGTCGATCATTATTCGCGCGTGAATGGCGAATATCTCCCGCTCTTGCCGGACTGTGGCTAACAGGTGGAATCTCACCTAGCACCTCCGCCAATACTTCGAGCATCTGCGTTAATGAAGTCGCTTGGTTCATGCCCACGTTGATCGCTCCAACCTCAACGTGCGGTGCTTCTAGTGCCTGCACCAACAACCCCACCAAATCTTCTACGTAGAAAAAATCACGGGTCTGTTCGCCGTCTCCGAAAATCGTGATGGGCAAGCCTTTCTGTGCGCGCTCGCTAAAGATACTGATCACGCCGGAGTACGGCGAAGACGGGTCTTGGCGAGGCCCAAAAATATTGAAGAAGCGAAAGACGACAGGCTCCAACGCGTGCTGGCGTCGGTAGAAGTCGAAGTAATGCTCACTTGCCAACTTGTCCGAAGCATAGGGTGTCAACGGCGCTTTAGGCGTGTCCTCGTCAATAGCAAACCCTTCACCATTGTTACCGTACACCGCTGCACTGGAGGCAAAAACTACTCGTTTGACGGTGGCTTGACGCATGGCTTCGCAAACGTTCAGCGTCCCTACGAAATTACTTTGGTGTGTGCGTACCGGATCGTCGACCGAAGCCTGGACCGAAGCCACGGCTGCAAGGTGTGCGACTGCCTGGCAATCAACCATCGCGCGTGCAACGACATCAGCATCAGCCACGTCGCCTACGATCAATTCCACTCTTGGGTTGTCTAGCGGGAGATTGCTACGCTTACCAGTCGAGAGGTCGTCAAGAATTCTGACTGTGTAACCTTTGGCAAGTAATACATCAGTTAGATGGGAGCCGATGAAACCAGCGCCCCCAGTGATCAGAATACGTCCATTAGACATCTTTAAAATCCATTGAAAAGTTCGGGAGGAATGGTTTCCTCGCCTCGAAAATTTACCTTGTTGGTTGGCTCATCTCTCGTGGATGTGCTCAAGGCAGGTATGCAGTAGGTATGGAGGTGTTGCAACCGATGATTATCCCACAAGTGACACAGCGCTTTCGAGCTGAGTCGACTATGCGAGCAAGCCCGCTCCCACAGTCATTTTGTGCGCATGGAGATATTGCGGTCTTTCAGCGCCTATCGCTTTATTCTCGCTATTCAGCGAATCTTCCTACTTACCACACCTACCCTGTCTGACTTCTTTCTGTTTCGTCAGACCGCACAGTCTGCGGCGCCGTATTGGCGGATTTCAGGAATAGATCACGACGTCAGTCCTACAACCGAAGAATTTCGGAGACGTGGTCGTCGGAGATTTCCTTCAAGTTTTAGCGGTTTGCATGAACTGGTGCGCGGTGATCCCCATGGATAGTCTTTCGTTGTCGCTGCATATGCAGTGGCAGGGCGTAGGAACCCTTGGAAACTCAAAGCGCACCATCGCTGTCGTTTGATTGCGGCACTTTACTCAGTGTCCGCAATATCGTTCGCGGCAGCTGTGCGCGGGGCACGCTTCGGCGTGGCTGAGTTTTCTGGGTACTCGGTTTCCTACTCCCGCGTACGGCTGCCACCCTAGCCCGTAGGAAGGCTGTTGGTAGCTTGAATCCATATCCCAGGTGTTAAACAAATGACAAAACCAACTACCGACGCACCCTACATAAAACCAACCCCCCACCCCGAAAACCGCTTCAAACCCCTCACCAGCAACTGCGACGACATGCCCACCCTCTTCGTCGACACCCAAGCCCCGCTCGACGTCCTTGTCGATGCCGCCAATTACCGAATTAACGCCGTTACCCAAGTGCTGGAAAACCTGTCCATGCGCGGGTCGATTGAGTGTCAGTCTTTTATTCTTAGTGACTTTGCGTTGCTGTGCGCCCTGCCGTTGCGGGATGGGTGTGATGTGTTGGAGGTGGTTCGGCGGCGGTTACGGCCTCGGGGTTTGGGGAGTGAATAGTGGTGTAAGGCTGATGAAGGTTTGGTGTCTGGCCTAGCGTCATTGTAGTGGTCTAATGAAACCGGACACCCATTTAGGTGAGAATGCTCGCCAGATCG
>NZ_JBYVMF010000040.1:0-35671 GCF_058145095.1 Pseudomonas sp. MDV22-iso1
TATCAGCAGACCAAAAACCTGCTGGTGAGCTACGACATCAATCCGCTGGGCTTCTACTAAAAATCGAGGGCACCGGGAATATTTCTGCGGTGCCTTTTCTATTGTCCCCGTGAGCAAGTCCTCTCGCACAGAGTGACGATCTGATGACTAAAGCCTCTTTGGCGCCCTTGATTGTGACATCTACAATTGCAAAAGAATGTATTAATGCAACCCGCTAACAGCCGTAAGCCAAGTCAGGCTTTGATTACCCTCTCCGGAGTTCAGCCATGGTCGCTACACATGCTCAGCTCAAAGCCTTTCATGCGGTTGCCATCCACGGTGGTTTCACCCGCGCTGCCGAACGGCTGTTCCTTACTCAACCGGCAGTGTCCGATCAGGTGCGCAAGCTCGAAGAGCAGTTCGGCGTATTGCTGTTTCACCGCAGTAAACGCTCGGTAAAAATCAGCGACCTGGGAGAGCGCCTGTTTGGCATCACACAACGCCTGTTCGCGGTGGAGGCCGAGGCCCAAGAGTTGTTGTCCAACAGCGCCAAGCTCCAAACCGGGAGCCTGACCTTGGCAGTGGATTCCAGCGCGCACTTGCAGCCTTACATCGCCCGTTTCTGTAAACGCTTTCCAGGCGTTCGGGTGAGTCTGGTCACCGGCAATACCGATGAATCGCTACGTCGATTGTTTGAGTACCGCGCAGATTTTGCCCTGTTGGGTCGCAGCGTGGAGGACGAGCGCTTACTCAGCCAGCCCCTCAGCAACGACTCAATGATCGCCTTTGTATCGAGCGCACACCCATGGGCGCAGCGCTCGAGCATTCGTCTCGCGGAGCTGGAAAATGTACCGATGGTCATGCGCGAACACGGTTCGGTGACACGTCAAATATTTGAAGAAGAGATGCAACGAGTCGGATTGCGCACGCGAACCGCCATTGAAGTTGAAGGCCGAGAAGCGGCCAATGAAATGGTCGCTGCCGGCATCGGTGCCGGGTTGGTTTCGGTCGCAGAATTCGGCGTTGACCCTCGCGTGCATGCGTTAGTCATCGAAGACTGCCAGCGGCACATGCACGAGACGCTGGTCTGCCTGCGAGCACAGGCATCGCGGCGAGTGATTTCTACGTTTCTGGATCTGGTCAGGGAAGGCCCTGATGCATCTTGATAGACGCAACAAAGGTCAAACCGGACGGTGTTTGTCGAACACCGACAATACCACCGAGCCCACACGAATGAGCTCGGTGTTTTCATAAAATCACTACCCTACAGAGCCGGCGTACGAGGCGGGATCAACCGCTTCGACCCCGTCGATTCAAACGCCGAAGCCAACCGCAGCAGTGACGAATCGTCATACGCCCGGCCGGCAAATGTCAGACCAACCGGCATACCGATGTCCTGCATCACGCCCATCGGCACGGTGACCGTTGGAACACCCAAATGCCGAATGGCCAGGTTTCCGTTGGCCACCCAGACACCATTGCTCCACGCAATATCCGCCGCCGCCGGATCGATATCGGCATTCGCTGGCGCTACATCGGCGACTGTCGGGAACAGCACCGCATCGAGCCCCAGGCGATCCATCCAGTCCTCAAGATCGATACGACGAGTCTGCTCGAGCCCGCGCAAGCCATCGGGCACGGTCGTGATCTCGTTCCACGGCGTGATCCCACGCTCGGCCATCCGCACATACTCGTCCATGCCGGCTACGAGGTCGCCTTCGCGATTAGGCAGCGTCCCCGGGTCATGGGGGAAAATCAGCGCGCCGTCGACGTCGACCAGACGGTTCAACTTCGGATCGCCATTGGCCTGCAGGAAATCATCAAAAGCCCAGGCCGTCAGGTCCCACAACTCGTGATGCAGAAACTCCTTGGACACCAGGCCACGGGTGAACACCGTCGGTGCACCGGGACGATCACCCTCGCAGTTGGACACGAGCGGGAAATCCACCTCGACCACTTCGGCACCCGCGGCTTCAAGCGCCTTGCGCGCTGCTTGCCAAAGGGCAATCACCGAATCTCGCGTGACGATACGCTGGCCGGTTGGTCCGCCGATCCCTGGTGACTCAGCGGTGCCCGCCTCGGAATCTGCATTGATGTACATGCGAGGGACGCCCAGGCGTTTGCCGGCGAGTGCATCGGGCTTTGCGGCCAGTGCTTGATAAGACGCCGGACGAACCGAGGCAACGCTCGGAATCGGCACCCACGGTTGCATCCGCCACAGGTCGCCCCGGGTGTCGGGGTCTTCCGCCACCACCACGTCGAGCACCTCGAGCAGGTCGGCCATGGTTCTTGCAAACGGCACCACCACGTCCATGGTCGGCGTCAACGGCCAGTTGCCGCGCACCGAAATCACCCCGCGCGAAGGCGTGTAGGCGCACAAGCCATTGTTCGAAGCCGGACCGCGTCCACTCGACCAGGTTTCTTCCGCCAGCCCGAATGCCGCGAAGCTGGCGGCCGTCGACGTACCGGCACCGTTCGACGAACCCGAGGCAAACGGGGCGGTGAGGTAGTCAGCGTTGTAAGGGCTTTCTGCACGGCCATACACCCCGCGCTGCATGCCGCCATTCGCCATCGGCGGCATGTTGGTCTTGCCCAGGCAGATCGCCCCGGCGGCGCGCAGCCGTTCAACAGTGAACGCATCACGATAAGCCACCAGGTCGACGAATGCCGGACTGCCAGAGGCGGCGGTGAGCCCCTTCACCAGATAACTGTCCTTGGCCGTGTAGGGAATGCCATCCAGCGGCCCCAGCGTCTGACCTTTGCGGCGACGGTCATCTGACGCCTGCGCCTCGGCCAGTGCCTCGGTATTGCGCACTACCACGGAATTCAGCGCGGTAGAGGTGTCCGTGCCGTCGTAGGCGTCAATGCGCGCCAGATAGGCCTGCACCAGCTCGACCGCCGTGGTCTGGCCGGATTCGAGCGCTGCGCGCAATTGGGCAATGGACACTTCGGTGACTTCGATCAAAGGGGTTCTCATATCGGCTCTCGTAGCACTGCGTACCCGACAGGGTTTGTGCGTTCTATTTTGCATCAGGCGGGCAGCTTAGCTAAATCTCTGCGTGTACAGCCAGCGAACCTGCGCCTGTCACGGTCCGAGGTGATGGGCGTTCAGCTTCAACAACCGCTCAAGTTGCTGATGTTCCCAGCCACTCAACAACGCAACCGGATCGGTGCCGTAACGTTGCCAGGCGTCGAGCGTCGCGACTCGCCCGTCCGCTGTCGTGCATTCTTCGCACTGACGCAGACAGGTGTCCTGAATGAACAGCCTGAGCTGCCAGCCGCCGATGTCGACCGATCGATGATCAGTGTCGTAGCGAACAACACGAAGCGCACGCGTACCCATCGCTGCATCTTTGAGCACCTGGTACACCTCGCGCGCGGTGATCGCCGGTGCTTGATCCTTCTGTGTCATGGCGTGTTCTTCCAAGTAAAATCTGCGGCGGCACTAGCTGCTCTTGCCATGCGCGGCGGCTGCCAACTGCCCGGTATCGACGCGAACAAAAACCGAATCGCCGACTGCGGTCAGGACACCGTCGGCATACACCTCGCAGATCACTCGGCTCTTGCGGCCGACCTCACCCTCGACCTTTGCCCGCAGGGTCAGCGGAACACCCATCGGGGTGGGTTTGATGAACTTGATACCCAGGTTGCCCGTGACGCAGTCGATACGAGGAAGGCTCGAGGCTGCCCGGCCTTCGGCGCGGTAGTGATAGGCCATGGCAGTCCAGTTTGAATGGCAGTCGACCAACATGGCGATGAGTCCGCCGTACACCAGGTCCGGCCAGCCGCAGTACTTGGCATCCGGCAGGTGATCGGCCATGACGTGCACGCCGTCTTCGTGCCAGAAACTTTCGATGTGCAGGCCATGGGGGTTCTTGCCGCCGCAGCCGTAGCAGACGCCATCTGGCGCGGCGGAGTTTTGCAGTGAATTGTCGAGCATGGGAAATACCTTGGTGTGCTTTCGCCAAGCGTATCGGATTTCGAGCAGACCCGCCCAGGGGGTGTAGGCATAGAGCTTGGTCTGGATGGAGTTCCTGAGGTGGAGATGTATCAGGCAACTTCGATGTTGAATGTGCCACCGCCATCGCGAGCAGGCTCACTCCTACAGAGGATCGGCGGTGGACATGAATCTTATGTCCACTGCCGATCCAATGTGGGAGCTGGCTTGCCAGCGATTGGGTCGTGTCAGTCGACATCGATGCTGGATGTACCGGCCGCCATCGCGGGCAAGCCCGCTCCCACAGTGACCAATGCTGAATGAAAATCCGGTGTCTACCACAGGGGGGCTGTGTTGGGCGCAAATACCGTGTCCACTGCCGATCCAATGTGGGAGCTGGCTTGCCAGCGATGGGGCCGTGTCAGTCGACATCGATGTTGATGCAGGGCCACCTTCTCAAGCCCGCGCCGCATCCGTAACCACCGGACGTCCCGGTTTGCGCAGCGGGTCCAGGCGCGATCCGGTGTAGCGGGTTTCGCGGAAGAAGCGCCAGCGCCCGAACAAACCGTAAACGTGAGTGACGCGCCCTTGCTCGTGATAACCCATGCGAATGTGCAGTTTCAGCGCCGGAATATTGTGCGTTTCACACACATCCACCACCTTGTCACAGCCCTGAGCCGCCATCGCGTTCCAGATGTTGATCTGCGCATCCACCGACAGGCTGGTGCCGAAATAGGCGCGGGTCATTTCGCCGCCGAATTCAAAAAACTCGCCGGGTTTCACCGGAAACCAGCAGCCGTAATAGTGGCGGTCGTGGTAATCGACCTTGCTGCCCCAGATGAACGCAATCGCGTTGTCATCGGCATCCAGGTACATCTGCCCGGTATGACCTTCGGCCGCGAGTTCGGCCATGGTCTCGACGCGGTCGCCGAAGTGCTTGCTGAAGGCGATGGCGTTTTCCGGGGTGATGCTCACCATGCGCAACCCGGAATAGGGGCGCAACTTGTGCGGTGCCACCGGGCTCACGAGGTCGCGCTCCATCCACAACAGCTCCCAGTGAAAGAACACATAGCGTTTCCACAACGTGCCAAATGTACGGCCCAAACCTTTTTGTTTTATACGATCAAGGAGTTTGTGAATGACAGTCATAGAGCCCTTCTTGGCCTGAGCCAGGATCATGTGGATGACGCTTGAATTGGGTATAGATCAACGGTGGAAATTAATAGCAAAACGCCATTTTTGAATGTGTTACTAAATATGTTTTATTGCTCGAGTGCCGTCACGACGCCAGGCGATACGGCGCTTAGCGCGGCATAGGAAATTCGTGGAACGCCGCGCAAACGTTGCTCCAGCACCTGTGTGAGTGACTCGCCAGGAAGCAGATAAGCGTCGCCAAAATCCGCGCCAATCTTGTTCGGGTGCGCGACGATCTCCAGCACCCCGTCGGTCGGCATTGCATCGTTGCGCAGGTCCACCGGGGTGCAGACGAAATCCGCAGTAGTGCCCGCCAGACGTTGCAGGCGGCTGTTGAGCAACCCCTTGAACACACGCTTGGGCAGGCTGAGGTTCTGCCCCAGGTTTCGCGCCAGGCGCACGGGGACACCCTGGCGGGCGGCGAAGCGCGCGACGATCTCGCCGATGGGCCAGATGTTGTGCACGTGCTGGTGAGAATCCAGGTGGCTGGGACGCACGCCGTTGTCCAGGCAGCGTTGCCATTGGGCCTCAAGCTCCTCCAGTACCGCCTCCCGATCCGCGCGGCTGAGCCAGAGGCGGTGGCGGGTCAGGTTGAGGTCGAACACCCCCGCGGTGTCGCAGAAATTGGGGCGAGACAGAATGCGCTGACTCAACGGTCGGCCGTAGGTGAGGTTGAAGTGCAACCCGATCCGGCCTGACAGCAGTGGATGCTGGGCCATGACGCACGCCGCTTCGAACGCCGGCATGTTGGCCATGGCTGTGGCCGAGCTGATCACGCCGGCCTGAAAGGCACCGAGGATGACCGCGTTTTCATTTGCACTGAGGCCGAAATCGTCAGCGTTGACTATGACTTGGCGAGGCATGTTCGCTCTCCATGGCTGATTCTTTTTTCAGGTTGGCTTGCTTTGAAGCAGGCGCCACCACGGGCGCAGGCGCCGCAACGGGTTTGGCGGCCTTCGCGGCACGCCAGGCCTTGTAGCGTTGCAGTAAAGGTTTGACCCATTGCCAGACCCGCAGGGCCAACCCCAAGGCAATCCCGTCGGGACGCCAGGAATAGAAACTCCAGCGCCAGTGTTCCAGCTGCCCGGTCATGCGCTCGTGGAGTTGATGACTGGAATTTTCCAGGCTGACCCGCGATGCATCGATCCAGCGCCAGTTGTCGTCCAGGCCCCAGCGTATCCATTCATCGAGCAATACCCGACCGCTGCCCAGGTCAGCGTATTGCGGCAGGAATGCCAGGTTGTAGTCGTAAAGGCGACCTTGTTCCAGTAACCCTAGTCGATAGCTGATGCACCGTCCTTCCAGTTCCAGCACCACGACGCGCACCAGGCCTTGGGCGGCGAGGGCGGTAAAGGCGCGGTCCATCCATTGACGGTGGCGCTCGTCGGCAAAGATCCCGACCCCTTCATCGCCTTTCCAGCTCACCGCTTCGACTTCGCTGATGGCCTGCAGCAAGGGTCCCATGGTCGAGGCGTCAGGCGTGATCCGCCGGACTTCGGCGCCAATCGCGGCGATGCGTTTACGCGCACGGCGCAATTTATAGCGCGGATCGCCAGACACTTCCTGGCGGTCAGCCTCGCTGATCAAGTGCACCGGCACCCGACAACTCAACCGTCGCTCACCCATCGAACTGTGGGCCGTCCAGCCCGTCAGCGCGCTTTCGCCGTCGGTCGGGTCGGACAACTCATTGAGTTGCAGCAAGGCGTGGGGAACCTGTCGACGAATCTCCACCAGCGCCTGCTCAATACTGTCCCTGTCGGTTCGGGCGAGCAGGGCCAGTCGGTCGGCGAGGGGATAGCCCAGGTGATGCAAAACCCGAAACGGCAGCCGGCCGAAACGCTCGACGGACGCTACCAGCGGCAGGCATAAAACCAGCTCGTCACCTTCCCAGCCGAGCAGCACGTGCAAGCGCTCCCCGGACGTCAATGCCCGTTCAGACGCGGCCATCCAGGCCAGCGTGTTAAACGGCGTGTGGTCCGTCACCCGCAGACGCAGCGCTTCATAAGCCGCTGCCGGGAAGTCATCGGCGCACAGCGAGGTGCGCCATTCGAATCGTGCCGCCATAGGTTCAGGTCGCCGATGCTGTAACAGGTTCACGGGTGGGTTTGCGCAGGGGATCCAGGCGCGAATTGCTGTAACGGGTTTCGCGGTAGAAACGCCAACCGAACAGGCTGTAGACGTTCATGATCCGCCCTTGCTCTTTGTAGCCCATGCGAATGTGCAGCTTGAGGGCCGGGATGTTGTGTGATTCGCAGACATCCACCACTTTGTTGCAGCCCTGATCCGCCATGGCTTTCCACAGGTTCAGCTGGATATCGACTGACAACATCGTGCCCCAGTACGCCCGGATCTGTTCGCCGCCAAACTCGAAAAATTCACCGGCCTTCACCGGGAACCGGCAACCGTAATAGTGGCGGTCGTGGTAATCGCGTTTGCTGCCCCAAATGAAAGCCACCGCATCACCTTTGCCGTCCAGGTACATGTGCCCGGTGTGACCTTCGTTGGCGAGTTCGGCCATGGTGGCGACGCGGTCGCCGAAGTGTCTGGTGAACGCGACAGCGTTTTGCGCAGTGATGGTTTCCAGTTGCAGCGGTGGATAAGGCCGCAGCTTGTGCGCAGGCACGGGGCTGACCAGATCGCGCTCCATCCAGATCAGTTCTTCGTGGAAAAACACGTAGTGCTTCCACACTTTCTGGACGGTGGCGCGCAGGCCTTTTTGTTTGAGGTGCACGCGGAGTCTTTTCAGAACATTCATGGTTTTGCCTCCTGGCGGGTTTGCCCGTGAGTGGAGTAATGCAGGGCGCGACGTGGCGTCTGCGCGGCAAAAAATTCAATGACGCTCATGTGGCAGTCCAGCTCAGGGCGAACAGGGTTTCCCCTGGCAAATCGAAGCTGACACTGCCGTCCTTGCAACTGAAAGGCGCGTCGCGGCTGCGGTTATCCGCGCCGAAGTAACGCAATGAGCCTTTGCTTAATGGGCACCCCGCACCACTCAGGTTTACCCGCTGCAGGCGCGTGCCTTTGTTCACGCCAAACAGACAGTGTTGCAAATCGGTGGACATGGCGAGGACATCGACTTCAAAGGCGTCGTTCTCCAGGCGCACCACGTCTTGTAGCCAATATTTCTGGATGAATTGCTGAGCGAAGCCCACGGGTTTGAGTTCGTAGCGATCATCATCGAGCTGGCGCAGCATGCCCTTGCGGTGATCCGATTCGTCATCGGCCTGAAACCAGTTGAGCATGTCGAGCAAGCCGTCCTGGGACGAGTTGATGGCCACCGAAGCCCACCATAACGACGCGTAATGGGTTTCCTGCTCGTACGGGCTGAGGGTTGGACCGCTGGATATGTTGGTCTGGTCCAGCAGCAAGGCTTTACGTGGCCGACCCTGCGCATCGAGCCCGACGAGATCGGCGGCGCGTCGCACGTTGTCGCGATAGACGCGAGTGGCCAACAGGTCGCGGATCATCCATTCGTGCCAGGCCAGGGCATCGATGCTGTCGCCCGACTCCGCGAGCAGACGCCGCGCCCAGTCGATGCCGCGCTTGTCGGTGGCGTTGTCGGCGAACGGGCCGTTGACCAAACGTGTGCTGGCGGGCATGGCGATGCGCACCCCGGCCTTGAAGTTGTCGGGATTGCTGCGCACTTGCCGGGCCATGCTGCTGAAGAGGCGTTGATAGCTGGCGTAGTCCGGGTAGTTGAGGTTCGGCTCATCGGCAAAACCGATGTAATGCGTACCCTCGCCACCCAGGGCTCGGGTGGCGGCCAGCCAAGCCTCGAGGCCGGCGTTGCTGGTGGCGTCAGCTTGCAGATCGGCCTTGCGCTGGCTGCCGGCCAGCAGGGTGATGTCCTGTTTGATGCCTAAGCGGTCCTGGTACAGCCGACGGAACGCATCTTCGTAGTGCGGCCGGGACGCCATGATGTCGACCACGCTGTAATAACTCGCGGCCCGTGGGTTGAGCGATTTGAGCAAGGCTAACGGGTTGGCCGGCGGTAGCGCATAGGGCAAGGCCATGCCCAGATTCGCGGCCTTGCCGAGGATTTCCTTGTGCAGCATCAACCGGGTCTGGCCAGGATCTTCGCGCAACGGTTTGAGCTGCTGCGGGTTCTGCGCAAACAGATTGGCCGTGCCATCGAGCCAGAACGCCGCTTTACCGCTGCCTCTCAGGCGCAGGCGCCAGACCTGATCGGTCGAGGCCACCGGCAACTCGACCTGGTCAAACTCCCAGTACGCCGGGTAGGACTTTAGCGCCAGCGACAGCTGTTTACCGTCACCCACCCGTTGCGCCTGGAAGGCGCCGACCCCGCCATGGAACTTGCCCGCCAGTACTGCGCGTTCGCCTGCTGCCACTTTAAAAAACAGTTCGTCGCCGTCGCGGGTTTCGGCGCTGAAATGTACTTTGGCAGGCGCGAACAGCGCCACCGTATGATCGTCATGTTCAACCGTGTAACGGCGAAAGCTGTACCCCGGCACTTCCAGCCGATAGCTGGCGGCGCTCGGCGCCAGCGGCCAGCTTTGACTGCCCCGGGATTCGCTGGCGGCGATCAGCCGTTCTGCCTGCAATTTGCCCTGTCCATCGAGCAGATAGAGGTGTTCTTCGTTGGCGTCCGCCTGCCATGCCGGTACCCACTGCACCGTCACGGTGTCGGGGCGATCCGGTTGCAGGTAAAGGCTGCCGTCGCGGATGTCCGCCCAACGCATGGGCGCAGCCTCGGCGCTCAGACCAAGCCCCAGACTCAACAGCAGTAACAGGCGTCTCATGCCGACTTCCGTTGCAGCATTTGCAGCATAGGGGCAAGGTCGCTGGGCAGGATGATCAGGGTTTGCCAGATCGACACATGGCTCAACCGGCAATACATCACCAGCAGCGCAATGGTCACGGCCACATACGCAATGGACGAAGCCGCCGCCGCGCCGACGATGCCGTAGGCAGGAATCAGCACCAGGTTGAGTGCCAGGTTGAGCAGGGCACTGAGACCCATCATCAGCGAAATCGTCCCCGGGCGATTCTTGCCCAGCAGGTCCAGGCGCAGGATGCTCGCGTAGCACAGGCCAAGCAGTCCCGGCAGCAGGGCCAACAGCGCTGGATAGGCGGGCTGATACGCCACGCCGAACAAGGTCACGATCAGCCATTCACCGATCAACGCCATGGTCAGGCAGGCGCCGATCATCACCGTGGCGGTCAGGCGCAGCGCCAGGGGGGTGAGTTTTTCGATGCCTTTTTCCTGTTGCAGCAGGCGCTTCATCAGCGGCGTGGTCACGGCTTCCGGAACGATCAGCAGCAACTCGGCGGCCGCGCTGGCCATCGCGTAATGACCCAGTGCCGTACTGCCGAGCAGGGCGCCGATGAACAGGTAGTCGGAGCGCAGTATCACTTGCTGGAACAACAGATCCGGATGGCTGCGCGCGCTGTAGCGCAGCAGTTCGTTCTGGCTCGCGCGGTCCCATTGCAGGGTCACCGGCTGCGAGCGTTTGAGCCACACCCAACCGGCCAGGACCACCAGGCTGATGCCCGCCAGCCAACTGATCAACGCCGCTTCCAGGGCTGCGCTTTTCCACATCCAGAACAGCGCCAGGAACAGCAGCAACGGCGCGAACGATTCGAGCAAGCGCAACGCGTTGAACGCCACCACGCCGCCCGAGGCGTTGTGCAAGGTCAGCAAACCGCTCTTGAGCACGGTCAGCGGCACCGCCAGCAACAGCAACCAGGCGAGCAGCCCCAACTGTGTGGTGATGTCCAGTTCAGTGCCGAACTCACGGGTCAACGCCACCACCAACAAGGTCAGCATCGCCGCGAGCAGACAGCCGAACACCAGCACCTGGCTCAACAACAAACCCATGGGACGTTGCTTGGCCGCCTGGAAACCGATGGCCGAATTCAACCCGCCGCTGGTGGCGGCACTGATCAGGTCGGGCAGGGTGCTGAGCAGTGCGAACAGGCCGCGTTCACTCGGTCCGAGAATTCGCGCCAGCAGCACGTTGCGCATCAGTCGCAAGGCGATCATCGCCAGCTTGGTGCCCATGCTCAGCGCCAGGTGTTTAAGGTAATTACTACGACTCATGAGCGAGCCCCGCGGTAGATGCGCCAGGACAGTAATTCCGGATTACGCGCCACCCGCTGGCTGACGCCGAAACGGGGCAGCGCCAACGGGTCTTCGATCCCCCGATAAATCCCGGTGCCGGTGCCCAGAGCAAACGGAAAATCATGGTCGGCGACCTGCTGCCGTACCCGCGCATCGTTGTCGCCATTGGGGTAGCAGTAGACGGGCAGCGGCCGGTTGCAACCGTTGAGCAACGCGTCTCGACTGCGCCTCAGTTCGGCTGACAGGGTGTGATCGTCGAGACCGGTGAGTATCGCGTGACTGGCGCCATGGGGCCCGAAGCGCACCAGGCCCGAGGCTTCGAGGTTGCGCACTTGTTGCCAGTCCAGCGCTTGTGGCAGCGAATCATGCGGGCACTCATCGGTCAGGTGATTCAGGTCGTCGGGCGACAGGGTTTTCAGGCTCTGGAGAAAATGCGCCAGTGCGAGGCTGCGGCGTTGTTCGTCCACATTCTCGAACGCGGCCGGCAGGGGGCGGCCCAGTTGCTGCAAGCATTGGCTCAGGTGCATCCGCGGGGCTTCACCATGGCTGCCCCAGAGGGTTTCACCAATGCTTTCCCACCAGAACCGCTGGCGACTGCCGATGAAGTCGCTGGACAGAAAAATACTCGCTGGCACCTGATGTTTTTGCAGTAATGGAAAGGCATTCACGGCGTTATCGCGCCAGCCGTCATCGAAAGTCAGCGTGACTTTGGGGCGCGACGATTTCAACGAGGTCGGCTGCAGGATGTCCATCAACGGCACGCAGTCGAAGTGTTTTCTGAGCCACACCAACAAGTGTTCGAACGCCTTGGGCCCCACGCACAGTTCATTGCGATGGGGCAGGTCGGCGGCGCGGTCATCGGCCAGCACCCGGTGCAGCATCAGGATGACCCCGGCGCCGTGCAGTTGATTACGCCCCACCGGCGAATTGAGGTACAGCCAACCACTGGTGCGCTTGAACAATTGCTTGATCGCCATGGTGCTGTTCTCTCAACGATTTTGTTCAGGATTCCACTGGGCGTAACGCTGGCCACGGAGGAACTGCCACAGACCGATACTCATCCCGGCGAGGGTCACCAGAAGGAAGGCGGCGAGGCGAAAGGGTTTGGGTAAACGGTGCTGCGAATCCAGCAGGCCGGCGATGGCGATGGTGTAACCCGCCAATTGCGCAATCAGGCTCAGGCGATAGAAACCGTGCTCGTTCCACAGCCAGAAATTGCTCAGCAGCAGCGGCACCAACAGGATCGGCGCCAGCCGGCGAATCAACTTGTGGCTGATCAGTGCAATCGCGTACAGGCCATGCTTGAACGGATTGAGCAGTTCGCGGCGCTGGGCCAGGCTTTGCAGGCCACCGACGGTGACACGCTGACGCCGGCGAAATTGTTTGTCGGCCTCGTCCACGCCCTGATCGATGACTTGCGCCTGGGGCACATACACGATGCGTTTGAACGCCACCGGCGCGCAGGTGCTGATAAAGAAGTCATCGTTGACCTCTGCCGGCACGGTCTGGAACAACTCACGGCGTAGTGCCAACAGCGCACCGTCGGCGGAGACCATGCAGCCCGTGCGGTTCTCGACCTTGCGCAGCCAGCCTTCGTAATGCCGATACAGGCTGTCGCCGATGCTCAGGCCTTTGCCGGTCACTGGAATCACCATGTGCCCGGCGCAGGCACCCACGGCTGGATCCGCCAGTGGCGCAAGCAGGTGGCCGAGGGTGTCGGTGGACCATTGGTTGTCGGCATCAGTGAACACCAGGATTTCCCCGGTACTCAACGCGACGCCTGCGTTCAACGTGGCAGCCTTGCCCTGGCGGGGCAGGTCGAGCACGGTGATGCGCGGGTCGATGACCTTGTGCGCGCAGGCCACGGTGTCATCGGTGGAGCCGTCACTGGCCAGGATGATCTGCAGCGAACGGGCCTGATAGTCCTGGGCCAGCAGCGTGCGCAGTTTGTCTTCGATGTGCCGGGCCTCATTGTGCGCGGCAATCACGATGCTGACGTTCATCGGCTCGGCCGACGTGTGCCGACGAGCCGCAAATAACGGCGCCAGCAATGTCAGCAGCAGCGGATAACCGAGGTACGCGTAGACAGGCAACAACAGGCACAACCAGAAAATGAATTCAGCCACGTGCGGGCCTCCTGGCATTCCAATGACACAGGCTGAGGATGAACGCGGCGCCGGCCAGGTGCAGACGCACCCAATGCAAGCCCCAGAGTTGCAGGGTCAGACCCGCGTCCCGGTGTTTCAAACTTTGGCGCAGGCTCAAGACGAGCGGCGGCAGACAAGTCACCAGCAACAGCACCCACGCCAGGTGCAAGCGACCGTCGAGCAAGGCGCAGATGGCCATGAAATCCAGCAACCAGGCGACCATCGACAGCAGCGGAAAGCGCAGCAGTCGCAGGCTCAAGCCGTGGCTGCGCAGCAATTGCAAATGACTGCCCTGGCGCCACATTTCCTTGCCCATCCATTCCCGCCAACTGCCTTCGTAACCCCAATGCAGGGCGACGCTTTCGTTGGCCGCGAGCAGGCGCGCGCCGGCCTGGCTCAGACGCAGGGTGAAATCCTTGTCTTCGCCGGTGCGCAACGTTTCGTCGAAACCGCCGACCTGTTCGAACCAGGTGCGCCGCATCAGCAGGTTGGCGGTGGGTAGCCACTGCGCCTTGTGCAGGTTATGGGTGGCCGGACGCAGGGTGCGGCGCTGCCAGGCATCGGCGAACCACGGCGCCTCGGCCGGGGTGTGCAAGTCCAGTCCGAGGACGTCCGCCTGGCCGCTGGCTTCAAGTTTGATCAGACGCGTCAGCCAGTCCTCGGGCATTTCGATGTCGGCGTCGATGAACGCCAGCCATTCCCCCTTCGCCACGCTGGCCCCACGATTGCGCAGCGCACCGATCAGTAAACCGGGCATGTGCAGCACCTGGGCGCCGAACTGGCGGGCGATCTGCGGGCCCTGATCGTCGGAGCCGTTGTCGACCACGATCAGCTCGCATTCCAGCCCGGCGGCATCGGCGGCGTGCAGCGCGGCGATCAGGGTGCGGGTGATGTGCCGCGCTTCGTTGTACATCGGGATAACGATGCTGATGCTGCTCATGCCCTGGCCTCCGTCAATGGAGCTTCTTCGGCTTTTGTGCGCAGCACGCTGGTCAGTGCCAGCATGATCCAAAGGTACTTATGGTTCGGCGCACTGAGGAACATAAGGAACAACGTCAACGAAAGAAAACTCATGCCCAGGTGGGTCATCATGTCAGCCTGATGCCAGTCACGGCGCAGCATCCACGCTTTGCGGGCGCGGGTCAGGTTGTACAAGCCCAGGCCCAGCATGCCGACAAACGTCAGGCCGGCGGGAATCCCCAATTCGCTGAAGATCTCCAGGTAGGTGTTGTGGGCGCGGCGGTAAAGATCACCCGCCTTGCGGTTGGAGGAAAAAGCCTGGGCGTAGCCAGTGGTGGCATAGTGCAAAGGGAATGTGCCGGGACCGGTACCGAGCAACGGACTCTCGCTAATCATCTGACCGCCGACCACTATGTACGACGCGCGCCGGCCCAGGGATGCATCCTGACTCTTGGCCCCGGCGCTCAAAATACTCAAGGACTGAATGCGCGCCACATAACCGGCTGGCATCGCATACAGCGCCAGCGGAATAACGATCGCCGCGCCGAGCATGGCGAAACCCAGGTGACGCGGACGGATACGTGGAATCTGCGCGCGGTAGTGCCAGGCGCCAATTATCAGGCTGAGGAACAACACCACCAGACCCGAGCGGGACTCGGTCTTGGTCATGCCGCCGAGCAGCAACAGGCAGCACCCCCCCCAGACCAGCCGGTGCAGCCAGTTCGGGCTGCGGACCACCAGCAACAGCGCCATGGGAATTGCGAAGGCGATCATCAGCGCAAAGCTGTTCGGGTCTTCCAGCAGGCCGGAGGCCCGTCCCTGATCCTGGTATTTGGCGGAAAACATCGCCATCACGCAGGTCGCGGAGACGCTGAGGGTGACCAGTTTGGCGAATACGGTCAGGTTCAGTTCGCGTCCGATCAGCAGGGTGATGACGAACAGAACCAAGCCGACACTCAACTCCCGCAGGTGTCCCAGGGACATGCTCATCTCATCGGTAGTCAAGAGGCTGAGCAGGTATAGCGTCATGAATGCGATCAGGAAGCGCCAGATATTGCTGCGCAAACGTTCGGACGGCAGCTGATGAATCGCCAGCTGCAGCATCAGAATCAACACCAGTGAAATACCGAGGAACTTGGAGCCCGAAATGGCGCTGTCCTTGAACAGGCCTTCGAAGGGCAACATGGCGGCAATGCCGAGTATGCCCCAGGTCGGCTTGCGATAAAGCACCGCCACACCGACCAGGCCCAGCACCGCTCCCGGTGCCAGATACGGATAAGGGCTGGCCAGCAAACCAAGGCAGACCAGGCCGAGCAAACTGACAATCGAGAGCGGAAAAATCACGCGCGAGCCTCCCGTGCAGTACGGATATAAAGCTGCGACCAGCGTTCAGCCAAGGCCTTGAGGTCGTAGCGATCCAGTTGTGTACGTTTTGCATTGACGACCAGCGTGCTGGTCAGTGCCGGCTCAGTCAGCAAGGTGCCGATCTGGCGGGCGAGGGCCGTGCTGTCGGCGGGCGTCGCCAGCAAGCCGTTGTGCCGATCTTCCAGCACATCGGGAATGCCGCCGACACCGAACGCCACCACCGGCACACCGGCCTGCATGGCTTCCAGCAAAATCATCGGCGTGCCTTCGGTGCGCGAGCTGATCACCAGCGCATCGAGCTTGCGCCACCACACGCCCATGTCGGTCTGATACCCCGGCAGCGTGATGCGCTCTTGCAACCCGGCGGCGTTGATTCTGGCCATCAGGGTTTCCCGTTCCGGGCCGTCGCCGAGCATCACGGCGTCCAGGTGCGGGTGTTGCTGACAGAGCGGAATCAGTGCATCGAGAAACAGGTCCGGACCTTTCTCACTGCTGAGCCGCCCGACGTAACCGGCCAGGAACCGCTGGTGGTTGACGCTGTGCGGCAACAGGCCGATGGCTGCGGGCAAACCGTTGGGGATCACCTGCAACTTCTGCGCACCCACACTGGCCTGGCGATGCAGCACGGCAATGCTTTCGGCGACGCAGACAACACGGTCCACCGACGCGGTGCGGCACAGTTGCAAGCTCAGCCAGGTGTAGAACTTTTGCTTGCGACTGCGCGGCGTGAACCCGTGCTGGGTAATCACCAGGGGCAGGCGCAACAACGTCGCACCGACCCAGCCAAACAGCAGACCCTTGAAGTTGTGGGTGTTGATCAGCGGCCGTTCGGCGCGCCGCTGACGTAAATGCCCCAACAGTTGCCCCAACCCCGCGCAGCCCTGGCAGTCGACGCCGGCATCGCGAAACCTGGCGATCAGTTCTGGCGGCGCATCGAGGAACAGCACTTGATGCTGCCCCGGCGTCGCCAGGCAGTGGTCCAGCAGCATCCGCTCAGCCCCGTAGAAACCGCCACTGCTGAGCAAATGAATGATCGGCAGGGCGCTGTCAGATGGAGTCCGGCTGAGCGGCGCGTTCAATTGCGCACCCAATGCACGAAGCCAGGTACGGTCCAGCTCTTGTGCGGGTTGACCGGTTCGACGTTCTGATCGTTGATCACCAACAGCACCGGCAGGCCCAGTTCGTGGGTGATTTGCGCAGGATGCTTGAAGCGGTGATCGAAGAACTCACGGACATAGACCAACGCAATCGCCAGCAACAGGCCAGTGAACAAACCGAACGGAATGATCAGCATCGGTTTCGGAAAGGCGGCTGCGGTAGGCTCGAACGGTGGGCTGAGAACCCGTGCGTTGGACAGGTCGTTGTCCAGCGAACGCGCGGTGCTGCTCTCGGCAAACCGTTGGGCATAGGTGGAAAACGCCGTGTGCAACGCATCGATTTCGGTGTCCACTTGCCGCAGTTTGCTCTGAGTCTCTTGCAACGTATGGATGCGATCCTTGAACTCGGCAATGCGCCCGGTTTTCTGATCGATCACCGAACTGACAATCGCCAGGTCGCTGGTGCGCTCCTGAATCCGGTTGGCGACGACTTTCAGGAATTGCTGACGGGTGCGGGCGATTTGCTCGCGGGTCAGCAGCATCGGTTCACTGCCTGGCTGGAAGATCGCCAGGTCATTCATGTAACGACTGACCTGAGTGGTCAGGGCCTCACCCATTTGTTTGATCTCGCGGTCTTCAAACGCGACGTTGTCCACGGTGGTGGTGAAGGTGTAGGGGAAGGTGTAATCGTTGAGCTTGGAGTTGTTGGCGGCGGCCAGGCTGGTTTTCAGGTAATCGAGCCAGCGTTTGCTTTGCAGCAGGCGGTCCTGATACAGGTTGAGCGCCTGCTCTTCGGTGTTGATGGCGTTCAGGCGGAAGGTGATTTCTTCTTTGGGGTCGGACGAACCCACCGCGCCCAACAGGGCTTGGCGATTACTTTCCAGACCATCGAGGCGCGCCTGGTATTGCAGCTTCTTGGTTTCGTAGAAGCTTTGCGGCAGGTCGATGGACTGCAGTTCCTGACGGCTGGCCAGGTAATTTTGCAGCAGTGCTGCGACAAACCTGGTGCCCTGGGTCGGGTCCGGGAAGCTGTAGATGATCGAGATCACGTTGGAACCCGGCAGGGTTTCGATCTTGAGTTTATCCATGGCCTCCTGGGTCAGCGCGTCCAGCGTCGTATCGCGTACCGGATCGGTTTCCATGCCCAGCGCGGATTTCACTGGATTGATCACATGCTCGCGCAGCGGCGTGGTGATGTAGCGTTTGATCGGTTCACTGACCAGTTTGTTGAGCATGCCTGGAGGGGAGGTGTACTCACCCTTTTCACGCAACTCGCTGATGGTCTGGCGAATCAATCCCGGCGAACGCAGGATATTGCTTTCGGTTTCCATGTCCGAAAGCGTCGGAGGCACGAAGGAAGCGTTTTCCTGGTTGAGGGAAGTCGTGGCATCCCCCTGTGAGAGTTTTTTGGACTGCACGATCACCTGGGCGGTGATATCGAAGCTCTGCTTGAGCATCAGCGGCAAGACCAGCGCGATCACTGCAAAGACCAGGAACACTCGCTTCACCAACTGCTTGTTGGCGAAGAAGATCCTGAAGAACTCGTGCAGGTAGTTTTCCTTTGGGTTCATGTCTATTCACCTGAGAGTTAGTTGTCGTCGCCTTTATTGTCGACGCGGTAGCTGAAGCTCATGCCCACGCCCTGGAACAACACCACGTCTGCCAGTTGCCGTGCGAGCTCACCGGCGCTGGCCAGTTTGGTCTTGGGCACATACAGCATGTCGTCGGGTTGCAAGTAGGCGATCTGCGTTGCGTCACCGGACAACGCTTTTTCCACGTCGTAACTGTGCGCGGTCACCAGGTTGCCGTTGCGCCGCATGATCATCACCGAGTCCAGGCGCGCCTTGATCAACGAGCCTCGGGCCATGGTCAGGGCTTCGAGCACCGACACCGGGCGGCGAATCGGGTAGGCCCCCGGTTGGCCGACTTCACCCAGTACGTAGATTTCGTTACCCGCAGTGGACTTGAGCAGCACGTCCACGCTCATGCGACCCGGCAGGGTGGCGTAGCGTTTATTGAGGTAATTCTCCAGCTGAGTGACGGTCATGCCTTGCAGCGCCACGGAGCCTATTTCCGGGAAACTGGCGTAGCCGTCGGTGCCCACGGTGATATCCCGACTCATGCCGGTGCCCGGGTGGTTCAGTGAGCTTCTGAGGTTTTCTTCATTCGTCAGCGGGCTGAGAATGATCACTGACAGCTGGTTACGGTTGGGCTGGAACATCTGTTTGCGTTGATAGGCCTGCTGTATTTCATTGCGCGCTTGTTCGCGAGTCATGCCTTCGATTCTCACCGAGGTGTTCGCCCCTGGCAGTTCGATAGTGCCGTCGGGCAGCACCAACTGTTCGCCATTGAGCTGGCTGGCGGCTGTGAAGTTGAGGGCCACCCTGTCACCGGACTGCACGCGGTATGCCTCGGAACCGCTGGTGCTGATGCGAAAGATCACCTCCAGCACGTCTTTTGGTCGCAGGGTCTGCTCGGTCTTGGACATGTTCATGTCGGTGGCTTGAGCGTCGGACGGTGCGGCCGTGAGGATCTGCACCGGCATACTCTGGGTTTCGTTATGGCTGGAGCAGCCTGCAAGCGGCAGCAACAGCAGGACAAGCATCTTGGCGTTCATGTCGTCATCCTTTGGCGATTGCTTACAGGTTTTTGTAGAGCCATTTGGGCATGTAGTACTTGCGTCGGTTGAACACGCTGCCGACCAGTTTCGCTCCGGCTTGCGTCAGGCGCTGAACCGCGGCCTGGGCCACTTCCCAGCGCGTGTCTTCAGCGCGAACGACCATGATCACGCCGTCTACCTGGGTGCTGATGACCAGGGTGTCGGCGGCCGAATACACCGCGTCGCCGTCGATCACCACGAACCGGTACTGACTGCCCAACTCATCGAGCAACGGGCTCAGTGTTTCAGGCGTCAGGTGTTCGGCGCCCCGTGCAAACCTGCCGTTGGGCAAGACGTGAAAGGGCAGGCTGGAAACGTTCACCACACAGTCCTGCAACAACGGCGGGCTCTGGGTGTTGAACAACAGGTCGCGCAAACCACGCTCCTTGGACAGCCCCAGTTGTTGGGTCAGGTTGCTGGAGGACTGGCTGGCATCCACCAGCAGCACCTGCCCGCTGCTCATTTGCGCCAGTTGCGTGGCCAGCACCAGGGCGCTGGTGGTCGTGCCTGCGCCGGGGTTGGCGGCAGTCAGAAGCAGGATCCGCAGATCTTGATCGAGCACAGTCGAGGTCAGGTTGGACTCGCTCGGGTTTGCGATAGTCAGGCTTTTTGCAGTTGAACCGTCCATTTAACTCGCTCCGTGGCCGCTGAATACTTTGAAGGGGGTTTTCAACAGGATCTTCAGATCAAGCAGCAGGCTCTGCTCGGCGATATAGCTGAGGTCCAACTCAACGCGCTGGTCGAAGTCGATATTGCTGCGCCCGGAGATCTGCCAAAGGCCGGTCATGCCGGGGTAGATGCTCAGGCGTGCAAGGTGATTGTCTTTGTAGCGATAGGCGTTGAACGAAGTTGGCCGAGGGCCCACCAGGCGCATGTCGCCAGCCACTACATTGAACAGATTGGGCAATTCGTCGAGGCTGCTGCGCCGCAGAAAGCCACCAATACCGGTGATGCGCGGATCCTTGTCGATCTTGAAATCGATGGCGTCGGCCCCGTGCTTGTTCAGGTGACGCAAGGACTCTTTTAGCTCTTCGGCGTTAGCCACCATGGTGCGGAACTTGTACATGCCGAACGAACGGCCGCGGTAGCCGGTGCGTTTTTGCACGAACATCACCGGCCCTTTGCTGCTGAATTTGATCGCCAGTGCAAGGCCCAACATCAACGGCGAGATCAGCAGCAGAATCGCCAGCGCGCCGATGCAGGCAACCACCCGATTGGTGCGCGACAATGTCCAGGGCCGACCGCCGTCACGGCCGGACATCCAGCCGCGACCTTGCATGTGAATGGCCGCGTCCATCCGGATTCGGTGCTCGGGATCGAGGCGCTGGTCACGCCTGAGATTTTTGAGCGGTACACCTTTTTCATGTCCAGTCATGGATTCCTCCGCTGAAGTTCAGCCGCGAACGGCGCGTGGGCGATAGGCAGTGGGTAGTAATCGCGAAACCAGGCAATGAAGCGCCCAAGTCCCTCGTCCAGCTCGATCCGGGGCTGAAAACCTGTAGCCGTGGCCAGGTCACTGGCGTCGGCGCACGTGTTGAGCACGTCACCGGGTTGCAAGGGCAGTAACTCCACCACGGCTTTTTGGCCGAGGTGTTTTTCCAGGAGCGCCAGGTAATCCTTGAGCTCCACGGGGTGCTGCCCACCGATGTTGAAGATCCGCCACGGCGCCATGCTGCTGGCCGGATCCGGTGTTTCACGGTCCCATTGAGCATCGGCTTGCGGCGCACGATCGATCAGTCGGGCGATGCTCTCGATGATGTCGTCGATGTAGGTGAAGTCCCGCTGGTGTTCGCCGTAATTGAACAGCTTCAGCGGTGAGCCTTCGGCAATCGCCCGGGCGAACTGGATCGGCGACATGTCCGGCCGGCCCCAGGGACCGTACACGGTGAAAAAACGCAGACCGGTGCAGGGAATGCCGAACAGGTGGCTGTAACTGTGGGCCATCAGTTCGTTGGCTTTCTTGGTGGCGGCATACAGCGACAACGGGTGATTGACGCCGTCCTTGACCGAGTAAGGCGTGTGCTGATTGGCGCCATACACCGAACTCGACGAGGCGTAGATCAGGTGTTTGACCGGGTGCTGCCGGCAGCTTTCGAGGATGTTGAGAAAGCCGCTCAGATTGCTGTCGAGGTAAGCCCGGGGATTCTCCAGGGAGTAACGCACCCCGGCCTGAGCGGCGAGGTGGATGACCACTTCCGGTTGTTCACGGACAAACAGAGACTCGATGGCCGAGGCGTCGGCCAGGTCAATCTTTGCGAGCTGGAAACGGCCAGCCTGCTCCTGCACCCAAGCGACGCGATCGTGCTTGAGTTGCGGGTCGTAGTAGTCATTGAAATTGTCCAGGCCGCACACCTGATGCCCGTCGCGAAGCAGCCGCAACACACAGTGGGCACCGATGAAGCCTGCGGCTCCGGTCACCAGTATCTTCATGGGCGCGGCCCCTGGGGCACGACGTGCCGCAGTCCGATGCCGCTGTAATGCAGACCGGCTGCCGCAACGTGTTCAGGGTTGTAGAGGTTGCGCCCGTCAACGATCACCCGCGAGCGCAGTTTGCTGGCCAGCAGTTCGAAGTCCACCACGCGGAAGTTTTTCCATTCGGTGCAGATCACCAGCGCGTCGGCGTCTTCCAGGGTGTCATCACGGGTCGCGCACAGGTGCAGGTCCTTGCGATAGCCGTAGATGCGTCGGCACTCGGACATGGCTTCCGGATCGTAGGCCTGTACGCTTGCGCCTTCGGCCCACAGTGCATCCATCAGATAACGGCTGGGTGCTTCGCGCATGTCATCGGTATTGGGTTTGAACGCCAGGCCCCAGAGCGCGATGGACTTACCGGCCAGTCCGCCAGGGAACTGCGCTTTGAGTTTGCTGAACAGGATATGGCGCTGGCTGTCGTTGACGTCGGTGACGCTGCGCAACAAACGCAGAGGCATGCCGTTGTGTTCGGCGGTATGGAGCAGGGCGCGCAGGTCCTTGGGGAAGCACGAACCGCCGAAGCCGCATCCAGGGTAGATAAAGTGATAGCCAATGCGCGGGTCCGAGCCGATGCCCTTGCGCACGGCTTCGATGTCCGCCCCCAGCAACTCGGTGAGGTTGGCCAGCTCGTTCATGAAACTGATACGGGTGGCGAGCATTGCGTTGGCTGCGTACTTGGTCAGCTCGGCACTGCGGTTGTCCATGAACATGATTTTTTCATGGTTGCGGCAGAAGGGCGCGTAGAGCTCGCTGAGCTGTTCGCGTGCCTGATCGTCGTCGGTGCCGACAATGATCCGGTCCGGACGCATGCAGTCGGCCAGTGCACTGCCTTCCTTGAGGAACTCGGGATTGGACACCACCCGCACGTTCAAGGACGCCTTGCCCCGGCGCTGCAGTTCTTCGTTGGCGGCGGCCGTCACCTGGTCCGCGGTGCCGACCGGCACGGTGGACTTGATGATGAAGGTGCGATCGGCCTCCATGAAGCTGGCGATCTGCCGGGCGACATTCAGGACATGGCTGAGGTCGGCGGAGCCGTCTTCATCGGCAGGCGTACCGACCGCGATGAAAATCAGTTCGGCATGTTCGACCGCATCGCTGGCCTGGGTCGTGAATAACAAACGACCGGCTTTAATGTTTTCTTCCAGCGTGCTGGAGAGTCCCGGTTCACTAATGGGCGGTACTGCTTGCTGCAGTTGCCTGATTTTATTCGGGTCAATATCGACACATAAGACACGATGTCCGACATCGGCCAGTGCCGCTGCTTGTATCAGGCCAACATAGCCCGTACCAAATACGCTCACGTCCATATTGGCGTGCCTCGTAAGACGGTTGAGAGATCAAAATGAGACTGTCAAAAGGGGTATAGCCCAGCCGTGGAAAACCGTGTCAGCAAAATGACGTGTTGCAGTCGTAAGACATCCCCGATTTTGGGGGCTATTTGCCATCAAGTGCTTGCCACCGCTGGATTTGCCGCGGTTTTGAAGGGTTTGAGCGAGTTTCAAGAAAGCGATAAACGGTCATTGAGCGTTTTCGCCGAGTGTCGGAAGGGCTTGAGTGTGTCAGATTTGAGTCAACAATTTTTTGACGCTTTACTCAAATGTCCGACATTTCTTGCGATTTGATGGCCCGGTGCTAGTGTCAAAAAATGGCCGACAATCTATTGGCCAAAAGTCCAGCCGGCGAATGGAAATACAATGATTCGATACCTCAAAGAATTGCTGTTACTGCTGTATCTTTTAAAGAATTACGACTATTACCTCGAACGACTCAGCGCCATGGGAATCGGTATTCCTGTGTTGCTGTTTGGCGGAATGTTTGTCGCGTTAACGATTGCGTTATTTATGACAGCGTACATTCGCCAGACGTTGATCCGGCACGTGTTTGCCTTGGCGATGTTCAGCTCTGCAGTTTTTTTCGACGTCTATACGCGGGTCACGGCTGACTACCTGACGTACAGCGGCTTCGTGTCCATGGTGTATTCCGGCGGCTTCATTCAGGAAGCGGTGTATCAGTACCGCGACGCGATCATCAGCGCAGTGCTGGGTGGTCTGCTGCTGTTGTTCGGGATCGGGCTTAAACCGCGTCGGCGGATGCCGTTGCCGGGCGCCTTGTTGGTGGCTGCGCCGGTCATCGGGGTGTTTGTACTTAGCTCGGTGCTGTTTATAAGGGCCGGCGAGGGCGCCCGGGGCCTGCCGATCATGTACACGCCGTTGGCTTACCTGAACCTGTTTGCCTATGAGTCGCTGCATAACACGGTCGGCCCGCGTGAGCCGGTGAATCTGGCGCGTGTGGATCAACCGGTGGGCCACGACATTGTGCTGATCATTGATGAAAGCATTTCCGGCAACTACCTGGACATCAATGCGCCGTTCGGTGTGAACAGCAATCTCAAGGAGCCGCGCCCTGGCGTCGATATTTTCAATTACGGCTATGCCGCTTCCATAGCCAATTGCAGTGCCGACACCAACATCACCCTGCGTTACGGCGGTACCAGGGCTGATTACGTTCGCATCAACAGCACCTTGCCTTCTATTTGGCAGTACGCGAAAAAGGCCGGACTGCGTACTGTTTATATCGACGCCCAGCGCACGGGCGGCAACCTGCAGAACCTGATGAACGACACCGAAATGAAAGACATTGATAAGTTCGTGCAATTCGACCAGACCAGTGTGCGTGACCGCGACATGGCTGCAGCCGCGAAATTGATCGAACTGCTCAACGACAACACGTCCGAATTGGTGGTGATCAACAAAGTGGGGGCGCATTTTCCGGTCCACGACAAGTACCCCGATGCCTTCATGGCCTACCGTCCAACCTTGCCTCGCGGGAAGTTTGTCGAAGTCGCGGACACGGGCACGCGGGATGGCTTCAATGGTCAGCCGGACGACTGGTTGCTGTATCGCAATGCTTACAAGAACACCGTGCTGTGGAACGTCGGGGAGTTTTTCTCAAGAATTTTTGCTCAAGCCAATCTGAATAACGCAGTGCTGATCTATACCTCGGACCATGGGCAGGATCTGCACGAGCGAGGTAACCCCGGATTGAATACGCACTGTGGTGGCGATCCGGTGGAGGAAGAGGGGTTGGTGCCGTTGGTAGTGATCCAGGGCAGCGGGTTGAAAACGCTTGATTGGCAGGCGCAACTGGCCGGCAACAAGGATCGTTCCAGCCACTACAACATCTTCCCGACGCTGCTGCAGCTGATGGGTTACGACCTTGCGGGGATCGAGGCGGTGTATGGCAACTCGTTAAGCGTGCCGACGGCAGACGATTTCACTTTCAACTACCGCTTCAACGCACGGTTGGGGGCAAAGCCTCAATGGAAGCATATCGATCTGAACAGCATCGTGACGCCGTCGCAGTCAACGACGAATGTGGCGGTGGGTGAATGAGGTAAACAGCAAAGAATCGCAGCCGGTCTGAAATAACCACCTGCTCCAGCACGCCAGGCTGGAACAAGTGCTCGGCCCGGCAGCGGCCATAGTTACTTGCCCAGTTACTTCGTCGCGGGCGCTGTTCACTTACCGTCTCGGTAGAGCGTTACCGCCGAAGCAATGGCAAGATCAAAAGATCGCAGCCCCGTTTCAATTCGCAACCGTCGCACCCAGTCCCGCCTCGGCCGTACGCGGGGATGCCATCGGATCATGCAACAGCGAATACCCGCGCTCCAGCAACGTGTGGCCAATGAACTGCGAACCCACTTCATTCAAGTGCGAATCGTCCAGGTACAACAACTGCCCCTGGATGATCGGACTGCAAACACCCGCTGGGCAAATCACCTGATTAGGATCGATAAAACGTACCTGCGGAAATTTTGCCCGCACTTGCGCCCAGTAAGAGGGCAGTGCGCTTTGGCTGACCGAGCAATCACGGTCGGTGCCGAACATCAGACGACGGATCGGGCAGCTTGCGGCTTTTTCAATGTGCTGATTGCTCAGAATGACGATCACCTCACCGCTGTTATCCACCGCCCGCTTGATACTCGCCTCGACGATGTCCTTGGCAATGGCGTCCCTGGGCCAGATGGCCGCCATGATCACGTAGGGGTACTTGTTCTGCTCGATCATGCTGAAAACCCGTTCGTTGCGTTTTGCACAATGGGCTGCGTACACCGGTGGCATGTCGGCGGTGTAGCCGATGATCGGCGGGCAGGAGTCCATGGTGTAATCCATGATCGAGAGGTTGTCGGGTTTAGCCAGGATATCGACCATGCCGGTAAAGTGGTTGGCAAACGAATCACCAATCATGATGCCGTCCAGCCCTTCTTTTTTTGCGCCCAAACGACAGTGCTCATTGGGCTCGGTGCTGTACAACGCATTGGGCACGTGGCAACCGCTACGGATTTCACTGGGTTTTTTCAGGGTCATCGCTTCCAGTTCCGCAACCCCAGGGCTGAAGCGCTGCGGGAAGCCGTTGAACACAACGCTCAGCCCTGCCAATGCGGCCAATCCCAGGGCCGGAAGGGCAAATCGACGAACGAAGACCTGCGAGAAGTGCCACGTTGCTCCGCCGCGCCGAAACGGCACTTCGACGTAGCGCCAGGACAACCACGAGAGCAGGATCGATACCGCAATCAGCATGCCCCCGACCGGCAGATTGATCGGAATTTCCAGATAATTCAGGTACGCGATCAGCGGCCAGTGCCACAAATACAGTGAATAGGAAATCAAGCCGATGAACACCATTGGCCGGCTCGTGAGCAAGCGCGAGCGCATGTCACCGCTGCCGGCCAGAATCAACAGCGCGGCGCCCAGGCACGGGATCAGGGCATTGAGGCCGGGGAATGTGGAGCCGGCGTTCAAGGCAAACAACGAAAAACCGATCAGCAGGTAGCCCGTCAGCGCAAAACCATGTGCCGCCAGCTTACCGATGATCCGCGGCTGATGCAGGTAGATCCCCAGCAGCCCGCCCAGCATCAGTTCGAAGAACCGCGTCGGCAGCAGGTAATAGGCGGCCGTCGCGAAAATCCCGGTCGCGTATTCGGACGCGGCCACCGCGAGCACCACGCCAACGGCCAGAACCGGCAGCACATAACGCGGCGCCAGGCGGTAAAGCAAGACGATGAACAGCGGCCAGATCACGTAGAACTGCTCTTCAATCCCCAGCGACCAGGTATGCAGCAGGGGCGCCTCGCTGGCGTCGGCGGCGAAGTAGTTGCCGTACTTGACCCAGATATAGACATTGGACACACCCAACAAAGAAAGCAGGGCGCTGACGTTGAGCCGGATCAGGTCGACCGGAGAAAGAATGAAAGCCCCGACAATCACGGTCGCCAGCAGTACCGTAGCCAATGCGGGAACGATGCGATTGATGCGTCGCTGATAAAAGGACTTCAGCGAGAACGCATTGCGCTTGACCTCGGAAAAGACCTGGGAGGTGATGAGGAAACCTGAGATGACAAAGAAGATATCGACGCCCACGTATCCGCCTGGGAGCAGGCTGGTATTGAGGTGATGCAACAGCACTGCGATGACCGCCACAGCCCGCAAGCCATCAATGTCGGAACGGTATTTGCCTTGAGTCATGCGCCTGAACATCCCTTAGCTGAAGCTATCCATAGACGTCCGACCCGTGACACTCGCTGTCAAGATTTTGGACACGTACCCCACTTGTCATTTGTAGCTGGAAAATGGCTGTTCGCAATGTAAAAAAGCAAAAGATCACAGGGCGCCGCAGCGCCTGTAGAAATACCTGATCCTGCTGTAGGTGCTGCGGCACGAAAACATCATCTGAGCGGTTTTTTGGCGTCATTAAATAGAACTGCGCTCCGCAGATACCCCGGCAGCAATCGTCACCGGACAAACACCCTGCATGGCCGCTATCCTTTGCCCACGCTCATCGAACGGGTTCACCCATGCTCGAAGTCCACGGTGTCTTCAAAAGCTATGCCACGCCGCAAGGCCCGTTGCCGGTCCTGCAAGGCGTTGACCTGACGTTGAAACCGGGCAGCAGCCTGGCGCTGATGGGTGAGTCGGGCAGCGGCAAAAGCACGTTGCTGCACCTGATTGCGGGGCTGGACAAGGTCGATCGCGGCAGTATTCGCAGCGGCGAGCATCAGCTGGACCAGATGAACGAAGGGCAATTGGCGAACTGGCGCCGCACCGAAATCGGCCTGGTGTTCCAGCAGTTCAACCTGATCGGCAGCCTGCGCGTGGAAGACAACCTGGCGTTTCAGGCGCGCCTGGCCGGGCGTCATGATCCGCGCTGGCAAGCACATCTGGTGCAGCGCCTGGGTTTGCAGGCGTTGCTGCGCCGGTACCCGGAACAGTTGTCCGGCGGGCAACAGCAGAGGGTCGCGCTGGGTCGCGCGCTGGCGTCACAGCCCAGGCTGCTGCTGGCCGATGAACCTACCGGCAGCCTGGACGAAGCCACCAGCGATGAAGTGTTGAAGCTGCTGCTGGAGCTCATCGACGACAGCCCCACGACGTTGTTGATGGTCACGCACAGCCCTCGGGTGGCGGCGCGGCTGGCCGAGAAAGTGGTGCTGCACCGTGGCCGCCTGGTCGGCGCGGACGAGCGCTGAGGTGCGGGTTTTCCGCGAGACGTTACGGGCTCTGCTGAGTCATTGGCGGCAGCACCCGGTGCAGTTTTTCAGCGTGCTGACCGGGCTCTGGCTCGCGACCAGCTTGCTCACTGGCGTGCAGGCCCTGAACAGTCAGGCGCGGGAAAGCTATGCCCGGGCCAGCCAGTTAATCGGTGGTGAGCCCCAAGCCAGTCTCAGTGCACCCAACGGTGCCACTTTTTCCCAACAGGTGTTTGTCGACTTGCGGCGCGCCGGATGGCCGGTGTCTCCGGTGCTGCAAGGCAGGGTGGTACTCAAGGGGCATGAAGATCAGCGCTTGCAGCTGATGGGCATCGAGCCGATTTCGTTGCCCGCGGGGTCGGCCGTGGCCGGGCAGGCATTGGCGATTGAGCAGATCGTCGGTTTTTTTACTCCGCCGGGCAGTACCTGGATCTCGCCCCAGACGTTGCAGGCGCTGGGTTTTCGAGAGGGTGATCGGCCGGTCAGTACCACCGGTCAGTCCTTGCCGCCGATGCTCGCGCAGACGGACATGGCCCCCGGTGTGTTGCTGGTGGACATCGGGTTCGCCCAGCAGATTCTCGAACAACCGGATCAACTGTCGCGGCTGCTGTTGCCGAAGGATTTCAGTGCGCCGCTGCCCGATCAATTCAAAGGTCAGCTGCAGCTCAAGACCAGTGGCGAAGAGAACAACCTCGCGCGGCTGACCGAGAGTTTTCACCTGAACCTCGATGCCTTGGGTTTTCTGTCATTCGTGGTCGGCCTGTTCATTGTCCACGCCGCGATTGGCCTGGCACTGGAGCAGCGTCGGGGGTTGCTCAGGACTCTGCGCGCTTGTGGGGTCAGTGCAAGGATGTTGATCGCCTGCCTGATCGTTGAACTGGGTGTTCTGGCGTTGATCGGCGGAGTGGCCGGGGTCGTCAGTGGGTACTTGCTGGCGAGTGTGCTATTGCCGGATGTCGTTGCCAGTCTGCGCGGGTTATATGGCGCGGAGGTCGCGGGGCAGTTGAGCCTGAGTGCCGGGTGGTGGATCAGCGGGGTGGGCCTGAGTCTGCTGGGGGCCCTGTTGGCCGGCGGCAACAGCCTGCTGCGGGCGGCGCGTTTGCCGTTGTTGGCGTTGGCCGATCCGCAAGCCTGGCACCAGGCGCATGCACGGTGGTTGCGGCGCCAGGCCTGGGTGGCCGCCACGGCTCTGGTGATCGCGCTGCTGGCGTTGATCTTCGGTGACAGCCTGGCCGCCGGTTTCGTGTTGATGGGAACGCTGTTGATCGGCGCCGCGCTGGCACTGCCGGTGGTACTCAATGCGGTCTTGAATGGCGCATTGCGCCGCAGTCGTTCGGTGCTCGGTCAGTGGTTTCTCGCCGACTGCCGTCAGCAACTGCCGGCCCTCAGCCTGGCGCTGATGGCGTTACTGCTGGCGCTGGCGGCGAACATCGGCGCGGGCAGCATGACCGCCGGTTTTCGCGAGACATTCAGTGATTGGCTGGAACAACGGCTCACCGCCGAGCTGTACCTGAACCCGCAAAGCCCGGCCCAGGCCAGGGAGCTGCAGAGCTGGCTCAAACACCAGCCACAGGTCAGCGTGGTATTGCCGAACTGGCAGGTTTCGGTTCAGTTGCAGGGCTGGCCGGCAGATGTTTTCGGCGTGATCGATCACCCGACCTATCGTCAGCATTGGCCGCTGCTGGAGTCCTTGGGCGACGATCCCTGGGGGCGCCTGGCCAGTGATGACGCGCTGATGCTCAGCGAACAGCTTGCGCGGCGGTTAAAGGTGCGGCTTGGCGATCACTTGACGATTGCGACGCCAAGCGGTCAGTGGTCGCCGCGTATCGTCGGAATCTACGCCGACTATGGCAACCCCAAGGGCCACCTGCTGGTCAACGTCGATCACTTGCTGCGCGGCTGGCCGCAGCTTACGCCCAACCGGTTCAACCTGCGCATCGAACCGGCCTCGATCCCGACGTTTTTAACCGCGCTCCAGGCACGCTTTGCCATGGATGACAGTCGCATCGTCGATCAGGCCCGGCTCAAGGGCTGGTCTACCCAGGTCTTCGAGCGGACGTTTGCGGCGACGGCGGCGCTTAATAGCCTGACCCTGGCCGTCGCCGGGGTGGCCTTGTTCATCAGCCTGCTGACCCAGAGCCAGAGTCGCCTCGGGCAACTCGCTCCCCTGTGGGCGCTGGGTGTAACGCGACACCAATTGATGCTGCTCAATCTCGGGCAGACCTGGCTGCTGGCGGTGTTGACGCTGGTGCTGGCGTTGCCTTTGGGGATTGCGCTGGCGTGGTGCCTGGACACGGTCATCAACGTTCAGGCGTTTGGCTGGCGTTTACCTTTGCGGGTGTTTCCATTGCAGCTGTTGCAGTTGATGGGGCTGGCATTGCTGGCGACGTTGCTTGCATCGGCATGGCCGTTGTATTCGTTGTATCGCACGCAACCGGCGGATCTGCTGAGGACGTTTGCTCATGAAGATTAGGCTCGCGGTGCTGCTTCTGATGGTATTGAGTGGCTGCGACAATTCGGTGCCGGTGGAGAAGGGCTTCGCGGGGCTGGGGGGGAGCGCCGCTGCTTTTTCGCCCGTCGTGCCCGGCCGCGTTTTCAGCTTCCCGGCGGATCACGGTCCCCATGACGGGTTTCGGATCGAATGGTGGTACGTCACCGCCAACCTCAAGGACGATCAGGGGCGTGAGTTCGGTGTGCAGTGGACACTGTTTCGCAGTGCGTTGAATGCCGGTCCGACGGCGGCGGGGTGGGCCAGTCAAGTGATCTGGCTGGGGCATGCAGCGGTGACATCGGCGACGGCTCATCACGCGGCCGAGCGTTATGCGCGCGGTGGTGTCGGTCAGGCGGGCGTCAGTCCTGCGCCATTCTCTGCCTGGATCGACGACTGGCGCTTCAGCAGCCAGGGGCCTGACACGCTGACCGACCTGCAACTGAGCGCGCAGGACAAGGGCTTCAGCTATCAACTGCGGCTGACGTCTACCGGGCCGTTGGTGCTGCAGGGTGATCAGGGTTTCAGCCAGAAATCCGAACAGGGACAAGCGTCGTACTACTATAGCCAGCCGTTTTTCCAGGCCAGCGGAACGCTGCAAATCGATGGCAAGCGCTATCAGGTCAGCGGCCCGGCGTGGCTGGATCGCGAATGGAGCAGCCAACCCTTGACCGCCAATCAGACGGGCTGGGACTGGTTCTCCCTGCACCTCGACAGCGGCGAACACGTCATGCTCTATCGCATGCGTCAGCGGGATGGCGAACCCTACGTCACCGGTACCTGGATCGATGCTCAGGGCCGCACACAACCGTTGCACGCCAGCGATATCAGCCTTACGCCGCAAGACACCGCCACCGTTGCCGGACGGTCAATGCCGGTGCGCTGGTCGATCAGGATACCCGGCAAAAACCTCGACATTTCCCTCTCGGCGCTCAATTCCGATGCGTGGATGGACCTGCGTATTCCCTATTGGGAAGGACCGGTGCGGTTGAGCGGTAGCCAGGGCGGACAGGGGTATTTGGAGATGACCGGGTATTGAAGTCGACACGTCGCCCGTTACGCCTGCGCCTGGCTGATCTTTTGAACTCCAGTCCACCGCAACCCTCTACCGAACGAATACCCGGCAGGAAACCCTTCATGAGCGACGATCTCAAGTTACCCGACCTCGATTCATGGCACCGGCTGTTCGAGGACAAGGCCTATTGGCAGCAATCCCCCGACGCCCATTACAGTGACCTTCTGCGCATTGCGGATGACTTGTTGGGGCAGGGTGCCATTGACCTTGAGCAGTGGCGGGGCTTGAAAGAAAAGGCGGAGCAATCCCACAAGGACTCGCCCCAGGTGAATGTCGCCGAGGAAGTCGACGATCCCGAGGCTTGAGGAGACAGGCGATGAAACCGATATCGAAAGACGAACACCCTGACGAACCGCGTCCACCCGGAGAAGTCGAGCGCGACAACGACGCCTTGCGTCCAACGGATCCGAAGCGGCGAGAGGAAAGCGGCAAGGGCACGACCAGCGGCGAATCCACGGCGCAAGAAACTGCGAACACTCCCTGATCAGCGTCTATGCTGATGGACACAAACGGCGCTGGACGCGGGTTCAGCGCCTTTTGTTGCCTCCAATTCACAGGGAAAGTACGACTTATGAAACTTCACGCACTCGCCAAAGCCATGACCCTTGCAACGCTGATGTCTGCTGCCAGCTTCAGCGCCCTGGCTGCAGACATCCCGCTGTCCGAAGTTGTGATTGCCGACCAGGTTGATACCAAAGTGGTGTCGGTTGATGCCCCAAATCACCAGGTTGTGCTTGAAGGTCCCCAAGGTCATCAAGTCCATGTGCAGCTGACGGACCAGGCCAAGGACCTGGGTAATCTCAAGCCCGGCGATAAAGTCAACATTGCGGTTGTACGCTCGGTTGCCGCTTACCTGGACACTGACGTTGATAAGGGCTTGCCAGGTTCACTTGAGCGAGAGGGTGTAAATCGCGCCACCAAGGACAACCCGAATCCGGGTGGTGAAGCGTACCGTCAGGTTCAGGTTCAGCTGCAAATCACCAAGATTGATGTCAAAAACAATCAGGTGACTTTCAAGGGACCGGCCGGTGAATCCAAAACCGTGAATGTCGTTCGGCCTGAAGTACAGGCAAAACTGAAGGATTTGAAAGTTGGGCAGAGTGTGGTCGTTACCTATACGGATGTCTTGAAAGTCACCACGACTCGTTGAGTTGGCCGATACATACAGGATGGATTGTGTTTGGCGAGAGTTCGTCAAACACAATCAATTCTGATGATCGAACCAGTGAGTTTTAAAAGTGTGTCGGGATAATATTTTGGGTGACATTTTATTAAACATTGTGTCGATAAATTTCATCTTCTTAAACACGGACATTGTCGCCGGCTTCAATTAAAATTCACCCGTTCGCCCAGTGTCATGACTCTTTACCAGTGCATGGATTGCCGAGGTCATCATACTGGGCGGGCACCTGATATAAGGCTTTACAAGAAAAAAAGGGCGACCACAGGGTCGCCCTTTTTTGTTGAAAAATAAAAGAGCAGAAGCAAACAAATGGTTTGTCTTCAGTCTTGTTTCACTTTACGCCAGTCATCCGAACCCGAAGTGCCGCAGACCTCATGCGTCCAGGTAATTTTTCGATAGGCGAAATGCACGTCCTCCAGATGAGTGAAGTGCGAATTCGAAGGGTCCTGGCAGTTGTGCATATAGTCTTTGATATGAACGATGACCGCATCTTCAAGGGTAGTGGTGTAGTAGTGCTCTGGTTTGCTGCTCGTGGTGCGGTACCACTTGATTGTTATAGAAGTCAGTTTCTCGCCGGTGGTGAGGGCTTGAAGGAGTAGCGGGGAGCATTTGTCGAATACTTTTGTAATCATGAGCGGCAAGTGAACCCGCGGACCGGTTGGCTGGCCGGACTGGGGATCTCGCGGAATGGTGACTTCATGGCTGAAGGCTTGAACCATGAACTCGTCTTCGTGACCCTCCTGGTAGCTGTTGCCAACGGACTGAGAGGTAAAAGTACCTTCCGTAATCTTGCCCTGCGTCTCGCCAATGATGGACATGTATGCGGGTGTAGCCATGGGTGCTTTCCTTACTAACTGAGTGGTGGAGCCTCAAGGCGAAACTCGCCGAAGGGCGAAAAGCAGTTAACAAGCGCTGTGCCAATATTAAAAAATATATATAAATCAAATAGATACATGTTTTTATCATTTTCTGTAGTGATTGTTCATGATGTTCTCAAGCGAAGACGTGCAGAAACCTGCGCGAACGCCCGTCAAACCTTGCACATGCTTCTGAAGGACGCTTCGTACGCCATGATCAGCAAAACAGCAGGTTTATTGTGCAGGCGAGTGCGCAATGGCTTGCTCGCCAGGTTTGACGGCTTGGACGCCGAAGCCGGCTGCAACGAACCGACATTCCCTGTGGTCAATGAAAAGGCAAACCGCGCCTTCGCGCATTCGAATAGCCCTGACCTGGAGTGTGCACGACATGAAAATCCTGATGGTTCTAACGTCCCACGATCAATTGGGTGACACGGGCAAGAAGACCGGCTTCTGGCTGGAGGAATTCGCCGCGCCTTACTACGCGTTCAAGGACGCCGGTGCCCAGCTGACCCTTGTTTCGCCCAAGGGTGGTCAGCCGCCACTGGACCCTAAAAGTGATGAGCCAGATGCGCAAACGGCGGCCACCGAGCGCTTCCGCAAAGATTCTGCGGCGCAGTCGGCCTTGGCCTCGACGGCATTGCTCAGCAGTGTGCGAGCTGAAGACTACGATGGGGTTTTCTATCCGGGCGGCCATGGTCCGTTGTGGGATCTGGCGGAAGACAAGGTTTCCATCGCGCTGATCGAGGCGTTTTACGCGGCGGGTAAACCGGTTGCGGCGGTCTGTCATGCGCCGGGTGTGTTGCGTCATGTGAAGGGTGATGATGGGCAGCCGCTGGTTAAAGGCAAGCGCGTGACAGGGTTTACCAACAGTGAGGAGGAGGCGGTGCAGTTGACGAATGTGGTGCCGTTTCTGGTGGAGGATGTGCTCAAGGCCATTGGCGGGATTTATTCGAAGGGTGATGATTGGGCGAGTTATGTGGTGACTGATGGTTTGCTGCTGACCGGGCAGAATCCGGCGTCTTCGGAGGCGGTGGCTGCGGCGTTGTTGGCTAAGTTGAAGTAGATCAAAAGATCGCGGCCTGCGGCAGCTCCTGCATGAATTGCAAACGCAGGGGCTGGCGTGTAGCGAGGACGACTTACAGATCCTGGTTACTGTAGGAGCAAAGCTTGCTCGCGATGGCGCCCTGACAGCCGACAAGTATTTCCCTGACGCTCCCGGATCAAACTATGGGAACTGGCCTGCCGGCGATCGCGGCCTCTTAGCCGACGAGTATTCCACTGATGTACCCGGATCAAACTGTGGGAGCTGGCTTGCCGGCGATGACGGCCTGATCGGCGGTGAGATTCTTGCTGGTGTACATATCCATTCCTGCGGTCACGGCTGCTATTGGTTTCGCCCTTACGGCGAGTCACTTGGAAGAGCGCCAAGTAACCAAACGCTCTTGCCCCTTTCGTCCGGTGCCTCGCCTGGGCTCGGCATACCCTCACTCCGGTCCTGCTTCGTGGGCCCGCCGCGATCGGCCATCCATGGCCGTGCGCGGCTAACCCGGCATCCATGCCGGGTTGCCCACTGCGCAGAACCTGCGCTCGGCCTACCGATGGGGCAAGAAGATCAAAAGCAGATCAAAAGCCAAAGCGAGGCGGCCTGAC
>NZ_JBYVMF010000041.1:0-35424 GCF_058145095.1 Pseudomonas sp. MDV22-iso1
GGGTAGAAAGCTTTCAAGAAATGGGTGCAATTTTATATAGGATGTTTCCGCGTGAAGCGTAGGACGGGTCCGGGTTTTGGGGCGCCGGAGCTGTAGGAAAAGTCGTGTTCTGGCGGGACTATTTGGCGGCTTGGGCTTATTGCTGTGGGGGCTGTTCGGGCCTCATCGCGAGCAAGCCCGCTCCCACAGTTTGATTCTGTGTGTTCTGGAGATGGTTGGCCACGCTGGGCAATTGGGGGGCTTGTTTAATCGCAGTCAGCTTCACTTCTTGAAAGCTACAGTTTCTTGCGTCGATGCCTACAGGTACGCCAGAATCCGCCGGCTTGTGCGCCTTGGGTGCGGGCTCTATCGTTTGTCGGTCGCTGAAAAACAGCGATTGGGTTTGGTAGCCCGTTTCGTATTAGGCGCATAGCGTCACCTTACGCAGTTGCTTTCTCAGGACTTGGTTTTATGGTGGCCATGCGCAGGGCTCCTTCGGGAGCGCCGGGTTCCTAATGCGACCGGTCTACCAACCCGCGTATGGCCGCCACCCTTCGTTTGGTAGCGAGGGTGATGGCTCCTTTGTTCTTCGCATTAGGAGTTTCATCCATGCCCAAGGTAACGCCCAATCCGCCGGCTACCGATCCGGTAGCAACCAGTGAAAATCCCGATTCCGAAAATCCCCACAACGCAGCCGGTCGCGCACCCTCTATCGCCGACATAAAAGCCACCCCGCACAAACTCTGCACCTTCTTCACCGTCAACCCCGACCTCGATAACGAAACCCTGTTGGCCTATGCCTGCGAATCTCTGGCGTCGGCGAATGTGATGGCCACTGATCTGGTGGATCATCTGGAAGGGACGTCGCGTAATGCGTTGTTGGGCATTGCGCAGGTCATCATGCTGGGCGAGTTGGTGGTGAATCGGGTGTTGGATCGAATCGAATCTCCGGCGTGATGGCTTAATCCAAAAATCAAAAGATCGCAGCCTCGTTGCACTCGACAGCTCCTACAGAGGAACGCGTAGACCATCGTATTTCCTGTAGGAGCTGTCGAGTGCAACGAGGCTGCGATCTTTTGACCTTGTGTCCGATCCCCCTCAAGAAACGGAGTTCAAATGAAGACTGACTGGCAACAAATTCGAGACATGATGAACACGGCGATCGACAGCTGCGAGCAGATCGAAGCGGCGGGGTTCAGCGAAAAACATCGTGATGCGACGGTGAACATCAAGGGGGTCGATTACTCGGTTCAGGAGTTTCTGATCAGCGCCTGGACCTTGCCGGAGAATATCCGCTACCAGATCAATCGCGAGCGACACGACGCCGGGCATGATCTGCCTTATGTGCCAGAGGCTGCGCGGATTCTGGTCGCCATGGCGCAGGCGTGTGCAGAACTTGTGGGGGCTCAGGACAGTGCTCCGGCCAACACCGCCATTGAAGGGATGAAGCATTGGTACACGGCTTATGCCGTGCCTCATATGCTGGCGGCGATCGAGAAGGCTGCCATCGCGCCCAACCCAAGGTAGCCATGGACAGCAATTCGAGGCGGCCACCGTTGACCAGAGGCTTCGCCGGACGGACCTTGCTGGCGACTTCCACAAATGGCGTGACGATCAGGTTGTAGATCGACCCATACAGGTCTCGGTCCTTGTCGCCGATGCCAAACCGCAGCGTTTCTGGCTTCGACGTGGTCACGTACAGCGTGCCGAACATCCAGTCCCACAGTGACATGTTGACGCCGAAGTTCTTGTTGAAGTGTCGCGGTGCATCGCTGTGATGAATCTGGTGCTGGGCCGGGCTGTTCAGCACATGTTCGACCAGCGGCCCGAACGAGAACCATACGTGGCTGTGACGCAGGTTCGCCGCCAGACCGTTGAGGATGAACACCATGTACGTCACGCCGAACAACGTGTAGCGGCTGACTTCCCCGCCACAGGCGTACCAGACGACGCCGGCATAGAGGCTGATGACGATTGTGGAAGAGAGCTTTTCCACAATCTTTTCCACGAAATGCACCCGGCTGGCGGTCGCGGGTACGAGGACACGCGCCGAATGATGGACTTTGTGGAAGGCCCAGAGCCATCGGGTGTGAAAGGCGCGATGGGACCAGTAGTTGATGAAATCCTTCAGCAGGAATACGCCCATGCCGTAGAGCAATGAGAGTGCGAGGTGATCCTGCACGTGCACGCGGGCGCCCCAGAGGTTTGTGAAGAACGCGATGTAGTCGCCGGAGCGCAGGATGAGTGGGTCTACCAGGCCGACGATGGGCAGCACCAGCGCGATTTTGAGGATGGCGCGTACGAAGTAGTAACGGTAATCCAGCAACGCGGATTGGTGAAAATGCACCCGGTGCCCGCCGATAAATTGCCAGAAAGACCGCGCCTCGGTGACACCGCGATGTTTCCGATATCGATAGAGGCTGTAGGCAATGGCGTACGAGACGGACAGGAACAGCACACCTAACCGGCCGTTCACATCAAAGAGGCTGAGGAACTGGTGGCTGACAGGCTTGATCACCCACAAGATCAGGTAGTCAACAAGTGCTGCGAATGCATCCACGACGGGTTCGCCTCCTTCAAGGGAAGGGCGTGGGGTTCGGTGAAGCAGGCGATAAGTGTAGCCCCGCCTCGACTGCTTGCACCCTCCTGCGCTCATCACTCGGTCGATAAATGCCGTACCTGCTGGCTCTTTCGCTATGTAGTTTTGTATATTGCGTCACTCAAATCCCGAAGACAGCCGTTCATGAGCCGCATTCGCCAGCACAATCTGCACGTCATTCTGGAGGCCGCCAGCGCAGAGTTCGCCGCCAAAGGCTTCGACGCCACCCAGACGCGGGACATCGCAGCGCGGGCGGGTGTGCCTAAGGCCAATCTCTATTACTACTTCCGGAGCAAGGAAAGTCTTTACGCCAAGGTGCTTCTCGGGTTTGTCGAGCCACTGCTGGAGGCCTCGGCGGTGCTGCGCGAGAGCGATGACCCGGTTGCGGGATTGCAGGCCTACATTGCCGCACGGATCCGGATCGCCCGGGAGCATCCGCATATTGCGAAGGTGTTCAGTGGGGAGTTGTTACTGGGAGGCCGGCAATTGCCCGAAGAATGTCGGGACCTGCTGTATGCCGAGGCGCGACGCAATGTCGAATGCCTTCGCAGCTGGATTGCTCGGGGGTTGCTGGCGCCGGTAGACCCGGAGCACTTGATGTTGTTCATTTGGTCGGCGACGCGCACCTACACCAACCTGGGTTGGCAGATGGCGCATATCACAGGTCGGGAGACGCCGCGGGATGAGGATTATCGGGACGCAGCGGCGACCGTTACTCGTTTGGTGCTGGGCGGTGTGGGGCCGGTTGCAGTGGATGAGGGGAAGCGGTTGATGTTTGCGACTTGAGATTGTTGGGAATTGTTGGGAATTAGGGAATTGTTGGGGACTGCTGCGCAGTCCAGCGGGAGTAAACTCCCTCGCCACAGTGGTTATCTGCAGGAATTTCTTGCGGTGCTCTTGAGGCAGTACGTCGGCTCGAGCGCTCAGCAAATCCCTGTGGCGAGGGAGTTTATCGAATCGTCGCACCGTCCCGCTCGGCTGCGCAGCAGTCGTCGCTTCATCCCTCGCCATCGATAAACGATTTCAGAATTTGATTTCGCCGGCCGGTATAACGTCGATTCGGGCGACCGAGCCCGTCAAGTGCGCCAGATCTTTGTTGTGTTCGGCAATGATGTCTTCAGCGGCCATATTCCCGTTGTCCACCGTCGAATGTGCATCGGCGGCGAGCACCACGTCGTAGCCCAGTGTGTGGGCCTGGCGCACGGTGGCATTTACGCAATAGTCGGTTTGCAACCCGCAGATGATCAGGCGGTCGACATCCCTCTTTTGCAACAGCGCCCCCAGATTGGTTTGGTAGAAAGAATCTCCCGTGGTTTTGCGTACGCGCAGGTCCTCATCTGAGGTCACCAGCCCTTCTGCGAGTTGCCACCCTTCGCTTTTGAATTGCAGCAAGTCGCCCTCTTCCTCGTGCTGGATGAGGATGACGGGGATGTTGGCTTTTCTGGCCTTGGCACTGAGTCCGTTGATGGTGTCGATGATGCGTTTGATATCGAAGCATTCGTATTCGCCGGCACACAGAGCGCGCTGTACGTCGATGATCAGCAGGGCGGTGCTCATGGTCTTCCTTCCTTCCTTGAAATGTCGGTGGGACAAGGGGACAGAAAATAGATCCGTCCCCTTCTAAAAACAACCCTTAATAACCGAGCGACAACCCGGTGTTGCGTCGTGGGTCGTTCGCGCCGTAGAAACGGTTTTTGCCGACCGGTTTGCCTTCCAGCGAAGGGGCGCCGACCAGAATGGCCGCCACGTGGTTGGCATCCTGTGGCCCGGCGAACTTGTGGCCCATGGCTTCGAGCATCTTCACCGTGTCGGGACTTGTGGTGAAGGTTTCCAGGTTGGTTTCTTCCGGCAGCCATTGCTGGTGGAAACGTGGGGCATCGACCGCTTCCTGGATGTTCATGCCGTAATCGATCACGTTGAGGATGGTCAGCAGCGTCGCGGTGATGATGCGGCTGCCACCGGGGGTGCCGACGACCATCACCACCTTGCCGTCCTTGGTGACGATGGTCGGGCTCATCGACGACAGTGGCGCCTTGCCGGGGGCGATGATATTGGCTTCACCCTGGACCAGGCCGTACATGTTCGGCACGCCGATTTTCGAGGTGAAGTCGTCCATCTCATCATTGAGAATGACCCCGGTTTTACTGGCCATGACGCCAGCACCGAACCAGTCGTTGAGGGTGTAGGTCACCGACACCGCGTTGCCCCATTTGTCGACGATGGAATAGTGCGTGGTGTTGCTGCCTTCATGGGGCGCGACGCCGGGTTTGATCTCGCGGGAAACGCCGGCCTTTTTAGGGTCGATGGCTGCGCGGATTTTGGTCGCATAGTTTTTGTCCAGCAAATGCTCGATCGGATTCTTCACGAAGTCCGGGTCGCCCAGGTAGCTGTTGCGGTCCACATAGGCGTGGCGCATGGCTTCGATCTGGTAGTGCATGCCCTGGGCCGAACGGTAACCCAGGTCTTTCATTGGGTAGCCGTCGAGGATGTTCATGATTTCGCAGATGACCACGCCACCGGAGCTTGGCGGGGGTGCCGAGACCACGTGGTAACCGCGATAGTCGCACTCCACCGGAGCCAGTTCGCGGGTCTTGTATTTGTCGAGGTCGGCCTGGGTGATGATGCCTTTGTTGGCCTGGCTGGACGTGACGATGGCGTCGGCGACCCACCCTTTGTAGAAGCCGTCAGCGCCTTTCTCGGAAATTTCCCGCAGGGTTTTGCCGAGGTCTTTTTGCACGAGCTTCTGGCCGACCTGCATCGGTTCGCCATTGCTCAGGAAGATCGAGCCGGAGTCCTTGATGTCTTTCTTGAAGACATCGGTGGCGTACTCCAGCAAGTCGACATCACCCTGCTCCAGCACAAAACCGTCTTCAGCCAGTTTGATCGCCGGGGCGATCACGTCCTTGCGGGGTTTGGTACCGTATTTGGACAGCGCCAGCTCCATGCCTGACACAGTGCCCGGCACGCCGACCGCCAGGTGGCCGCGGGTACTCAGATCAGGGACGACATTGCCCTCTTTGTCGAGGTACATGTCGGCAGTCGCCGCCAGAGGGGCTTTTTCGCGAAAATCGAGGAAGGTCTTGCGTCCATCGGCCAGCTGGACGGTCATGAAACCACCGCCGCCCAGGTTGCCCGCTGCGGGATACACCACCGCCAGCGCGTAGCCGACCGCGACGGCTGCATCGACAGCGTTGCCGCCGTTCTTGAGCACATCGACACCCACGTGACTGGCCAGGTGCTGGGCAGTGACGACCATACCGTTTTCGGCCGCGACCGGGGCCACGGAAGCCGCGTAAGTACTGAGGCAGCTGAGCGCCAAAGAGGTCGCTATCAGCGATTTGGCAAAAGGTTCGAACTTCATGATTCGGTCTCTTTTTTTGTTTTTTGGCTCTGCCCAGGACAGAGGGAACGCTTCAGGAGCAGTAGCCAGTATGGCTAAGATTGCGTATTGCGCCTCCCCGACCAGGCAGTATCCTTAACGCTTGTTCAACAAATCGGCGCGGCCTGCGATATGACCTACACCTGCACAACCCTGGCGTCCCCGGTCGGTGAGCTGAAGCTGGTCGCGAATGGCTCACGCCTGGTCGCCATCCTCTGGGAAAACGACGCACCGGGCCGCGTGCGACTGGGGTCCATGAGCGAATCGACGGACAATCCGATCCTTTTGCGCACGGCCGAACAGCTGCGCGAATATTTTGCCGGCACCCGTGATCACTTCGAGCTGGAGCTGGAATTTGCCGGTACGGAATTTCAGAAGAAGGTCTGGGCAGCGCTGTTGACGATTCCGTTTGGCGAGACCCGCAGCTATAGCCAGATCGCCCAGCAGATCGGCAACCCGAGCGCGGTCCGGGCGGTGGGTGCGGCGAACGGGAAGAATCCGATATCGATTGTCGCGCCGTGCCATCGGGTGATTGGCGCGTCGGGGAAGTTGACGGGGTTTGCCGGGGGGTTGGAGGCGAAGGCGTTGTTGTTGCGGTTGGAGGGGGGAGGACAGGGTGAAACCGGACGCCTGGAAGGTTTCTAATGTGAAACCGTATCCCGTAGGAGCTGCCGAAGGCTGCGATCTTTTGATCTTTTTGCGTCAGCAATGGAAAGGAAGATCAAAAGATCGCAGCCTTCGGCAGCTCCTACAAGGTATGCGTTTGCTCAAGTAAACAGGTTTTTCATCGCAGCGTACTGCAACAGCATGATGGTCTTGGCGTCGCAGATTTCACCGCGGTAAAACGCTTCGAGCGCGTCGTCGAAAGTCCATTCCAGCACTTCGAGCTCTTCGGTTTCTTCCTCCAGTCCGCCGCCCTCGCTGACCTTCGAGGTGGCGTCATATTCGGCGATGAAGAAATGCAGTTTTTCAGTGACTGAACCGGGGCTCATGTACGCCTCGAACACCTTCTGCACGTGGTGCACGCGATAACCGGTTTCTTCCTCCGCTTCATTGCGAATACGCTCTTCAGGCGCTGCACCTTCGAGCAACCCCGCCGCCACTTCGATCAGCAAGCCGTCATGCCCGTTGACGAATACCGGCAAGCGAAACTGGCGAGTCAGTACGACGGTTTTCCTGGCGAGGTTGAACAGCAGAATCGCCGCGCCATTGCCACGGTCATAGACCTCGCGGGTCTGGCGCTGCCATTCGCCGTTGTTGCGACGGTAGTCAAAGGTGATTTTCTTCAGCAGGTACCAGTCGTGGGACAACACCTCAGATTCTACGATGTTGACCCTTTCAGCTGTATTCGACATGACAACGCGTCCCTGCTCCATTGGAAAGCCAGCATCTTAGGCGAAAAACCACCTCAGGAAAGCTGCGCTTCGTACTCCTTCACGTACTGCCCCGCCAACGTTTCCTTCTGTTTGTCGTCCAGGAGTTTGCCGGCCATCTGGAAGAACTTCTGCTCTTCTTCCTTCAGGTGGTGATGGACCTTTTCGGACAGTTTCTTCGCCATGGCGAGCCAGGCCGGGCTGGACATCTCGGTCTCGTCGAGGGTTTCCATCATCTCGTCCATCTCGTGGTGTTCAGAGATGGCATGGCGGCTGAGGTCGACGCCGTTGTCGAACTCCATCAGCGGAATGTAGAAATGCCGCTCTTCTGCGGTTTCGTGGGCCTGCAGTTCCGCCTTCAGCTGCTTGTAAGCTTCGACCCGCTCAGGGGTGTCGCCGCTGGTCTTGATCAGCGCGTCGGCATAGGTACGTTGACGGTCGTGGCTTTCACGCAAGGCTTCAAAAATATTCACGGAGTGTCCTCATCGGCAGCGTTCTCGAATGACGCTATTTAGGCTAGACATTCGCGCTGCAGCGACAGTTCCACGTGAAGATCTGGATCAATCACCCATCGCCGCGCTACGCTTGCCCCCTTCTCTCATGGCCATAAGGATTTAGCTGATGACACTGCGGATTGAACAATCGCAAGACCCCACGGACGACGAGCGCCAGGCGATCCTCCTGCCTTTGCGCGCCTACAACGCCTCAAAGGCTGGCGTTACGGTTGCCGAGCCGATTGCTTTACTGGTGCGCGATGAGCACGACGACATTCTCGGCGGGTTGTACGCCAAGGTGTTTTATCGGTGGCTGTTTATCGAGTTGCTGTCGGTGCCGGAACGCGCGCGGGGGCAGGGCTTGGGTTCACGGCTGATGCAGATGGCCGAAGACCTGGCACGGGAGAAGGAATGCGTCGGGATCTGGCTCGACACCTTCGAATTCCAGGCGCCGGGCTTTTACAAGAAGATGGGTTACAGCGAGCTGGGACATATTGCCGATTACCCGCCGGGGCACAAGCGCTTCTTCTTTCAGAAGCGGTTGATCAACGACGTTTAGCGACTGCGCCAATTATGTAATCGACACCTGATCCTTGTAGGAGTGAGCCTGCTCGCGATAGCGGTAGGTCATTCAACATTTATGTCGACTGACCTACCGCTATCGCGAGCAGGCTCACTCCTACAAGGGGGATCAGGCTGAATTCAGAGGCAGGTCGCCAGCGCCGCCAACCGGCGCTTGGCAACGAAATCATCCTGCTGCGCGTAGTAGCTCAGCACCGTCCCCGAAGCATCCAGTGTCACGTCCACGAAAGACTCCGCCGCACGGGTGTAAATGGTCGTCCCACCCTTCTCGCCCGGCTGCAGGTAGGCGCCGGCATCGTCACCAAACACCGCTTCGTCCTGCCAGGAAAACTGCACGCACTGGGCAACGACTTTTTCCGGCTTGTCCGACTTCAGGGTTTTGTACGGGGTTTTGGTGCGAGCATCGTTCATCACCGAGCCGGCGCAACCCGCCAGCAAGGTTGCGGCCAGCGCGACCATCAGAATTCGCATTGCATTCGCTCATCAGGAAAAAAGCGGACTGTATCACCCGGGCACGGCGTTTCGTTCTGCTTTACTTCATATATAACGCGACACCGGAGGGCGATTCGCGCACCCTGTCGCGCCATTAACCTCGCAACGCCCCATTTCCGGGCGCATTTTCTGGAAAGGCCATGACACCCAACGCCGAATACTACAAACCCACCGCTGAATATGCCGACAAGCTGATCAGCCAGATTGGCCAGACGCCGTCCTGGATCGCCAAGCGCATCGGGGTGACCGACAAGCGCATTCGCTACATCCTCGACGGCGAACGCACCGTCAAAGGCGAAACCACGCCGATCCAGATGACCTATCCCGAGCAGTTTGCCCTCGAATGCCTGGCCGCAGCAGCCAAGGCCAGCAAGAAGCAATCCACGTAGTTTCGTTATCAAGGAGCGACCATGGCGGCAACCGAACAGCAACACGAGCAGGCGCTAGAGAAGTTTCTCGATGAGCGTCCTGAACTGCGCGTCGAACTCGACAACCTCAATCCGCTGTTGGCTCAGGCCAAGGGCGAAACCGCGGCGCAGTTTCGCGACGAACGTTTGCATGAAGCCTTTGAAGCCGAGGCTGAGCGGCTTGGATTGTTTGCCTGGGAGCTCACGCTGCAACTGACCGCCGAGACTGATCAGGACTATCAGGCGCAGCGTCTGGAAGTGCACAAGGAAGTGGCCGAGATGGCGGGTATGGACTGGCTGGAATATTGCGAGTTATATGGACTGGGCAAGTAACCCTGTTTTTGAATGCCTATTCACGACTGCTTCGCATCCGAACGCAGGCTTCGCCAGCTGCTACACGGAGAGTGTTTTGCCTGAGGACGACCGTCGCCAATGCTGCCATCCCTCTCCACTGAACGCGCCAGCCCGGGCCATCTGCATGCCAGGAAATGGCGCGGACGCATCGGCCTGTCGCTGGTTGCCGGCCTGTCGGTGCTCGCCGGCATGACTGACGCCATCGGCTTCATGGCCAGTGGCGATTTTGTCTCGTTCATGAGCGGCAACACCACCCGCCTCGCGGTGGCCATCAGCGACGGAGACATGGGGCTGACCCTGCGTTTGCTGATCCTCGTCGCCACCTTCATCCTCGGCAACGCGTTGGGTATTGTCGTCAGCCGCCTGGGTGGGCGCCGGGCGCTGCCCTTGTTGCTGTGCATCGCCATGCTGCTCTGTGGTGCCGCAGCCTGGCCTTATGACGATCAATTGCCAGCGCTGCTGGCGGCGATCATCGCCATGGGCATGCTCAATGCGGCCGTGGAAGAAGTGAATGGCCTGCCGGTCGGGTTGACGTACGTCACCGGCGCGTTGTCGCGGTTTGGTCGTGGCCTTGGACGGTGGATGCTGGGCGAACGACGCAGCGGCTGGCGGGTGCAGTTGATCCCGTGGACCGGGATGTTTGCCGGCGCGGTGCTGGGCGCGTTGCTCGAGCATCATCTCGGGCTCAAGGCGCTGTTTGTCAGCGGGCTGCTGGCTGGGGGGATCGGGGTGTTGTCCTTGATGATTCCGCGGCGCTGGCAGTTGGGTTATATGCCGCGCTGAGCTGTGACTGAGATTGCATATCCTTTGTAGGAGCTGCCGAAGGCTGCGATCTTTTGACTTTGTTTTTCAAAAATCAGATCAAAAGATCGCAGCCTGCGGCAGCTCCTACAGGTGATCCCTGTGTATCTGACGAGTAGCTTCCAGGCAAAGCCCCTTAGCCGCCCCACCGATAAAGCTTTATCATGCACGCAGTTTTGCTGATCGAGTCCGCCATGAAGTTCGCCATTGCGCTGTTTTCCGCCGCCCATGCGCCCTCCTCGCGCCGCGCCTTGCTGTTCGCCCAGGCTGCGTTGGCTGGGGGGCATGAGATTGTCCGGCTGTTTTTCTACCAGGATGGCGTCTACAACGCGTCCGCCAGCGTGGTCACCCCGCAGGATGAGCTGGATGTGCCCCGGCAGTGGCGCGCCTTTGTCACCGACCATCAGCTCGACGGTGTGGTGTGCATCGCCGCGGCCCTGCGCCGTGGCGTACTGAACGAGGAAGAGGCCAAGCGTTATCAACGCAACGCTGTATCGGCAGGCGCGCCTTGGGAATTGTCCGGTCTGGGTCAGTTGCACGACGCAGTGCAGGACGCCGACCGCCTGATCTGTTTTGGAGGCGCGTGAGATGCCCAAATCCTTGTTGATCATCAGCCGCCAGGCCCCCTGGTCCGGGCCGAGCGCGCGGGAAGCACTGGACATCGTCCTGGCTGGCGGCGCCTTCGATCTGCCCATCGGCCTGCTGTTTCTCGATGACGGCGTGTTTCAGCTCGCGGCAAAACAGGACGCCAAGGCCCTGCAACAGAAAGACCTGAGTGCAAACCTGCAGGCCTTGCCGATGTTCGGTGTCGAGCAATTGTTCGTCTGTGGCGACAGCTCGACAGCGCGAGGGCTGGAGGGTTTTGCACTGGCAGAAGCCCAAGTGCTGTCCGCCGCTGAAATCACCGCACTTATTGACCGTTACGACCAGGTGATCACCCTCTGATGTCGACTTTGCATGTGTTGTCTCATTCCCCTTTCGGCGACGATCGCCTGACCAGTTGCCTACGTGTTATCGGCACCGACGATGGGCTGCTGCTGTCGGGCGATGCGGCGTACGCCTTGCAGCCAGGCACTGCACCCTTCGGCGTCTTGAGCGCCCGTGGCCTGAAACTGTTCGTGCTGGCAGAAGATGCTCAGGCACGGGCGATTTCGGTTCCAGACTGGGCAATCGGCGTGGATTATCCGGCCTTCGTCGACCTGTCGATCCACTACGACAAGGTCAACAGCTGGCTATGAATTCGCTGACAGTCGGCGCCCACGCCATCGAACTGGACAAGGACGGTTTCCTGGTCGAACTCAGTGACTGGTCTGCCGACGTGGCGAGTGCCCTGGCGGCGGCGGAAGGCATCGAGCTGAGTCCTGATCACTGGGAAGTCCTCGAACTGCTGCGCAGCTTTTACGCCGAATTCCAGCTGTCCCCGGCCACGCGCCCGTTGATCAAGTACACCGCATTGAAGCTCGGCCCGGAAAAAGGCAACAGCCTGCACCTGAACCGACTGTTCAAAGGCACCCCTGCCAAACTCGCCGCAAAACTGGCGGGCCTGCCCAAACCGACGAATTGCTTATGACCGACTATCCAGCGCTGACCCTCGAAACGCCCGCCGAGCATCCGTTCGCCCAGTTCGTGCGCATCCTTGGCAAAGGCAAGCGCGGCGCGCGTGATTTGACCCGTGAGGAAGCCCGCGAAGCCATGGGCATGGTGCTCGACGACAAGGTCGAGGAAACCCAGCTCGGCGCATTCCTGATGCTGCTGCGGCACAAGGAAGAAAGCGCCGAGGAAATGGCCGGGTTCACCGAAGCCTTGCGTCAGCGCCTGAATCCACCGGCAATGGCGGTCGATCTGGACTGGCCGACCTACGCAGGTAAAAAACGTCATCTGCCGTGGTACCTGCTCGCGGCCAAATGCCTGGCGCAGAATGGCCTGCGGATTTTCATGCACGGCGGCGGCGCGCACACGGCCGGTCGGTTGTACAGCGAGCAACTGCTGGCGCAATTGCAGATCCCGCTGTGCCGCAACTGGCAACAGGTGGGCGCCGCGCTGGATAACGGCGGGCTGGCATTCATGCCGCTGGTGGACTGGGCACCGCAGTTGCAACGGATGATCGACCTGCGCAACACCTTGGGGCTACGTTCGCCCATCCATTCATTGACGCGAATCCTTAATCCGCTGAGCGCCCGTTGTGGCTTGCAAAGCATCTTCCACCCCGGCTATCAGGCGGTGCATCGCGATGCCAGCGGCTTGCTCGGCGATACCGCGATCGTGGTGAAAGGCGACGGCGGCGAGATCGAGATCAACCCGGATGCCGACAGCCACTTGTACGGCACAACGGGCGGCGAAAGCTGGGACGAGGAATGGCCACAGCTTTCCAGCCAGCGTCACGTCAAACCCGCCTCGCTCGACCCTGAGCATTTGAAAGCGGTGTGGCGTGGTGATGTGGTCGACAGCTACCCGCAAATGGCATTGATCGCGACCATGGCCCTGGCGCTGCGCGGCCTCGGTCAAACCCGGGAGCAGGCCTTTGAAACGGCTCAACACTACTGGGACGCTCGGGACAGATCGATATAACCGATCATAACCGCCCAACCTTTGCGCTTTTTGTTCGAACCTATGCGCATAGACTCCTCTCCAACGCTTATTGATTGAGGAGTCTTGGACATGGGTTTGTTAGTAGAAGGACGCTGGCGGGACCAGTGGTACGAAAGCAGCAAGGACGGCGCGTTTCAGCGTGAGCAGGCGCAGCGTCGCCACTGGGTGACCACCGACGGCCAGCCCGGCCCGAGTGGCATCGGGGGCTTTGCGGCTGACGCCGGGCGCTATCACCTCTACGTCTCGCTTGCCTGTCCCTGGGCGCATCGCACGTTGGTCCTGCGCAAACTCAAAGGCCTCGACAGCTTGATCGACGTGTCGGTGGTCAGTTGGTTGATGCTCGAAAACGGCTGGACCTTTGACCAGTCGCTCGGCTCCACCGGCGACAAACTCGAGCACTTCGACTTCATGCATCAGCGCTACACCGCCGACACCGCTGACTACACCGGGCGTGTGACCGTGCCTGTGCTGTGGGACAAGCAACAAAATCGCATTGTGAATAACGAATCGGCGGAGATCATCCGCATGTTCAACAGTGCATTTGATGAGTTGACCGGCAATGACCTGGATTTTTATCCGGCGCCATTGCGTGGCGAGATTGACTCGCTGAACGAGCGTATTTATCCCGCGGTTAACAACGGCGTGTACCGCGCAGGCTTTGCCACGTCGCAGCAGGCGTACGAAGAAGCGTTCGATGAGGTGTTTGCCGAGCTGGACCGATTGGAGTCGTTACTGGGCGCCAATCGTTACCTGGTCGGGGAATATTTGACGGAGGCGGACATTCGGCTGTTCACCACGTTGATTCGCTTTGATGCGGTGTATCACGGGCATTTCAAATGTAACCTGCGGCGGATTGCCGACTATCCGAACTTGTCGAACTGGCTGCGCGAGCTTTATCAGTGGCCGGGAATTGCCGAGACGGTGAACTTTGAGCACATCAAAAAGCACTACTACGGCAGCCACAAGACGATTAATCCGACGGGGGTTGTGCCTAAGGGGCCGGCGCAGGATTTCAATGCACCGCATGATCGGGCGCGGTTGAGCGGGAAAGGGGTTTGGCGCAATGCCTGAGATCTGGAAATGATCTGATGGCCTCATCGCGAGCAGGCTCACTCCTACATTGGATCTGTGTTAAGCACAAAATTTGTGGCTTCACACGGTCGAAATGTGGGAGTGAGCCTGCTCGCGATGGGGATCACTCGGTCTATTCAGACCTGCGCCTGAGCCCCTTCGAACCACGCCAGTTTCTCGCGCAGTTGCACCACTTCCCCGACGATCACCAAGGTGGGCGCATGCACTTCGTGCTCCGCCACCAGCCGAGGCAGGTCCGCCAGGGTGCCGGTGAATACCCGCTGATTGACGGTGGTGCCCTGCTGGATCAGCGCCGCCGGCGTATCGGCTGCTCGGCCATGCTTGATCAATTGCTCGCAAATGATCGGCAAGCCCACCAGCCCCATGTAGAACACCAGGGTTTGCGCCGGCGCGACGAGGTCGGCCCAAGGCAAATCAGTGGAGCCATCCTTCAGGTGCCCGGTGACGAAACGCACTGACTGCGCATAATCGCGGTGCGTCAGCGGAATACCGGCATACGCCGCGCAACCGCTGGCTGCCGTGATACCCGGCACGACCTGGAACGGGATGCCATGGGCCGCCAGCTCTTCGATCTCTTCACCGCCACGACCGAAGATGAACGGATCACCGCCCTTCAAACGCACGACGCGCTTGCCAGCCTTGGCCAGATCTACCAACTGCTGGTTGATCTGATCCTGAGGCACGGCATGATCAGCGCGACGTTTGCCGACGTAAACCCGCTCGGCATCGCGACGGCACAAATCCAGAATCGCCGGCGCGACCAAACGGTCGTACAGCACCACGTCGGCTTGCTGCATCAGACGCAAGGCGCGAAAGGTCAGCAGGTCCGGATCGCCCGGCCCGGCACCGACCAAATACACTTCACCGGTTTTTGCTGGCGGCTCGCCAGCGATTTTCGCCAGCAGCAAGCGCTCGGCTTCAGCGCCCTGCCCAGCCAGTTGCCGGTCGGCAATCGGGCCCTGAAACACATCTTCCCAAAACGCCCGGCGCTGCTGCACATCCGGAAGCAGGTTTTTGACCTGAGTACGAAAGCGCGCAGCCAGGCCGGCCAGTTGTCCGTAGGTGGAAGGAATCCAGGTTTCCAGCTTCGCCCGGATCAACCGCGCCAGCACCGGTGCATCGCCGCCACTGGAGACGGCGATGATCAGTGGGGAACGATCGACGATCGCCGGGAAGATCACGCTACACAGGGCTGGCGCGTCCACCACATTGACCGGGACACAGCGCCGATGAGCATCGGCGGAGACTTGCGCGTTCAGCGGCTCGTCATCGGTGGCGGCAATGATCAGCCCGCAACCGTCCAGATCCGTCTCGATATAACCGCGCAACACGCACTCGCCACCGCTGGCGGCAACCAGTTCGCGCAATTGCGGTTCGATTTCAGGTGCAACCACGCGCAGCAGAGCACCGGCTTCGGCCAGCAGGCGGGATTTGCGCAAGGCAATCTCCCCCCCACCGACGACCAACACACGACTGCCGCGAAGGTTGTGAAACAGCGGCAGATAGTCCATTTAGCCGATGACCTCCAGGCCACCCATGTACGGCTTCAGCACGTCCGGCACACGGATCGAACCGTCGGCCTGCTGGTAGTTCTCCAGCACGGCAACCAGGGTACGACCGACCGCCAGGCCGGAACCGTTCAAGGTGTGAACCAGCTCAGGCTTGCCCGTTTCCGGGTTGCGGAAACGCGCTTGCATACGACGGGCCTGGAAGTCGCCGCAGTTGGAGCACGACGAAATCTCGCGGTACTTGTCCTGGCTCGGGATCCACACTTCCAGGTCGTAAGTCTTGACCGCACTGAAACCCATGTCGCCGGTGCACAGCGCCAGGGTGCGATAAGGCAGCTCGAGCAGTTGCAGGACTTTCTCGGCGTTGGCGGTCAGGCCTTCCAGCGCTTCCATCGACGTCGACGGCTCAACGATCTGGACCATTTCGACCTTGTCGAACTGGTGCTGACGAATCATCCCGCGGGTATCACGACCGGATGCACCGGCTTCACTGCGGAAGCACGGCGTGTGCGCGACGAACTTGATCGGCAGCAATTTCGAATCAACGATTTCGCCGGCAACAATGTTGGTCAGCGAGACTTCGGCCGTCGGAATCAGGTACAGATCCGCTTCACCTTCGCGAGCGATCTTGAACAGGTCTTCTTCGAACTTCGGCAGCTGACCGGTGCCTTGCAACGCCGGCGCCTGGACCAGGTAAGGCGTGTAAGCCTCTTCGTAACCGTGTTCGGTGGTGTGCAGGTTGATCATGAACTGCGCGAGAGCGCGGTGCAGACGAGCGATCGGGCCGCGCAGCAGGGCGAAACGGGCGCCCGACAGTTTGGCGGCGGTTTCGAAGTCCAGCCAGCCGAACTTCTCGCCGAGGGCCACGTGGTCCTGAACCGGGAAATCGAACGCGGTCGGGGTGCCCCAACGACGCACTTCGACGTTGTCGTCTTCATCCTTGCCGACGGGCACGGATTCGTGGGGCAGGTTCGGGATGCCGAGCAGGATCGAGTCCAGTTCGGTCTGGATCGCGTCCAGCTCCACTTTACCGGCGCTCAACTCATTCGCCATGCGCTCGACATCAGCCATCAGCGGCGCAATGTCTTCACCGCGCTGCTTGGCCTGGCCGATGGATTTGGAGCGCGCATTACGGTCAGCCTGCAGTGCTTCGGTGCGGGTCTGGACGGTCTTGCGCTGTTCTTCCAGCGCTTCGATGCGCGCAACATCCAGGGCAAAGCCACGGGATGCCAGGCGGTCCGCTACGTCCTGAAGGTTGCTACGTAACAGTTTGGAATCGAGCATGTCGGTCTCTCGTTATCAAAGTTTGGTCAAGGACAGGCCAGCCCACGTGGCGAGCAGCCCGCCGAATACGCTGATGGCAGCATAGCCCAGGGCCAGAAGCACTTGCCCGCTTTCCAGCAGGCGCACCGTATCCAGTGAAAAGGATGAAAAAGTCGTCAGCCCCCCGAGGAAGCCGACCATCAACCCGGCGCGCACCTCGATGGGCACCTCCGGGCGTATCAAAAACAGACCGTATAGAACGCCGATCAGCAAACAGCCGATGATATTAACGGCCAGCGTCGCGGTATAGAAGTGCCGCGGCCAATTAGCGTTGACCCAATTACCGGTGCCAAAGCGCAACAAGGTGCCAGCGATCCCGCCGACTGAAACTGCAACGATCAGAGGAAGCATTATTTTCTCCGCTGCCGAGGGCTGAGACGGTCCAGCTGCGCGAGGTGATTGAGCTTCTCGCCGATCTTCAATTCCAGACCTCGCGGCACCGGCTGGTAGAACGGCTGGGGCGCGAGTTCTTCCGGGAAGTAATCTTCGCCGGCGGCGTAGGCGTCCGGCTCGTCATGGGCATAACGGTATTCGTCGCCGTAACCCAGTTGCTTCATCAGCTTGGTCGGCGCGTTGCGCAGGTGCAGCGGCACTTCGAGGGAGCCGTGTTCGGTGGCGCTGCGCAGGGCCGCTTTAAAGCCCATGTACACCGCATTGCTTTTGGGTGCGCACGCCAGATAGGTAATGGCCTGGGCCACGGCGAGTTCGCCTTCGGGGCTGCCGAGCCGTTCTTGCACCTCCCATGCCGCCAGGCACAGGCTCAGAGCGCGCGGATCGGCGTTACCGATGTCTTCACTGGCCATGCGCACGACGCGCCGAGCCAGGTACAACGGATCGCAACCGCCATCGATCATTCGCGCGAACCAGTACAGCGCGCCATCGGGGTTGGAGCCGCGTACGGATTTATGCAGCGCAGAAATCTGGTCGTAGAACGCTTCGCCACCCTTGTCGAACCGCCGGCGGGTATCGCCCAGCAGGCTCTGCAACAAGTCCGTGCCGATTTCGCTGTTGTCTTCAGCCAGGTCCGAGGCGTTTTCCAACAGGTTGAGCAGACGCCGACCGTCGCCATCGGCGGCCGACAGCAGCATCTGGAAGCCTTCGTCGCTGAGAGTTAGCTGACGCTTGCCCAGACCGCGCTCTTCGGTCAGCGCGCGATGCACCAGTTTGCGCAGCGCCGCTTCGTCGAGGCTTTTGAGCACATACACGCGGGCCCGGGAGAGCAAGGCGTTATTGAGTTCAAACGAGGGGTTTTCGGTGGTGGCGCCGATGAAGATCAGCGTGCCGTCTTCGACATACGGCAGAAAGGCATCCTGCTGGGACTTGTTGAAGCGATGCACTTCATCAACAAACAGGATGGTGCGCTTGCCGTATTGTCCGGCCTGTTGCTTGGCAATTTCTACGGCTTGACGGATTTCCTTCACGCCAGCGAGTACCGCCGAGACAGTTTCAAAGTGCGCGTCCGACACTTCCGCCAGCAGCCGTGCAAGGGTGGTTTTGCCGACCCCTGGAGGCCCCCAGAAAATCATCGAGTGCAGGGCTCCCTGCTCCTGCGCTTCGCGCAAAGGCTTGCCACGCGCCAGCAGGTGTTCCTGACCGACGTACTCATCCAGATTGGCGGCGCGCAGGCGGGCGGCCAATGGTTGAGCGATCGGGGCGCTGCGAAACAGGTCCATCACTGCTTTTGAAACCTCGGGTTAATACAACTCTCTTAAGCCTGCTGGAAACCTGTGGCGAGGGGATTTATCCCCGTTGGGCCGCGAAGCGGTCCCAAACTCTACTAGTGCGGTGTAACAGGAGTACCGCATGCAATGGTTTCGCGACTGCTGCGCAGCCGAACGGGGATAAATCCCCTCGCCACAAAAGCTCGCTCCCACAGGTACTGTGGTTACTCCTGGATCACGTCCGCACCCTTGGGGATGTCGAACTTGAACTTGGACGCCGGGATCGGCTCGTTGGCCTTCACGCCGGTGAACAGGATATTGGTGCGCTGGCCGACACTGTCGATCAGCTGCATGTCATTGACCAGGCCATTGCGGAACGACAGGCGCAGGCTGTCGAACAGCGTGTCCTTGGTTTTCGGCTTCAAGGTGAAGTCGATCACGCCGCCGGCTTCCTTGGCGCTGATGTCGAAACTCTGGCTGATCTTGGAAACATCACCGGACAACAACAGCGCCGGCGTCTGGGTCAGACGCTGATCGAGGTTCTTGATCGTGACCTGTTCCAGGTCCGGGTCCCACAGGGATACTTTCTTGCCATCGGACACCATCAGTTGTTCCTGCGGCGCATCGGTGTGCCAGTAGAACAGGCCGGGGCGCTGCAAGGACATCTGACCGGCGGTTTCCTGCAACTGTGTGCCGCTGCCATCGAGGGTCAGCTGGGAAAAACGGGCGCTCAGGGTCTGGGATTTTTCCAGCAGTTGGGTCAGACGTGCCACGTCCTTGTCATCGGCGTGGGCCGAGAGCGTGGTCAAAGCCAGTACCGGCAGCAACAGCATGCGGATAAGACGCATGGGAGTCCTCATAACATTCGTGGGAGTGCGGGCGACGTTTGATAACGCCGCCCTTTTCAATAGCTGATCAGTCGCGAACCGGGCCTGGCGCCAGGACTTCGCGGGAACCGTTGGTGTTCATGGACGTCACGACGCCAGCCATTTCCATGGCTTCGATCATGCGTGCGGCGCGGTTGTAGCCGATCTTCAGCTTGCGCTGTACTGCGGAAATGGAAGCACGGCGGCTTTCCAGGACGAACTGCACGGCTTCGTCGTAGAGCGCATCGGTTTCGGCATCATCATCACCGCCACCACTGCCGCCATTTTCAAAGCCACTGCCGGCCTCTTCGACACCGGCGAGAATGTCATCGTTGTATTCCGGCGCGCCGCGCAGTTTCCACGCTTCGACCACCCGGTGAACCTCGTCATCGGAAACGAACGCACCGTGGACACGGATTGGCAGACTGGTGCCAGGCGGCATGTAGAGCATGTCACCGTGGCCCAGCAATTGCTCGGCGCCACCCTGGTCGATAATGGTCCGCGAGTCGATCTTGCTCGACACCTGGAACGCCATACGGGTAGGAATGTTTGCCTTGATCAGGCCGGTGATCACGTCAACCGAAGGACGCTGGGTCGCAAGGATCAAGTGAATACCCGCGGCCCGCGCTTTCTGGGCGATACGGGCGATCAGTTCTTCGACCTTCTTGCCGACGATCATCATCATGTCGGCGAATTCGTCGACCACCACCACGATGGTCGGCAGCTTGGTCAGCAGCGGCGCTTCATCGTGAATGCTTTCGCGTTTGTACAGCGGGTCGGTCAACGGTTCGCCGGCATCCTGGGCTTCCTTGACCTTGGCGTTGAAGCCCGAAAGGTTACGCACGCCCATCTTCGCCATCAGTTTGTAGCGGCGCTCCATCTCCGCCACGCTCCAGCGCAGGGCGTTGGCCGCGTCTTTCATGTCGGTCACGACCGGGCACAGCAAATGCGGAATGCCTTCGTAGATCGACAGCTCAAGCATTTTCGGGTCGATCATGATCAGCTTGGCGTCTTCCGGGCCAGACTTGAACAGGATCGACAGGATCATCGCGTTCACACCCACCGATTTACCGGAACCGGTCGTACCGGCCACCAGCAAGTGCGGCATTTTCGCCAGGTCGGTGATAACCGGCTTGCCGCCGATATCGTGACCCAGCGCCAACGTGACAGGCGACTTGAAGTTGTCGTACTCGGGGGTCGATAGCACTTCGGAGAAGCGCACGATCTGGCGGTCCTCGTTAGGGATTTCGATACCAACCGTGGTTTTGCCCGGAATCACTTCCACCACACGCACGCTGGGCACTGCAAGCGAACGCGCCAGGTCTTTCGCCAGGTTGGAAATGCGGCTGACTTTGACGCCGGCTGCAGGCTGGATTTCGTAACGGGTAATCACCGGGCCCGGGTGAATCGAATCCACCGAGACTTCAACGCCGAATTCCTTGAGCTTGATTTCCAGCAAGTGGCCAACCGCGGCCAGGGATTCGGGCGAATAATTGAGCTGTTTCTTTTCTGCAGGGTCGAGAATCGAGATCGGCGGCAACGTGCCTTCCACGGCGCTGTCGACGAACAACGGCGCCTGTTTCTCTTTTTCCACGCGCTTGCTGGGGGCGGCAGGTTTCGGTGGCGCGGGGGCAATCACCGGCGGCACCTGCTTCTCGCGGTCGGACATGTGCTTGCTCAGGGCCTGCTCACGTTCGATCAGGCGTTCCTTGACCTTGGCCTGTTCACGCTTGTCGGTCACGGTTGGCGCGACCACGTCGTGGACGCGGTCGTCGACTTCACGCAGTTGCGCGACCAGTTGCTTGCGTTCGACGCGAGCGGCCCACCAGCGATTGGCGGCGCCCTGGAACAGTTCGAAAAGGTCGAGGGTAATCTTGCCGGTGACGTCCATCACCTTGAACCATGACAGGTCGGTGAACACCGTCAGGCCGAACAGGAACAGCGCGATGAACAGCAACGTGCTGCCCTGGATGTTCAGCGCATTGCGGGCCAGATCGCCCAGGCTCTCGCCCAGCGCGCCCCCGGCACCGGCAGGAAGACCGGTTGCGGCATGGAAATGGATGTGAGCCAAAGCAGCGCCCGACAGCACCAGGAACACCAGACCGATCAGCCGCCAGGAAAACAGCCAGCCGCTCCACTGCCACGGCTCGTGACGCTGACGGAAAATCTGCCAGGCCTTGACTGCCAGCAACAACGGGAAGATGTAGGCGAAGTATCCCAGCACCATGAACAGGATATCGGCGCTGTAGGAACCGGCGGGGCCGCCGAAATTCTGCACATCATCGATCTTGCTGTTGTGACTCCAGCCCGGATCGTCCTTGCCGTACGTCAGCAAGGCCATCATCAGGAACAGGCACAAGGCACCGATGGCGATCAATGCACCTTCCTTGAGTCGGTAGTGCAATTGCTGCCGCCAGAGCGGAACGACGACTGTTTTAGGTGCTGCGGTGGATTTCTTCAAAACGCTACTTTTCCTGCGCCAATGGCGCGTCCATCTGTTGAATGACTATAAAAACTGCCCAATCCAGGCAGGTAAAAAAGTGAACAGGCGCAACTGGGACTACTTTTAACACTGCACCCGCGTTTTGATAAACACGGGATGCACTGCTTTTTTAAAACATGCACTGTTACAAGCAGGCATTGTACGGGTTTGTTCGTCTGATGCCATGCTCGCAACCCTTGGAAGCAACCTGGCAATCGACACATACCCTATCGTTCAATTTGAGCATGCATTCTCTTTTGTGACAAAGGCTTATGAGGTGTATTTATGAGCGAAGCGAAGCATTCCCGCCTGATCATTCTGGGTTCCGGCCCGGCCGGTTACAGCGCCGCTGTGTATGCCGCCCGCGCCAACCTCAAACCCGTTGTCATCACCGGCATACAGGCAGGAGGCCAGCTCACCACCACCGTGGAAGTCGATAACTGGCCCGGCGACGTCGAAGGCCTTACGGGCCCGGTGCTGATGGAGCGCATGCAAAAACACGCCGAACGCTTTGACACAGAGATCGTTTACGACCACATCCATACCGCCAAGTTGCAACAACGCCCGTTCGAGCTGATCGGCGATGGGGGGACCTATACCTGTGACGCGCTGATTATCGCCACGGGCGCATCGGCGCAGTACCTGGGGTTACCCTCGGAAGAGGCGTTTGCCGGCAGAGGCGTTTCGGCGTGCGCCACCTGCGACGGGTTCTTCTATCGCAATCAGGTGGTCGCGGTAGTGGGCGGTGGGAATACGGCGGTTGAAGAAGCTTTGTACCTGTCGAACATCGCGAAGGAAGTGCACCTGATCCACCGTCGCGACAAACTGCGCTCGGAGAAAATCCTCCAGGACAAACTGTTCGAGAAAGCCGCCAATGGCAATATCCGCCTGCACTGGAACCAGCATCTGGACGAGATACTGGGCGACGCCAGCGGCGTCACAGGCGCCCGCCTGCGGGACAGTCTCACCGGGGAAACCAGTGATCTGCCGGTGACCGGCGTATTCATCGCCATCGGACACAAACCCAATACCGACCTGTTCGAAGGCCAGCTGAGCATGCGCGACGGCTACCTGCGGGTTAAAAGTGGCAGCGACGGAGACGCCACTTCCACCGAAATTCCCGGTGTGTTTGCAGCGGGCGATGTCGCCGACCATGTTTACCGCCAGGCAGTTACATCTGCCGGTGCCGGCTGCATGGCCGCGCTGGACGCCGAAAAATTCCTCGACGACATTCCCGCCGTTTGACGGCAAACTTCACGACGGGCCTGACAACCCGCCACCGCCCTCCCCTTCTGCAAGCCCGGATGCCATGCTGACTTGGTTACAACGCAACACCCTGACCTTCCCGCCGCTGGACAAAGCCATGCGCGATCCCAACGGTCTCCTGGCCGCGGGCGGCGATCTGTCCGCCGATCGTTTGATCCAGGCTTACCGTCATGGGTGCTTTCCCTGGTTCTCCGAAGGCCAGCCGATTCTCTGGTGGTCGCCGGACCCTCGCACAGTCCTGTTTCCCGACGAACTGCATATCTCGCGCAGCCTGAACAAGTTGCTGCGCCAACAGCGCTATCAGGTGACGTTTGATCAGGATTTCGAAGCGGTCATCCGCGCCTGTGCTGCGCCGCGGGATTACGCGGACGGCACCTGGATCACCGAAGCGATGCAAAACGCCTACCTCGAACTGCACCGGCGTGGTTACGCGCATTCGGTCGAAGTCTGGGACCAGGGCGAGCTGGTTGGCGGCCTCTATGGATTGGCAATGGGTCAGCTGTTTTTCGGCGAGTCGATGTTCAGCCGCGCCGACAACGCGTCGAAATTTGGCTTTGCCACACTGGTCCAACACCTGAAAGACTCAGGTTTTGTACTGATTGATTGCCAGATGCCGACCGACCATCTGCACAGCCTTGGTGCGCGAGCCATTCCCCGCCGCGAATTTGCCGGCTATCTGACGCAGCACCTGGACCAACCCAACCGCGCCACATGGGTTTGCTGAGCGACTTTGACGCGCGTGGCTTACACTTATTCAAAAGCGCTTACACTTATTCAAAAGATTATCGAGGGTTGATCATGACCGAGTTGGCGCGCTTGAAGTTTTATGCCACTCAGCCCCACTCTTGCGGTTATCTGCCCGAAGAGCAGGCCACCACCCTGTTCCTCGATCCTAGCCAGCCCATGGACGTGCATGTCTACGCAGATCTGTCCGAAATGGGTTTTCGGCGTAGTGGCGATCATCTCTATCGGCCCCATTGCCAAAATTGCAATGCGTGCGTTCCAGCGCGCATTCCTGTTGCCAATTTTTTACCCAACCGCCAGCAGAAGCGCATTTTCAAACGTAACCTCGATGTGCAGGTACGCCCCGCCAAACCCAAGTTCACCGAAGAATACTTCGATCTCTATCAGCGCTATATCGAGCAGCGTCACGCCGACGGGGACATGTACCCGCCGAGCCGTGATCAGTTTTCCACGTTCCTGGTACGCGACCTGCCGTTTTCCCGGTTTTATGAATTCAGGCAAGAAGGCCGGCTGCTGGCCGTCGCCGTAACGGACCTGCTGCCTAACGGGCTTTCGGCGGTTTATACCTTTTACGAGCCTGCCGAAGAACGCCGCAGCCTGGGGCGTTACGCGATCCTCTGGCAAATCGCCGAGGCCCAGCGCCTGGGGCTGGAAGCGGTGTACCTGGGTTACTGGATCAAAAACTGCAAAAAGATGAGCTACAAGACTCAATATCGCCCTATCGAACTGCTGATTAACCAGCGCTGGGTCATCCTGAACTAGAGCAATCCCTAAACCCCTTGGCTTAAACCCCATTTTTCGGGCACAATGCACGCCGCTTTTGCCTGGCGCAGTTGCACCGGGCCATTCATTGGACACCGAGGGCTTTACTGCATGTCGAAAGAAGACAGCTTCGAAATGGAAGGCACTGTCGTCGACACCCTGCCCAACACCATGTTTCGTGTGGAGTTGGAAAATGGGCACGTCGTAACCGCGCATATCTCCGGCAAGATGCGCAAGAACTACATCCGTATTCTTACCGGTGACAAAGTGCGCGTCGAGCTGACGCCCTATGACTTGAGCAAAGGGCGCATCACTTACCGCGCTCGCTAATCAAGTCAATACAAGACGCCCGGTTTATGCCGGGCGTTTTTGTGTGCGCAGAATTTGATTGGCAACGCCCCCCCCCCCCCCGCTGTAGGAGTGAGCCTGCTCGCGATAGCGTCATATCAGCCAATATTAACGTCACTGACACACCGCCATCGCGAGCAGGCTCGCTCCTACAGGAGATCGCGGTGAGGCGATAGACAGCAAAAAGGCGCCTTTCGGCGCCTTTTGCTTTGTTGCGATTAACGTCAGGCCATTTCTGCCGTGGTTTCGAACTCGAAGGTCAGCTCGCCATCCTTGAGGTCGATGTGTACCACACCGCCATGGTCGGCCAGTTCGCCAAAGAGAATCTCTTCCGCCAGTGGACGCTTGATCTTGTCTTGAATCAAACGCGCCATTGGCCGGGCACCCATCGCCGAATCGTAGCCACCGGCTGCCAGCCAGCTGCGCGCCGCGTCCGTCACTTCCAGCTGCACACGCTTGTCTTCCAGCTGCGCCTGAAGCTCCGTAAGGAACTTGTCCACCACGCTTTTGATGACCTCATGGCTGAGGCGACCAAACTGGATAATGGTGTCCAGACGGTTACGGAATTCTGGCGTGAAGCTCTTCTTGATCACTTCCATCGCATCGGACGAGTGGTCCTGATGGGTGAAACCGATCGAAGCACGTGCTGCAGTTTCGGCACCGGCGTTGGTCGTCATAATGACGATCACGTTACGGAAATCCGCCTTGCGCCCGTTGTTATCAGTGAGCGTACCGTGGTCCATGACCTGCAACAGCAGATTGAAGACTTCCGGATGCGCCTTCTCGATCTCATCGAGCAACAGCACGCAGTGAGGCTGTTTGGTGATGGCTTCGGTCAGCAGACCGCCCTGATCGAACCCGACATAACCAGGAGGCGCACCGATCAGACGCGATACGGTGTGGCGCTCCATATACTCGGACATGTCGAAGCGAACCAGTTCGATACCCAATGCCTTCGCCAGCTGACGCGCCGCTTCGGTTTTACCGACACCGGTCGGCCCGGCGAACAGGAAGGAACCGACAGGTTTGTCAGGGGACTTGAGGCCGGCGCGGGACAGTTTGATCGCCGTCGACAGAGAGTCGATGGCAGCATCCTGACCGAACACCGTCAGTTTCAGGTCACGCTCAAGGTTGCGCAGCAGCTCTTTGTCGGAGCTGGTGACATGTTTTGGCGGTATACGCGCGATTTTCGCAACGATGTCCTCGACCTGAGGCACCTCGATACGTTTCACGCGCTTCTCGATCGGCTGCAGACGCTGGTAGGCACCCGCTTCGTCGATGACGTCGATGGCCTTGTCCGGCATGTGCCGGTCGTTGATGTAGCGCGACGCCAGTTCTGCAGCGGCACGCAAGGCCTCATCGCTGTATTCGATGTTGTGGTGCGCTTCGAAACGACCTTTCAGGCCGCGCAGGATACCGATGGTGTCTTCCACCGAAGGCTCCGACACGTCGACTTTCTGGAAGCGCCGAGCCAGGGCACGGTCCTTCTCGAAGATCCCACGGAATTCCTGGAAAGTGGTCGAACCGATGCAACGGATATCGCCCGAAGACAGCAATGGCTTGAGCAGGTTCGAGGCATCCATGACACCACCGGACGCGGCGCCCGCACCAATGATGGTGTGGATCTCGTCGATGAACAGGATGGCCTGCGGACGTTTTTTCAGCTCATTGAGCAGCGCCTTGAAACGCTTCTCGAAGTCGCCACGGTATTTGGTACCGGCCAGCAAGGCGCCCAGGTCAAGGGAATACACCACGCTATTGGCCAACAGGTCAGGCACCTGGTTGTCGACAATGCGTTTGGCCAGGCCTTCGGCAATCGCGGTTTTACCCACGCCCGCCTCGCCCACCAGCAACGGATTGTTTTTGCGGCGACGCGCCAGAATCTGCGCGACACGCTCGACTTCCAGCTCACGGCCTACCAACGGGTCGATTCGACCCTGGCGCGCGAGTTCGTTGAGATTGCTGGCATAAGCATCCAGAGGATTGCCTGAAGATGAAGACTCACCGCCCTCGTCATCCTGCATATCTTGCTCACCTTCAGAGTGATCGCCATGCCCGGGCACCTTGGAGATGCCGTGAGCGATGTAATTGACGACATCGATGCGCGCAACGCTCTGCTGTTTCAGCAGGAACACTGCCTGACTCTCTTGCTCACTGAAGATCGCAACCAGCACATTGGCGCCGGTTACTTCGCGTTTGCCCGAGCTCTGTACGTGAAAGACAGCACGCTGCAGAACACGCTGGAAGCCCAATGTAGGCTGGGTCTCGCGGTCCTCATCATGGACGGGGATCAACGGCGTGGTGGAGTCGATGAACTCCTGCAGATCATGCTTGAGTTTGTCGAGGTTTGCGCCGCAGGCACGCAAAACGGTGGCGGCAGCCTCATTGTCCAATAGGGCCAGCAGGAGGTGTTCGACGGTCATGAACTCATGACGCTTCGAACGGGCTTCCTTGAAGGCAAGATTGAGGGTGACTTCGAGCTCGCGGTTTAACATAGCTTCACCTCATACCCAAGTGGTCGGCGATTAACCGTCCTTCTCGATTTCACAGAGTAGCGGATGCTGGCTTTCCCTGGCGTACTGGTTGACCTGCATGGCCTTGGTCTCGGCGATGTCGCGGGTAAACACTCCACATACTGCCCGTCCTTCTGTATGGACGGCCAGCATGACCTTGGTCGCCAGCTCCCGATTCAGGTTAAAAAACACCTCGAGCACTTCGACGACGAAATCCATCGGTGTGTAGTCATCGTTGAACAAAACCACCTTGTACATCGGTGGTGCCTGTAAAGCAGGCTTAGCCTCCTGAACAGCAATGCCTGCAGAATCGTCGTCGTGTGTCCCCGGGTCTTGATGGAGAACCGGGCGATCCTGATTGAATGTTAGTCGAATCTGGCTGATTGCATGCATGGAAAGAAAGGTTCGTCAGTTGTGCGAATACAGTGGTGGGGGCGGTCATGGACGATTTCAACTCCGACTGCCTGGTCACCTTGACTATCGGCAAAACGGTGTTACAACCAATAGAGCCCACAGTGGGTAAAAAAGGTCCGCGGAGTCAATCTTATTTATGGGATTCGACTGCGGATGAACTGGATGATACTCCAGTGATGGAGTCTGTTGCAGAGGGAGTTGGGTATGTCAGGTGTGAAGGTCAGCGGCAAGGTGAAATGGTTCAACAACGCCAAGGGCTACGGTTTCATCAATGAAGATGGCAAAAGCGAAGACCTTTTTGCTCATTACTCGGCCATCCAGATGGACGGCTATAAAACCCTGAAGGCCGGTCAGGCTGTCGTCTTCGAGATCATCCAGGGACCCAAAGGGCTGCATGCCGTGAACATCGGCGCGCCTCAGGCTGTGGAGGAAGTTGCCTCGCCTGCCGAGCAACAAACCGTTACAGCTTAGTTTCGTATCCTCCCTCCAGACCGATCCCGAACTGGAATAAAAAACCGCCCGGCTCAATCACTCAAGCCGGGCGGTTTTTCGTTTCGTGCAAATGTTACATATGCGAAATCAGCGCATCACCGAACGCAGAGGACGACAGCAGCTTGGCGCCTTCCATCAAACGTTCGAAGTCATAGGTCACGGTTTTGGCGGAGATCGCGCCGTTGGTGCCCTTGATGATCAGATCGGCCGCTTCGGTCCAGCCCATATGGCGCAGCATCATCTCTGCGGACAGGATCAGCGAACCCGGGTTCACCTGGTCCTTGCCGGCGTATTTCGGCGCAGTACCATGGGTCGCTTCGAACATCGCGATGGTGTCGGACAGGTTCGCACCTGGCGCGATACCGATACCGCCCACTTCAGCCGCCAGGGCGTCAGACAGGTAGTCACCGTTCAGGTTGAGGGTTGCGATCACGTCGTATTCGGCCGGGCGCAGCAGGATCTGCTGAAGCATGGCGTCGGCGATGGCGTCCTTGACGATGACGTTCTTGCCGGTTTTCGGGTTCTTGAACTGCATCCACGGACCGCCGTCGAGCAGTGTCGCGCCGAACTCTTCAGCCGCCACTTCGTAGGCCCACTCCTTGAAGGCACCTTCGGTGAACTTCATGATGTTGCCTTTGTGCACGATGGTCAGCGAGTCGCGATCGTTATCGACCACATATTGCAATGCTTTGCGCGCCAGACGCTTGGTACCCTGCAGGGACACCGGCTTGATGCCGATACCGCAGTTCTCGTCGAAACGGATCTTGGTAACACCCATTTCATCTTTGAGGAATTTGATGACCTTGGTCGCTTCCGGCGAGCCGGCTTTCCACTCGATACCGGCGTAGATGTCTTCCGAGTTCTCGCGGAAGATCGTCATGTCGACGTCGCCTGGCTTCTTGACCGGGCTGGGGACGCCTTCAAACCAGCGCACCGGGCGCAGGCACACATAAAGATCGAGTTGCTGACGCAGGGCCACGTTCAACGAACGGATGCCGCCACCGACCGGCGTGGTCAGAGGGCCCTTGATGGAAACCACGTAATCCTTCACCGCGTCCAGGGTTTCCTGAGGTAGCCAGGTGTCCTGATCGTAAACCTGAGTCGCTTTCTCCCCGGCGTAGACTTCCATCCAGGAAATTTTGCGATCGCCGCCGTAAGCCTTCTTAACAGCAGCATCGACAACCTTGATCATGACCGGGCTGATATCAACGCCGATACCATCGCCTTCGATGAAGGGGATGATCGGGTTGTTAGGAACATTGAGAGAATGGTCCGCGTTGACGGTGATTTTGTCGCCGACTGCTGGAACCTGAATCTTCTTGTATCCCATGCTGAACTCCATTGTTTGGATTGAACATCTGGCTTCGTTCGAGCGTACCCCAGTTAAATCGGCGCGCAAACCCTATGTTCCAACCATCTGCCGCAAAGCTGCGCAGTTCGCAACGTACAAGCCTGAAAGCAAAGGGAAAAGCGCCAAACTCAAGCACGGTGCAAGACTCTACGCCCCACACTCCCCTGCGACCTTTAGACCAATGGACGATGTTCGTTACGTATGAACCATCGGCAGATTGCCAGCTACCTATGTATAATGCCGCCCGCTGACCACAGAGTCACGACGGCCGACCTCTCTAGCACGAGACTTTGGACCTGAAAAAGCAGGACTGTTACCGCAGTCCACCCGCTTGCCGCTCGACTGATGCACCCAACATCACCGCGCACAAAACTCGACATTCGGCTCATGGATGACTTTGAACGAACGCGCTTACCCGGCGCCCTTCGAGTTTCTGCGCACGCTTTAGCAAAGAAGAGAGAGTTAATCCGAATATGCCCACCCGCTCGAAGATCATCTATACCTTCACCGACGAAGCTCCAGCCCTCGCCACCTATTCACTGTTGCCTATCGTAGAGGCGTTCACTGCCTCGGCTGATATCGCCGTTGAAACCCGCGATATCTCTCTTGCAGGGCGCATCCTGGCCAGCTTCCCCGAGCAATTGGGTGACAAAGCCGTAGCCGACCACCTCGCCGAACTGGGCGACCTGGCCGTTACGCCTGAAGCCAACATCATCAAGTTGCCGAACATCAGTGCTTCGGTTCCGCAACTGCAAGCAGCGATCAAAGAGCTGCAAGCCCAGGGCTTCGCACTGCCGGACTACCCGGAAACCGTGACCACCGACGCCGACAAGCTCGCCAAGTCGCGCTACGACAAGATCAAGGGCAGCGCCGTAAACCCGGTACTGCGCGAAGGCAACTCCGATCGTCGTGCACCGCTCTCGGTCAAGAACTACGCTCGCAAGCACCCGCACAAAATGGGCGCCTGGGCTGCAGACTCCAAGTCCCACGTCGCGCACATGAGCACCGGTGATTTCTACGGCAGCGAAAAAGCTGCCCTGATCGACGCCGCTGACGCCGTCAAAATCGAATTGATCGCTCAAGACGGCACCACCACCGTCCTGAAAGAAAAAACCACCGTGCAAGCCGGTGAGATCCTCGACTGCGCGGTCATGAGCAAAAACGCTCTGCGCAGCTTCATTGCTGCCGAGATCGAAGACGCCAAAGCCAAAGGCGTGCTGCTGTCGGTTCACCTGAAAGCCACCATGATGAAGGTCTCCGACCCGATCATGTTCGGCCAGATCGTTGCCGAGTTCTATAAAGACGCACTGGCCAAGCACGCTGACGTGCTGGCACAGATCGGCTTCAACCTGAACAACGGCATCGGCGACCTGTACGCTCGCATCAAAGCCCTGCCGGCTGAGCAGCAAGCGCAGATCGAAGCGGACATCCAGGCGGTCTACGCCGTTCGTCCGTCGCTGGCCATGGTCAACTCCGACAAAGGCATCACCAACCTGCACGTGCCGAGCGACGTCATTGTCGACGCCTCGATGCCAGCGATGATCCGTGACTCCGGCAAGATGTGGGGCACCGATGGTCAGCTGCACGACACCAAGGCCGTGATCCCGGATCGTTGCTACGCCACGATCTACCAGGCGGTGATCGAAGACTGCAAGGCTAACGGCGCCTTTGATCCGACCACCATGGGCAGCGTGCCTAACGTCGGTCTGATGGCGAAGAAAGCCGAAGAGTACGGCTCGCACGACAAGACCTTCCAGATCAAGTCGAACGGCGTGGTTCGGGTTTCCGACAGCGCTGGCCGTACCTTGCTGGAGCAGTCGGTTGAAGCCGGCGACACTTTCCGCATGTGCCAGACCAAAGACGCGCCGATCCAGGACTGGGTCAAACTGGCCGTCAACCGTGCTCGCGCCAGCGCCACTCCAGCCATTTTCTGGCTAGACCCGATGCGCGCCCACGATGGCGTCGTGATCGAGAAAGTTCAGGCTTACCTGAAGGATCACGACACCACCGGCCTGGACATCCAGATCATGGCGCCAGTCGACGCGATGAAGTTCACCCTGCAGCGCACCCGCTCCGGCCTCGACACCATCTCGGTGACCGGCAACGTACTGCGCGACTACCTGACTGACCTGTTCCCGATCATGGAACTGGGCACCAGCGCCAAGATGCTGTCGATCGTGCCGCTGATGAACGGTGGCGGCCTGTTCGAAACCGGCGCTGGCGGTTCGGCTCCGAAGCACGTTCAGCAGCTGCTGGAAGAGAACTTCCTGCGTTGGGATTCCCTGGGCGAGTTCCTGGCCCTGGCCGCTTCCCTTGAGCACCTGGGTGTGACGTACAACAACCCTAAGGCGCTGGTTCTGGCCAAGACCCTGGATCAGGCCACTGGCCAGTTCCTGGACAACAACAAGTCGCCATCGCGCAAAGTCGGCAACATCGACAACCGCGGCAGCCACTTCTACCTGGCGCTGTACTGGGCTCAAGCCCTGGCGGCCCAGACTGAAGACGCTGCACTGCAAGCGCAGTTTGGCGAGCTGGCCAAAACCTTGACCGAGAACGAAGCAACCATCGTTGCCGAACTCAACGCCGTTCAAGGCAAGCCAGTGGACATCGGCGGTTACTACCACGCCAATGCCGACTTGATCAGCAAGGCCATGCGTCCAAGCAACACCTTCAACACCGCGATCGCTGCACTGGTGTAAGGTTGTAAAGATGCAAAAAAGCCCCGGCCCAGTGCCGGGGTTTTTGTTTGCTGGCTTCGCAATTTCCTGTAGGAGTGAGCCTGCTCGCGATAGCGGTATACCATTCAACATCTTTGGTGACTGACATTGCGCTATCGCGAGCAGGCTCACTCCTACATTTGATCGTGTTTCAACATTGGAATCCGAGGAAGCTTTATGGACTGGAAACCCCACATCACCGTCGCCACCATCGTCGAAGACAACGGCCGCTTCCTGATGGTCGAAGAGCACAAGCACGGGCGCAATGTGCTCAACCAGCCCGCCGGCCACCTCGACCCGAACGAAACCCTGATCGAAGCCGCCGTACGCGAAACGCTGGAAGAAACCGGCTGGGACGTCGAAGCCACCGGCGTGGTCGGAATTTACCTGTATACCGCACCCAGCAACGGCGTGACCTATCAACGGGTTTGCTTCACTGCAACACCGCTTAAACACCACCCCGATTATCAACTGGACGACGGCATCGTCGGCGCCAAGTGGCTGACGCGGGACGAATTACTGGCGCAGCGCGAAAACTGGCGCAGCGAGCTGATCATCCGTTGCATCGATGATTATCTGGACGGCCAGCACTTCGGCCTCGAATTGATCCGCCCTTCTCTTTAGCCTTGTGGCCTTGAGCCTGCTAGAATCGCGTCCTTTTTCAAGACACTCATTGAATCCCTATGCGTGATCCAGCCCCTTCTGATACACAAAAGAAGCGCGTCATTGTCGGCATGTCCGGCGGCGTGGACTCTTCCGTTTCCGCCCTTCTGTTGATCGAGCAGGGTTATGAGGTGGAAGGCCTGTTCATGAAGAACTGGGAAGAAGACGATGGAACGGAATACTGCACCGCCATGGACGACCTGGCGGACGCCCAGGCCGTGTGCGACAAGATTGGCATCAAGCTGCACACCGCCAACTTCGCCGCCGAGTACTGGGACAACGTGTTCGAGCACTTCCTGGCCGAATACAAGGCCGGTCGCACCCCGAACCCGGACATCCTCTGCAACCGCGAAATCAAGTTCAAGGCGTTCCTCGACTACGCCATGATGCTGGGCGCCGACCTGATCGCCACCGGTCACTATGTGCGCCGACGTGACGTTGACGGCCGCACCGAGCTGCTCAAGGGCCTGGACCCTAACAAGGACCAGAGCTACTTCCTGCACGCCGTGGGCGGTGAACAGATCGCCAAGACCCTGTTCCCGGTCGGCGAGCTGGAAAAACCCGAAGTGCGCGCGATTGCCGAGAAACATGATCTGGCTACCGCGAAGAAAAAGGATTCCACCGGGATCTGCTTTATCGGCGAACGCCGCTTCAGTGATTTCCTCAAGCAATACCTGCCCGCCCAGCCGGGCGAGATCAAGACCACCGAAGGTGAAGTCATCGGTCGCCACCATGGCCTGATGTACCACACCATCGGCCAGCGTCAGGGCCTGGGCATCGGCGGCTTGAAAGACGCCAGTGACGAACCGTGGTACGTGCTGATCAAGGACCTGGAAAACAACGAGCTGATCGTTGGCCAGGGCAATGACCATCCGTACCTGTTCTCCCGCGCCCTGCTCGCTTCGGACATTTATTGGGTCAACCCGATCGACCTGTCCGGGCCGCGCAAACTGACCGCCAAGGTCCGTTATCGCCAGAGCGACCAGCCCTGCACCCTGGAAAAGACCGAAACCGGTTACCGTGCGACCTTCGATGACCCGCAACGCGCGGTCACCCCAGGCCAGTCCGTGGTGTTCTACGACGGTGAAATCTGCCTCGGCGGCGGCGTGATCGAAGTGGCCGAGCCGTGGACGAGCAAAGGCCAGGCTCAATGAACCCGACCCAGGAACAACTGACGGCGTTGGGCGGCGTGTTTCTCGCCGCCGTACTGGTCGACAAGATCGCCAAGACGGGGCAAACCAGCGAAGCAGGCCTGACCTGCATGCTCGGCAGCCTGTTGATTCGCGACCCGAAGGACACGCTGGAAGTGTACGGCGGCGACGACCTCAATCTGCGTGAGGGCTACCGCGCATTGATCGGCGCGCTGGAACGCGATCCAAGCACTCTGCAACGTGAGCCACTGCGTTACGCCCTGGCGATGCTCGGCCTCGAGCGTCAGCTGGCCAAGCGCGAAGACATGCTCGAAGCGATTGGCAAGCGATTGCCGCAGATCCAGTCCCAGGTCGAGCACTTCGGCCCGGCGCACGAAAATGTCATCGCCGCCTGTGGCGCACTCTATCAGGACACCCTGAGCACTCTGCGCCAGCGGATCCAGGTGCATGGCGACATGCGCAACCTGCAGCAACCGAGCAACGCTTCGAAGATCCGCGCCCTGTTGCTGGCCGGCATTCGTTCTGCGCGGCTGTGGCGGCAGTTGGGCGGCCATCGCTGGCAGCTGGTGATCAGTCGTCGCAAATTGCTTAAAGAGCTTTACCCGCTGATGCGCAGCAGCTGAACCGCGCCCGCAACATCGCTTTTGGTCTGTAACGCGTAATACGCCGGTCAGTTGGCAACGGACCGGCGGATTTTTTCATGTATGATACGCGCCCCATTTCGTTGCCCGACTGTCCGAGAACACCCCATGCAGCTTTCTTCGCTCACTGCGGTTTCCCCTGTTGACGGCCGCTACGCCGGCAAAACCCAGGCCCTGCGCCCAATTTTCAGCGAATACGGCCTGATCCGTGCTCGCGTTCTGGTGGAAGTGCGCTGGCTCCAGCGCCTGGCCGCTCACCCTGCCATCAGCGAAGTGCCGGCGTTTTCCGCCGAAGCCAACGCTGTACTGAACACCCTGGCGGAAAACTTCGCGCTCGAGCACGCCGAGCGCGTCAAAGAGATCGAACGCACCACCAACCAC